>DATIEI010000183.1:0-20621 GCA_035455845.1 Solirubrobacteraceae bacterium
AAGCGCATCCACCGGATGTGCCGCCCACCTCACGCTCCCGCACGGGCGCCGGCACGCCGCACCCGTTGTACAAATTCGTACAGCGCGGTTATACCAGTTGCCGGAGCCCGAGGCAAGCGTCGCGACGCCCCCGCTGACCACTTTCGCCCCTGCTATCCCCGGCCCGAAATTTCCGCCATTGGAGATCCAGGCCGCCGCGAGTGTCGGATAACTCGGCCGTGAGCCGAAGAATCCGTGACGGAGGAGCAGGCTCTCCGGTAATGGCGGAAATTTCGACGTTCGAAGGGCCTTGACCCGAGGGCACTCGGCACCGTATTGTCTTGCATATAGCGCACTACCATTGCGCGTTACGCAATGTCCTCTACCCTCGTCATCGGCGCCGGCGTTCACGGCCTCTCCACCGCGTGGCATCTCGCCGAGCAGGGCGAGGACGTGCTGGTCGTCGACAAGACCGACGTGGCCGCCGGCGCCTCCGGCATCGCCTGCGGGGTGATCCGCAACAACTACTTCCAACCCGCGATGTCCGAGCTGATGGCCGCCTGCGTAGAGGTGTGGGAGTCCGACCCCGAGGCGCTGCACTACCACGGCAGCGGCTACATCGCGCTCGGGCCGCCGGCGCAGGAGTCAGACCTGGTCGCGGTGTACGAGCGCCAGCAGCGGATCGGGTACCCGTCGGAGCTGTACGTCGGCGAGGAGGCGGTGTCAGACCACATGCGCTCGCTGTATGGCGACTGGCGCGCCCCCGGCCTGACCGTGTGCCTGCACGAGCGGGCCGGAGGCTACGCGTTCAACCGCGAGTCGATGCTGGGCCTGGCCGACAAGGCGCGGCGCGCGGGCGCCCAGATCGAGACCGCCGTAGCGGTCACCGGCTTCGACCTCGACAACGCCGGCGCGGTCACCCTCGTGCACACGAACAGGGGCGACATCGCGCCCGAGCGCGTCGTCGTCGCCGTAGGACCGTGGATCCCATCGCTCTGGGCGATGCTCGGCTTGCCAGATCGAATCGACGTTCGCCAGCCCGACGGGACGGTCGAGCCCGACCTCCCGATGTGGACCTACTGGTATCTCCAGGAGGGCGAAATCGCGTTCGACCCGGCGCAGTTCATCACCGACGACGGAGCGTCCTCGCCCGTGCTTCATGTCGACTCCGACCAGACGTTGCGCGACGACGAGGCTCGGCTGATCACCACCGAGCCGTGGGGCGTGTACTTCAAGCCCGACCGCCACAGCGTGCAGGGAGGCGCGCAGCCGCTGCGCATGAGCCCCGAGTTCGAGGTCGATCCCTACCCGACCGGGTCGGTCGAGCCGGGCTTCCCCGACATGTGGTGCGCCGCGCTCTCACACTGCCTGGGCCGCTTCGAGGGCATGCGACCGAAGTACCGCCAGGTCCGCTCGGGCGGCGCCGGTGCGTTCACCGTCGACAACTTCCCGGTGTTCGACTACATGCGCCCGAACGTGTTCGTGGCCGCGGATTCCAACCACGGCTACAAGATGATCGCGGTCGGGCGCGAGATCGCTCGCGTCCTGTCCGGCGAGCACTCCGCGCTGCTGCATCCGTTCCGCTTCGAGCGGTTCGCGACCGGGGACCTGCACCCCGTTTCGCACAGCCCGTACCCCTGGAGCTGATTGGGGCCGCGCTGGCGCGCGGCGTCCACCGGATGAGATCGCGGCGGGCCCGTCGTGGGGCGAGGCCGGATGCCGAGCCGGGCCCAGCCGCGATGCCGTTCTGCCGGGCGTCCTTGCCCGGCGGGTCGACGCAAGTGTCCGGACGGGGCACCCGGCCCCACGGACGTCGCCGCAGGCGACCCCAAGTGATCCGCTTGGCGCGGTCGCGCGTATAGCCGGACGGAAAGCGACCCAACCTCATAGGAGGAGCGAAGTGAGCGATCAAACCAGGCGTGCGTTCGTGAAGCGCTCAGCCGGCGCGGCGGTCGGCGCGACCGTCATCGGCGCGCTCGTCGCCGGCGAGGCCGGCGCGGCCCCCGCCGAACCGCTCGTGGCGTACGTCCACCACGACCGAGTCTCGGTCATGAAGGGCGAACGCGAAGTCACCATCCGCGACCGTAAGCTCGCCGCGCAGATCGCGCGCGCGGCGAAGTAGGAGGCAAGTCATGTCATCCCATCGCGAGGCGCCGGCGATCAGCAAGGACCCGGTGGCCGACAACACCGACACGTACGCGTTCGTCTCTCCCGACGATCCGGGCACGGTCACGATCATCTCGAACTACCTACCGCTCGAGGCGCCGTTCGGCGGTCCGAACTTCTTCGAGTTCGGCGACGACGTCCGCTACGAGATCCACATCGACAACGATGCCGACGGCGCGCCGGAGATCACCTACGAGTTCCTGTTCCAGACCAAGGTCCGTAACCCGGACACGTTCCTGTACAACACCGGCCCGATCGACTCGATCGACAGCCCTGACTGGAACCGGCGTCAGTTCTACACCGTGACCCGCGTCAAGCACGGTCACCGCAAGGTGCTGGCCAGCGGGCTGGCCTGCCCGCCATGCAACATCGGCCCGGGCTCGACCCCGAACTACGCGAACCTCGCCGCGCAGGCGGTGCACAAGATCGCCGGTGGCCACACGGTGTTCGCCGGCCAGCGCCTGGAGGGCTTCTACGTCGACCTCGGGGCGGTGTTCGACCTGGGCGACCTGCGGCCGTTCGAGAACCTGCACCTGGGCGGGATGGCCGCGGCGCACGCGGTCAACGCCACGCATGGCTTCAGCGTGCACACGATCGCGCTGAAGATCCCCAAGCACGAGCTGACCCGGGACGGCTCCAAGCCGACCGACCCGATGGCGGGTAAGTCCGTGATCGGCGTGTGGACGGCGGCCGGCCGGCGTCGCGCGGCGGTCCGCCACGCGGGCAGCGGCGCGGTGCACGAGGCCGGTCCGTGGGTCCAGGTCTCGCGCCTCGGCAATCCGCTGTTCAACGAGGTGATCGTCCCGTTGGGCGACAAGGACCGCTGGAACGCGCTTCCGGCGCAGGCCGACGCCCAGTTCCTGCATTACGTCCTGCATCCCGAGCTTGCCGGGCTGCTGCCGGTGCTCTACCCGGGCGTGTTCCCCAACCTGGCCAAACTGACCGCCCCGCGGGCGGATCTGGCCGCGATCCTGATGACCGGGATCCCGGCCGGCGTCGTCCCGGGCTTTCAGAACTTCACCGGTGCCAACCCGGCCGATCAGCTCCGGCTGAACATGGCGATCCCGCCCGCGCGACGAGGCTCAGCGAAGCCTCTCGGGTTGATCGGGGGCGACGCGGCCGGGTTCCCCAACGGACGGCGCGTGTTCGACGACGTCGTCACGGTCGAGCTGCGGGCGATCGCCGGAGCGACCTATCCACTCGTGAACAAGAGCTACACGCCAGACGCCGCGGCGGCGCTGGTCACCGATGGGCTGGGGCCGGGCAGCACGAGGTACCTGCCGCACTTCCCGTACCTCGGGACGCCCAAGAGCGGCTATGACGTGAAGCCCCTCGCCGCCTGAAAAACCGGGGGCTGCAGAGCCGGGGGGATGCTCAGGTCACGGGTGCGACGATCACCGGCGCACTCGTGGGCGCGAGCGTTCCCCCGGCGGGCTCCTGGGTGACCATCACCCGGCTGACCCCGTTGAGGCTGCCCGGGACGCCGACGTTGGCGGACCCGTTCGCGCGGGTGCTGAACAGCGTCCCGGTTGGCGTCGGTGCCGCGGTGCCGCGCTGCACCCACATCTCGTAGATGCGCCCCGCGGGCAGCGGAGGTAGGCGGTGCACGACGAGATCGCCCCGTCCGCCGGCGATGTGGAGCTCGGCGCTGCCGACGCTCGCCTGGATCACGCGCGTGCCACTCGATCCGCCGCTGCTGACGAGCACGATCGCCACGATCACGGCAACGATGCCGGCGGCCAGCGCGCCACCCCACGCGAACGAGACACGGGACGGCGCCCTCACCGTGTGCGCGCGACCCGCGGGGGCGGTTTTCGGCGTGGCGCGCACCTCGCGCATGACTCGCCGGCGCAGATCCCGTGGCATCTCGGAACGCCCGGTGCTCGCCGGCAGCGCTTCCGTGATCTGCTCAAACGCCGCGACCTCGTCTCGGCACGCGGCGCACTCGTCGATGTGCCGGCGGAACGCCTCGGCCTCGGCCGGCCCGAGCGCCCCGAGCACGTACGCCGCCGCGTTCTCGCCGCACTCACGGCCGTTCTCGACGCTCACAGCGCCACCCTCTCTGCCTCGCCGAGGGCTTGGCGCATCTTGGTCAACCCGAGCCTCATCCGTCCCTTCACGGTACCGGGCGGCAGATCGAGCATCTCCGCGATCTGGCTGTGGCTGAGGCCGCCGAAGTAGGCCAGCTCGATGACCTGCCGCTGATCGGAGGGAAGCTCGTCGAGCGCGCTGCGCACCCGCCGGGACTCCTCACGCCGCTCGACCTCGACGTCCGTGGCGTCGCGCGCCGGCAACCGCTCGGCGATCCCCTCGTCGGAGACGTCGCGCCCCGCCTTCGCCCCGGTCCGCCGCAACGTGTCGACCGTCCGGTTGTGGACCGCGCTCAGCACCCACGAGCGCACGCTCCCGCGGGCCCGGTCATAGCCCGAGCCGCTGCGCCACAGCGACAGAAACGCCTCCTGGACGATGTCCTCGGCCAGCGCGCGCCGGCCGCACATGCGCAGCGCGAGCGAGTAGCCCGCGCCACCGTGACGGTCGAAGACCACCTCGAACGCCCGGGTGTCGCCCGCATCGACGAGCTCCATCAGCTCCTCGTCGGCCAGGGCGCGCAGGTCCCCCGGGCGCAGGCGTAAGCGCATGGCGCATCCTATCCGGGTGCCGGTCCGCCGAGTGCCTGGCCGAGCTCTCGAGACGCGCGCAAGAGCGGCTCGCGCAGTGCGCGCCGGGTCGCCGCCGGCAGGCGGGCGGCCGGGCCCTGCAGCCCGAGAATCGCCACCAGCTCGCCGCCCCGTCCGGTAACCGGCGCCGCCAGCGCGTTCAGGTCCGGCTCGCGCTCGCCGACCGCCTCGGCCACGCCGGCGACGCGTATTCGCTCGAGCTCGCGTTCGAGCGCGTCGTGGTCGATGATCGTCCGCTCGGTGAAACGGGTGAGCTCGCCGGACGACCCGGTTGGACCGAACGCCAGCATCGCCTTCCCCGCGGCGGTGGCGTGGGCCACGCTCGGGCGGCCCAGCCGAGCCAGGCTGGCCACGCTCGAGGGCGAGGGCACGAAGTCCACGGTGATCGCCTCGCCACCGCCCGGAACCGACAGGGTCGCGGTCTCGCCGGTCTCCTGCACCAGCCAGATCAGCCAGGGCCGCGCTCGATCGCGCACGTCGAGCTGTCCGAGCACGCGGTCAGACAGCGCCACGAGCTTGAGCCCGAGCCGGTACGGGCCTTCAGGGGTACGCTCGACCAGGCCTCCCGCTTCCAAGGTGCTGAGTAATCGCGAGGCGGTGCTCGGGTTGACCCCGATCTGCCGCGCCAATTCGTTCACCCTCGCCCCGCCTTCGCTCTCGGCGACCGCGTCGAGCAGCGCGATCGCCCGGGCGACCGAGCCGACCGGGCCGGCGTTCACGCGCCGTTGTCCCGCGTGCGACGAGCCCGGCCGGTCGCGCCGCGGGCGCCGCGGACATTCGCGATCGGGGTGGGGCGGGTCGACTCGAACGAGCGCATCACGGTCACATCGAGGCCGCCCGGGGCGAACAGGTCGCGCGAGTAGGCGACGCGCTCGTCGCGGCCCGCGTAGTACAGCTCCTCGAGCTCCAGTACCGCGGTGGTCCGCTTGACCCCCAGCAGCTTGCCGGCACGCTCGCGCGGGCTGAGCAGCGACGGGATGACACGTGTGCGCGCATACGTGACCGGGACGCCGATGGATATCAGGACGTCGAGCACCATCTGGCCGCTCGCGAGCTGCTCGCGAAGCGCATCGTCGTCGGGCAACGACACCTTGGGGTGAACGACGTCGAACATCACGGCAACCGGCGCCTCGTTGGCCTCCAGCGTGCGAGCGATCGTCGTCACCTGGGCGATCGGGGCCAGGCCGAGCGCCTCTCCGACCTCGGCGCCGACCGCGCGCCGCTCGATGTGCAGGTCCACGCTCGTGAGTGCAAGGCCGCGACGCTCGGCCAACGAGGAGTACGGCTCGAGGCGCTCGAGGCGCTCGCCCAGCGCAGCCGGGACCGCGCCGCGCCCGACGAACGTGCCGCTCCCCTGGCGGCGGACGATCTCCCCGCGTTCCTCGAGCCGGCGAAGAGCGCTGCGCAACGTGCCGCGGGAGATGCCGAGCATCGTCGCGACCTCGTGCTCGGGTGGGAGGCGGTCGCCCTGGCGGTAGCGCCCGCCGGCCAGCCAGACGTGCAGCGCCTCCTCGGCGCTGTCGACAAGGGACGGGGCGCGCTGATCCGTGGCGCGTCCGTCGCCGCTCGATCCTGCCCGTCGCCATCGGGGGGCCACGTCTTCGCGGGCCACCAGTCGCCCTCCTCCCCACACGCAGTTTGAACATATTGTGGCAAGTGGTGCAAAACGGTTGCGCTGGAAGGACTCCTCGGCCCGCGGCGTCTGAGCCTCGAAGCGAAAGGTTCGAGGTGCGCGCAGTGTCGGCTCGACGGGTGGCGAAGCGACGAGTACGGCGAGCGCGCGGGCTTTGCCGAGCTGCCCATCAGCCGATGAGCGCGCGATCGCGGGCGGCGCCGGCCCGCGCGGCGAAGGCGGCCGCCTCCTCGACCACGACACCGCCGGTCAGGTTGATCGCTACCAGGCGGGACGCCGCCTGGGCCGCGGCCTCGGCCAGCAGCGCGCCGGCGATTGCGTCGCCTTTGAGGTTGGGGTTCCCGTTGGTGGCAAGCTCCGCGGCCAGTTCGGCGAGCTCAGCGGCGACTCGGGTGATCTCCAGCGGGGATTTCGACGCCTCTGTCTGCGTGGCACTTACCTGGGCCGCGCGCTCGGGATCGTCGCGCGGGAGCCTGAGCGCATCGAGCACCGGCTCGTAGGCGTGAAGCTCGATCTCGGCCAGCTCGAGCGCGCGCGTTCGCAGCTCGCCCGCGCGCTGGAACTGCGCGTCGAGGTCTCGGGTGAAGCTCGCCGCCATCTCGACCAGGGCCGCCGCGAGCGCGGTCGCCGTTGCCGCGGTCGAGCCACCGCCAGGCGCCGGCGTCCGGGCGGCGATGTCGTCCAGCAGCTGGCGAAGTGAGAGATCAGAAAAGGCCGACGGTCCGTCCCTCGGCGTCGATGTCGATGTTCATCGCCGCGGGCTCCGTGCCAAGCCCGGGCATCTGGACGATGTCGCCGCACAGCGGGACGAGCCACCCAGCTCCGGTGTAGGCACGGATGTCGCGAACCGGCAGGGTGAAGTTCTCGGGCGCATTGAGGAGCGTCGCGTCGGACGACAGCGACAGATGGGTCTTGGCCATGCACACCGGGAAGTGGCCGAGGCCCTCGCGAGTGAACTGGCTCAGCTTGCGCTCGGCCTCGGGGTAGTAGTAGACGTCCTTGGCGCCGTAGACCTGCTTGGCCACCGCCTCGATCTTGTCCTGAAGCGGCGCGTTGTCCTCGTAGAGGTGGTGGAACGTGTTCGGCTGCTCGCACGCCTCGACGACCGCCGTCGCCAGGTCGGCCGCGCCCGCGCCTCCCTTGGCGAACCCCTCGTTGGCCTCGGCCGCGAACGCGCCCGCCTCGAGCGCGAGGCGCTTGACCAAGTCGACTTCCTCGTTGGTGTCGCCGGGACGGCGGTTGACCGCGACCACTGCGGGCACTCCGTAGGTCTCGATGATCTTCAAGTGACGGCGCACGTTGGCCATCCCGATCTCGAGCGCATGCAGGCTGGCCGCGCGCTCGACCCGCGGATCGTCGGCCACCCCGCCGTGGTGCTTGATCGCGCGGACGGTGGTGACGAGAACCGCGGCGGACGGCGTGAGCTTGCCGAAACGGCAGACGATGTCGAAGAACTTCTCCATGCCCATGTCCGAGCCGAAGCCCGACTCGGTCACCACGTAGTCGCCCAGCTTCATCCCGATCAGGTCTGCGATCAGCGAGTTGTTGCCGTGCGCGATGTTGGCGAACGGTCCGCAGTGCATCATCACCGGCTGGCCTTCAAGCGTCTGAACGAGGTTCGGCTTGAGCGCGTCCTTAAGCAGCACGGCCATCGCGCCGGCCGCCCGGAGATCCTCGGCGGTGACCGCCTTGCCGCCGTCGTACGAGTACGCGGCGGTGATGTTGCCGAGCCGGCGGCGGAGATCCTGAAGGTCGCGAGAGACGGCCATGATCGCCATCACCTCCGACGCGGCGGTGATGTCGAAGCCGGTCTCGCGCGGATAGCCGTTTGCGCGGCCGCCGAGCCCGATCGCGATGTCCCGGAGCGCCCGGTCGTTCATGTCGACGGCGCGCCTCCACGGAATCCGGAGCGCGTCGATCTGGTGCGGATTGCCGTGCAGGATCGAGGCGTCGATCATCGCCGCGAGCAGGTTGTTGGCCGCCCCGATCGCGTGGATATCGCCGGTGAAGTGGAGGTTCAGGTCTTCCATCGGGACCACCTGGGTCAGGCCGCCGCCGGCTGCGCCGCCCTTGATTCCGAACACCGGCCCCACCGACGCCTCGCGCAGGCACGCCACCGGGTTCTTGCCGATGACCCCCAGGCCCTGAGTCAGGCCGACGAGCGTGGTCGTCTTTCCCTCGCCGGCTCTGGTCGGCGTCATCCCGGTGACGCACACGACCTTGGCGTCCTTGACATCCTTCAGGCGCTCGAGCACGGACAGCGAGACCTTGGCCTTGTAGCGGCCGTAGGGCTCGATCTCGTCGCGCTCGAGCCCCGCCCGTTCGGCGATCTGCTCGATCGGCTGGAGAACGGCTTCCTGGGCGATCTCGAGGCTGGTCTTCATAGGTGCGTCCTCTCCAATGCTCGCTGCCATTCTCCCTGCTCCTTTTCTTCTAGTGGCTCACGGCCGCCGCCGCAAGTTCTGAGACCAGCTTGTCTTCGTAGAAGCGCTCCAGTGCGAACGGGGCGATCAGGCTTGGGGTGCGGCCGGTAGCGACCAGCTCGGCCAGCGTCTTACCCACGATCGGGGCGGCCTTGAACCCGTAAGTGCCCCATCCTGCGCTGACGTGAAAGTTCTCGACCTCGGTCTGGCCGAGAATCGGGCTGTAGTCGGGGCTCAGGTCGCACAGTCCGGCCCAACTCCTCAGCAGCCGCGCCCGCTCGAGCTGTGGGAACAGCTCGAGCGTGTGTCTGGTCACCTCCTGCAGGAAGTTGAGTGTTCCCTGCATGCGGTAGGTCGTCCACGGCTCGATCTCGGCACCCATCAGGAACTCGCCCCGGTCGGTCTGGCTGACGTAGACGTGCATCTGCGATGAGACGATCACCACGTCGAGCAGCGGCTTGACCGGCTCGGTGACGCACGCCTGGAGGATGTGGGTGGTGATCGGGAGGGGCACGCCGACCATGTCGCAGATCAGCGTGCTCCAGCCCGCGGTGCAGTTGAGGACGTGGCCGGCGCTGATCGTGCCGCGGTTGGTGTGGATCTTCGTGACGCGCCCGTTCTGGCGCTCCATGGATTGGACCTCGGTGTTTTGATGGATCTCGACGCCGCCGCGGTCGGCGCCCCGGGCGAAGCCCCACACCACCGCGTCGTGGCGGATGATCCCGCCGGGTGGGTGGTACAGCGCCCCCATGATCGGATACGTGGCGTGCTCGTTTGTCACCTGCATGGCGGGCGCCAGGCGCTTGATCTCGTCGGGATAGATCACGCGCGAGTCGATCCCGTTCAGGCGGTTGACCTCGGCGCGGTTGGCCATCACGAACATCGCGCGGTCCGAGTGGGCCAGCGTCAGGTGACCGCACTGCGAGAACAGCAGGTTGAAGTTGAGCTCGCGGCTCAGGCCTTCGTACAGCTTCACGCTCGCGTCGTAGAACTTCGCGCCCTCCGGCGTCTTGTAGTTCGAGCGCAGGATCGTCGTGTTGCGCCCGGCCGCCCCGCTGCCGATGTAGCGCTTTTCGAGGATCGCCACGCTGCGAATGCCGTGGTCCTTCTGCAGGTAGTAAGCCGCGGCCAGGCCGTGCGATCCGCCGCCCACGATCACCACGTCGTAGGCGGGCTTCAGGTCGCCCTGCCGGCGCCACATCCGGCGGCGTCGGAAGATGTCAAGCATCGGGTATGGCCTCGATTCCGACCGGGGCACCGCCGAGCGGTCTCGCCGCATCGGCCACTACCTCCCACATGTACTCGGCTGTCGCCGCGCCGAACAGGAGCAGGAACCGGTCCTCGGCTTCGACCAGGATCATGCCGGGCTGGCGGGCGATCGAGCCGGGCCGGAAGCTGTGCGGCGGCGCGTGTTGCGGGCGCAGGTCGAGTGCGCAGAAACGCGCGATGGTCTCGCGGGCCTGCGGCCCGAGGATGGTCAGCGCGGCGTAGTTGCAGGTGACCTCGATTGCGTCCTCGGGCGAGGGGCCACCCAGGACCAACGCTCGGTCTTTGGTCAATCCGCACCACCACGCGTCGCCCTCGCGCCGCGCGGTCCCGAGGTCGCCGCTGCCGTGCACCTCCCACTTCCGTAGGTGTGAGACATCCGCCCAGCGCACGGTGTCGCTGCGCGCGCCCTCGTAGTCGACCGCCACGTTCCAACCGTCGCGCACCTCGAACCGTGCCCCGGCTGCCTTCGCGGAGCGCTCCATCGGGCTGCGAGCGATCGCGGCGTCCGAGGCTGCCGGGCTCAGGAACGCGAGGGCGCTCATGACCGCAGCACCTCGCCGTCGGGGTCGTAGAACGGCCTCGTCTGGATGTGCGCCTGCATCGTGCGGCCCTGGTCGGAGATCGCCACCGTGGCGCCATCGCGCGCCAACGGGCTGGGCACCCAGGCCATCCCGATCACCCGATCGAGCACGGGCGAGAACCGCGCGCTGGTCACTTGGCCGGCAGGAGCACCGACCGCGTCGATGATCACTGAGCCCTCGGTCGGCACGTAGCCGTCGCCGAGCGTGAACCCGACCAGGCGCGTCTCGGGCTCGATGTCGGCGTAGTGCTCGAGCGCCCACTTGCCGATGAAGTCCTGGGACTTGTCGAGCTTGACGATCCACGGCATGGCGGCGCCGAACGGAGTGGATTCCGAGTCGGTGTCCTGGCCGACCAGGATGTGCATCTTCTGCAGGCGCAGGATTCGCTGGGGCTCGAGACCGAAGGGCCTGATGCCGTGCTGGGCGCCGGCTTCCATCAGCGCGTCCCACACGTGCTCGCCGTGGGCGGCGGCGAAGTGGATCTCGTAGCCGACCTCGCCGACGAACCCGATGCGCAGGATCAGGCAAGGCACGCCGGCGACCTTGGCCTGCTTGGCGTCGAGGTACTTGAACGCCTCGGCCGAGCAGTCGAGGTCGGTCAGGCTGCCCAGGATCTCCCGCGCTTTCGGGCCCGCCAGGTTTACCGCCGCCAGACCCTGGGTCATGTCGGTCAGGCGGACGCTCATGCGCCAATCGGCCAGCCACCAGGAGAACCACTCCTCGACCGCGCCGGCGCCGCTCGAGGTCGTGGTCACGTAGTAGGTGTCCTCGTCGATCCGGCAGATCGTGCCGTCGTCGACGATGCGGCCGGCGTCCGAGCTGATCACCCCATAGCGGATCCGCCCGGGCTTCAGATCGCTGAACCGATTCGGATACAGCCGATCCAGGAACTCGCCTGCCTCGGGCCCGCGGACCAGCAGCTTTCCGAGCGTCGAGACGTCGATCAGGCCGGCCGCCTCGTGCACGGCCAGCGCCTCTTTCTGGGGATCGCCGTAGTCGTAGGGTCGGCGCCAGTCGCCGGCCCACTTGACGTTGGCGCCCAGCTCGCGGTGGCGGCCGTGGATCGCCGATCGCTTGGCCGGCTGGAACGGACGTCCGGCCAGCACACCCATCGGAACCGATACGTAGGGCGGTCGCGCGGTCGTCGTGCCGACATCGGCGAGGCTCTGCCCGGTTTCCTTCGCCATCAGGCGGACCGAGGCGAGCTGGCACATGCGCCCCTGGCACGGGCCCATGGTCACGGTCGTGTAGCGCTTGGACAGCTCGATCGAGTCATAGCCCTCGTCGATGCTCAGCTTGATGTCCTTGGCCGTGACGTCCTCGCACAGGCACGCGAAGCACTTGCCGCGGGTTGCCCCCGCCACCGGGGGCGGGACCGCGATGTCCGGCCGCGCCCCCCCACCGCTTTCGGTACTGGTACGTACCGTTAATTCATCGGTACGTACCTGTCTCCGGGCGGCTGCCTGCCCGGCCTGTTCACCGGACCGGGCGATCGCCTCGGCGTCCTCGAAGCCCGCGACCTCTCCGGCCGCGTAGACATTCGGGGGCAGCGGCTCGGCCAGGACGAACATCCCGCGCTGCTCGTCGTACACCGTGTGCGCCCCCGCCTGGGAGAGCAGCGAGGTGGCCGGAATCGCGCCACCGGAGACAACCAGCAGGTCGCAGTCGAAGGTGCGCGCCGCGTCCTCATCGCCAAGTGGCGCCACGACGGCCTGCTCCACCTGCTTTTTGCCGTTCGCCTCGATCACGGTGTGACCGGCGAGCACCTCGATTCCGCGGCCGGTGAGCTCCTCCGCCTGTGGGCCCGGCGCGGCCCGCAGGTCCGCCACGGCGGCGATCACGACGCCGGCATCGTGCAGCCGGGCCGCCGCCTTCAGACCCCAGTCCGAGGTCGTGGCGACGACCGCGCGCTCGCCGGGCCGGACCGCGAAACGGTCGAGTAGACGCATCGCGCCGCCCGAGAGCATCACCCCCGGGAGGTCGTTGCCCGCGAACACCAGCGGCTGCTCGATCGTGCCGGTGGCGAACACGTGCGCGTTCGCGCGGATCTGATGGAGCGTGTCGCCCTGCCAGACCGGGACCATTCCATCGAAGTAGCCGAGCGCCTGCGCACGGTCGAGCGTCTCCACGCCGGCGAGCGGTTCGAGCCTGTCCTCGGAGACCAGCACCACGTCGGCGCCAGCCTCCGCGGCCGCCTTCGCCGCGCTCGTTCCGGCTGGGCCGCCGCCGATCACCAGCACGTCGGCATGCCGGCGGCGGTACTCGGTCCGCCATTCGCGGTCGGCCTGTTCCTTACGCAGGACGCCCAGACCCGCAGCATGCCGGAGCACCTTCTCGTACAGCGGCCACAGCCGGCGGGGCCGGATGAACGTCTTGTAGTAGAAGCCCGGCGGAGTGAATCTGGTGCCGACCAGGTCGGTGGCGCGCATCACGTCCAGCTCGAGCCCGGGCGTCGCGTTCAGGTGCTCGACCCGCATGCCTTCGGTCACCGGCTCCACACAGGCCCGGACGCCGGGCGCGCCGTCGACGGCCACGATGCAGTTCGGGCACTGCCCCGCGCAGCACAGCAGCCCCCGCCGGCGGTGGTACTTGAAGCTCCGCGAGAACGTTCGCTGACCTTTCGCGAACAGCGCCGAGCCGATCGTGTCCCCGTCGAATGCCTCGACTGGCTTCCCGTCGAAGCTGAAGCGGATGAGCTTTTGGCGGTCGATGCGCTCCCCGGGTCGCTGCGGCAGGCGGCTCATGCGGCACCGTGCGGGAGACGGCTCATGCGGCACCGCCCCCGCGTCCGGGCAACTCGGTCAGCAGGACCTCGTTGGTCCGCGTGTCGCGCTCGGCGATGAACCACGCCCGGCAGCCCGACCGGTGAAACCACCACTCGCGCTGAACTCCTGCCGCGTTGCGGCGGAAGTAGTTGTATTCCCCGAGCTGTTTCAGCGTGGGGCGCGAGGTCGGGCGCGCCGAGATCTCGCCGCCGTAGCCGAAGTCGGTCACCTCGCGCGTCCCACAGTTGGGGCAGGTGAGCAGATAGGACACGTCGGCGGCAAACCTACGCCCGCGTCTGTGATCGTGTCCAATATCTTCTTAAGCTCGATTGAGTCGTCAGCCAAATCAGTTTCGTGGAACTTCGTCAGCTGCGTTACTTCGTCGCCGTCGCGGAGGAGCTGCATTTCCGCCGCGCCGCCGAACGCCTTCACATCTCCCAGCCCCCCTTGAGCCAGCAGATCCGCGCGCTCGAGGATGAGCTCGGCTTCGCCCTGTTGGTGCGGACCCGCCGCCGGGTCGAGCTCACGCCACCGGGCGAGGCGTTCCTGCGCGACGCCCGGGCCTTGCTCGGCGAGCTCGAGGGGGCGGTCGCCACCGCACGGCGGATCGACGCCGGCCAGACCGGCCGGCTACGGATCAACTTCGTCGGCTCGGCGCTGTTCTCGATCGTCCCCGGCAGCGTCGAGCGCTTCCGCCGCTCCCGGCCGGCCGTCGAGCTCGAGCTGCGCGAGCGCCCCACGGCCGATCAGCTGCGCGCGGTGCGCGCCGGTCTGGCCGACGTCGGCCTGGTCCGCCCGCCGATCGAGGACGACGACGAGCTCAGCGTGCGGACCGTGCTGCGCGAGCGGACCGTCGCCGCACTGCCGGCGGGTCATGAGTTGGCGAGTCTCAGTCGAGTGCCCCTGCGCCGGCTCGCCGCCGAGCCGCTCGTGCTGTTCCCGCGCGATCAGGCGCCCGGATTCCACGACCTGCTGATCGACGCACTGGCCGGCGCCGGATCAGCGCCTCGCGTGATCCAGTACGCGCCCGAGATGCTGACGATCATCGGCCTGGTCGCCGCGGGGGTTGGCGTCTCACTCGTCCCGGCGTCGGTGAGCCGGCTCGCCCTCGACGGCGTCAGCTACCGACCGGTGAGCGGGGCGCCGCGCTCGGAGCTGGTGGCAATCACCCGCGCGGGCGATCAGGCTGCGCTCGTGCGCGCGTTCGTCTCCGAGGCAAGCGCGAGCGCGGCCGCCAGCTGACTCATTACGAGCAGCGGCCGGTCGCGCAGCTGGCGCGCGGTGAACCGGATCACCCGGTAGCCGTGCGCCACCAGCATCGCATCGCGGGCCCGGTCGTCCTCGAACGAATCGCGGTCCCCGTGGAACTCGTACCCATCGACCTCCACCACCAGCTTCAGGTCAGGCCACAGCGCGTCTACCTTCAAGCCGAGCAGCAGACGATTCGTGAGTGGCACCGGTAACCCCGCCTCGCGGATCAGGGACAGGAGCCTCCGCTCACCCCACGACCTGGTCAGGCGGGGCTCACCGCGCTGGTTGAGAATTCTCCGGAGCCTCGCACGCCGCGGCGAGTCGGACACCTGGCAATCGCCTCTGCAATCTGCCGCTGCGTCACGGTCCCTCTGTCCAACCCGGTCGCGATGAGCTCTTCAAGGAGCGGGTGGCGAGCATTGTCGAGGACTGTCCGCGCCGGCGAGGTGACCCTGATGCCGTGTCGGGTGCTGATGTCACGTGAGTCGAGGGCTGCCACTCGATGCCGGCGAATGCCCGGCCGGTCGCCGGCGTTATGCCCGACCACCGTCACCTCGATGTATCCCACGTGTGCTGGCAGGAGCTCCAACAGCTCGGCCCCCGATCGGTGACTCAGCACCGCACCCGGTCCGCACGCCTCAACCGCAGCGGTCAGCAGCGTGACGCGGCTGGCCCGCTCCGGCGGGTCGAGCAGATACACGCCGTGGTGCTGGCGGTACAGGCGCCGAATCACGACGCGGTCCATGATCACGTCGTCGGTCACACCTGCCGCGCGCAATGCGCGCCGGGTGACCACCCGGTTGTTCGACGACGCCAGAGCCTGGATCGTCCGGTCCGGATCCATTCCTCGCGCGCTCACCTCGTCCCCCCCAAGCCGAAATTTCCGCCATTACGGATCGCGCCGGTCGCCAATGACGGATAACTCGGCTGTGGGCCGAACAATCCGACACTCGGCGCGCAGTGTCCGGTTAGTGGCGGAAATTTCGGGAACCGCGGGGACACGGTGCGCACACGATGACGCAGCCCGCCCTGGAAATCTCGGTTTGAAGCAGAGTCTTTACAGACCGAGCGACCGGGCGATGATCTCGCGCTGGATCTCGGAGGCGCCACCGTAGATGGTGGTCACCAGCGTGGCGCGGACGTGGCGCTCCATGTCGTACTCGGTGGCGTAGCCGTAGCCGCCCATCATCTGCATGCCCTCGAGCGCGGTGCGCTTGGCCAGCTCGGTCGCTTTGAGCTTGGCCATCGACGCCTCGCGGGGGAACAGCTTGTCCGGGTTGGCATCGACCACACGTGCCACCCCATACACCAGATCGCGCGTGGCTTCGAGCTCGGTGGCCAGGTCGGCCAGGCGGTGCTTGATCGTCTGGAAGCTGCCGATCGCCCGGCCGAACTGCCGGCGCTCCTTGACATAGCCCAACACATCCTCGAACGCGCGCTGCGCCATCCCGAGCGACTGGGCGGCGATGATCAGCCGCTCGTAGTTCAGGCCCGCCATCAGCTGCATCCAGCCGTGATCGACCTGCCCGACCACCCGATCCGCGGAAACCCTGCAGTCGGTGAAGTACATGTCGTTGACCTCGCGGCCGCCCATCGTCCCGATGCCCCGGATCTCGAGACCTTCAACTCCCGACGGCACCGAGATCATGGTCAACCCGAAGTGCTTGTCCTCGCCGCGTGTGGTCCGGCAGACGACCAGGATCTGATCGGCCATGTGCGCCCCGGTGATCCACGTCTTCTGCCCGTTGATCACGAACTCCCCGTCCACAGAAGCCGCCCGGCACGACAGGTTGCCCACGTCCGACCCGGCCTCGGGCTCGGACATGGCAATCGCGCCGGTCCGCCCGGCCGCGATCCCTCCGAGAATCTCCTCCTTCAAGGCGACGCTCCCGAACAGCTCCACCGGACGCCCGGACATCATGGTCACCGGGAAGAACCCCATCGGGATCAGCCCGCGCGCGAACTCCTCACACAGCAGGCACAGGTCGACCGCGCCACCGCCGGCGCCCCCGTACTCGACAGGAATCGCCGCGCCCAGCCATCCAAGCGAGGCGATCTGCGCATACACGTCGGGATTGTGCGGCTCGACGCCGCCGTCGGTCAGCGCGTCGCGCTGCTCGCGCGTGCCGCACTCGCGGCGGGCGAAGTCGCGGATCGCCTCGACGAACGCGCGCTGCTCGTCTGAAAGGTTCTGAGTTGGCATCGTCCCCGAGACTACCTGCCGGATACATTCCGGCCCATGGTGATCAGGGACGCCTGCGCCGAGCGCGACGCCGCCGCCTGCGCGGCGATCTACGCGCCGTATGTCCGCGACACGCCGATCTCGCTCGAGGAACGCGTGCCCACCGCGCAGGAGATCGCAGACCGGATCCAGACGACCACGCGGACCCACCCCTGGCTCATCGCCGAGGACGAGACCGAGGTGATCGGCTACGCCTACGCCACCCGCCACCGCGAGCGCGCCTGCTATCGATGGGCGACCGACGTCACGGTCTACGTGGCACCGGAAAGCCAGCGCCGCGGTGTCGGCCGGACGCTGTACGAAACCCTGTTCCAGCTCCTCGCCCAACAGGGGTTCCGAATCGCATGTGCCGGGATAACGCTGCCCAACCAGGCAAGCGTCGGGCTACACGAGGCGCTGGGATTCCGGCCGGTGGGCGTCTACCAGAAGATCGGCTGGAAGATGGGCGCCTGGCACGACGTGGGCTGGTGGCAGCTCGAGCTCGGCCCCGCCGGCGGTCCTCCCGCGGAGCTCGGCCCCGCCGGCGGTCCTCCCGCGGAGCTCGGCCCCGCCGGCGGTCCTCCCGTCGAGCTCGGCCCCGCCGGCGGTCCTCCCGAGGAGCTCGGGCCGCCGCCGACCTAGGCGATCACGCCTCGTCGATCAGGAGCGCCAAGGTCGGGCAGGCATCGACCGCGCGACGGGCGAGTCCGACCAGGTCCGGCGGCACCTCGGACTCGTCGAGGATCGGATAGCCCCAGTCGTCCAGGCGAATCAGCTCGGGCAGGAGCTCCGCGCACAGACCGTGCGCCTCGCAGGTGATCGGGTTGACCCGCAGCGACGCGCTCATCGGCCGGCCCTCACAAGCCGAGTGCGCTCAACCCCGCCCGGTGGCGCCACCGCCGAGTCGCCCAGCGGCAGTCCCGCGGGACGAGCAGCACAGCGCCCGCGCCGATGCGAGCCGATGTCGGCCGCGAACACGCGCAGCGCGCTCTCAACGAACCGCACCGCCCCGTCGGGGTGGTGGCACGCGCCGCGCCCTCGAATCTCAGAGCACCAGCGCAGCACCCGGGCGCGCTCGGAGCCGTGCGCCACCCCGGACGCCAGCGCCTGCACGGCGTCCGCGATCGCGGCCAGGCCGTACACGCACGGTCCGCACTGACCGGCCGACTGGTCGGCCAGATACGAGATCACCCGGGCGCTCTCGTGAAGGCCACAGGCGCTCTCGCCCAGCGCGATCAAGACGCCGGAGCCCAGCGAGCAGCCCACCGAGCGCAGGTCCTCGCGGGCAAGCTGCAGGCCCGCCGCGGCCGAGGCGTCGACCCACGTGCCGAAGTAGCCGCCGATCAGCAGGGCCTGGAGGGGCTCCGAGGGTCCGCCGGCGGCGTCCAGCAGATCGCGAAGGGGCGTTCCGAAGGCCAGCTCGTAGACGCCCGGAGCGCGGACCGCGCCGGTGATCGTGACCAGCGCCGACCCGGGATCGGCCACGGTGCCGAGCTCGCGATACCAGCGCGAGCCGAACCGGGCGACCAGCGCGAGCTGCGCGAGCGTCTCGGGATTTTGGATCAGCGTGGGCCGCCCTCGCACGCCGCGCTCGAACGGCCTGGGAGGCACGAACGTCGGCTTGGCAACCTCAGAGTTCAGGTAGTGGACGACCGCGCTCTCCTCGCCGGTCACGTAGCCCTCGGGGCCGACCACAACCGAGGTCCGAACCGGATCTCCCGAGCGGGCCGCGACCGCAGCCTCCAGCACCCGCACGGCATCGCCGGCCCCGTCGCCGACCTTGACGATCACCTCCGAGGCGCCTACCGCGCCGGCCGCCAGCACCGCGCCGTCCAGCACCAGGTGGGGCATCCGGCTCAGCAGCAGGCGGTCCTTGGCGCTGGCCGGCTCGGTCTCCGAGCCGTTGACGATCAGCGGCCCGACGCGCCGCCGGCCCGCCACCGCTCGCAGCTTGCGCGCGGTGGGGAAATCGGCGCCGCCCCGACCGCGCAGGCCGCTGCGCTCCACCTCCTCGATCAGCTGATGGGGCGGAACGTCGGGCAGCGGCCCGTGGATCCGGGTGTGGTGGGCCAGCGACATCGCGCCGCCCGGCTCGAGACCGGCGAGCACGCGCGGAAGACCCTGGTGGCCGCTGTCCGTGGCGCTCACGGTTACGCGGGTGCGCCGGACAAGGTGCCGGTCACCGTGTTGTTGTTGGTGTCTATCTGAAGCTGGGCGTGGATATCCACCGTCGCGCCCCCGTTGCTCAGCCGGGCGTCGAACTCTTCGCCGCGCAGCGCGACGATCTTGCCCTGCAGCACCGACGGCTGGCCGGCCAGCGCCAGGTCGACCTGGCTGCCGGTCATCGACAATCCGCCACCACCGCCGATCGGCACGCCTCCGAGCCTGACCCGCAGCCGGCCATGCACCTGGCCGCGGACCCGCAGGGCGAGGTCGACGATCGCGCCACCCGGCGCCTGGTTCTCGGTCACCGTCCCGTCCATCGTCGCGCTGAAGGACTTGTTCAGCGGACTGGACGACCCAGACGACCCGGACGATCCAGAAGACCCAGAAGACCCAGACGACCCCGACGACCCCGACGACCCGGACGACCCGGACGACCCCGGCGGTGCCACCGAAGCCACCTTGTGGCCGAGCAGCGAGGACGGCGTCCCCGCGCGCTTGGCCCAGCCGTGCTGGAGCGGACCGGCCAGCGTGAAGATGGCCAGCCCGATCGGCGTCACCACGGCCAGCGCCGTCGCCGGCGCGCGCAGCCCGGCGTACTCACCCGACGCGCTGGCGATTCGGGTCCACACCGCGACCAGCACGGCCACGATGCACGCGGCGGTCAGAGCCAGCATCCACCACTGCTTGACGTCGCTGCCCGTGCCGAGTCCGTGCAGCACCGCGACCGGCCAACTCGCGTACGCGAGCCAGTGGACCGCCCGCCACGTCCGGTAGCCCAGGCGGCGCCGCACCATGCTGGTGATCGCGATGGCCAGCAGCAGGTCGAACGACAGCGTGCCGAGACCCATCCAGAGCGGCCGGTACGGCGTCGCGAACGGGATCACGCCGTCGAACACACGAATCGGGGCGAACCCGTCGAGCACGCTGGTGAGGATGTGGATGACCAGCACGACGACCACGAGCAGCGACACGTCGCGATGGACGGTGTCGATGGCAAACCGCGGCCAGCGCGGCGCCGTGAAGCGCACCGAGCCAACGATCCCGAGCACCACGCTCGCGGTCAGCAACACCAGCGCCACCGCGCCGGTGCCGCGCGCCAGATACCAGTATGCGCTCGGGCTGAGCGTGGCAGCCAAGCTGAGACTCATGTCGCCGCCCCCACCCAAGACCCAGACGCCGGCAGGTCATCGCCCGCCACCGGCCATCCGGCCAAATGGCAAGCCGTCCCGTCGACGCGAACCAGCCGACTCGGCAGCCCCATCCCCTCGAGCCAACCGACCGCACGCGAACCACGGACGATCGAGGCCGTGCTGGCGATGTTGGCGTCCAGGCACGAGGCGGCGCACACGCTGGCCGTGCGCCACACGGTGTCGACGGACCGCCCAGTCGAAGGGTCAACGAGATGATGCGCGACCCCGGCGTCCGTCTCCCACCGGCGAACGAAGGTGCTCGAGGTGGCCAGGCCGCCCCCCCACAACGTGATCCACTG
>DATIEI010000184.1:0-11383 GCA_035455845.1 Solirubrobacteraceae bacterium
ATACGTGGTCGTGACGCTCGAGTCGACCAGCGCGACCAACACCACCGCCTACCAGGGACTGAAGCCCGCCTGGCACGTCGCGCTGGCGACGACGACGGAGCTCCCCGGCGCCGGGTGGGTCCTCAGCGCCTGGCAGCCGGAGAACTGACCGACGCCGTCCGGACGGGCCCGCCCGGCCCCACGGATGCCGAGCGAAGCGAGGCCCGAGTCAGCCCACGGCCTGACCGTTCGCGGTCAGCGTGACCTCGACGTTCCCGCGCGTCGCGTTCGAGTACGGGCAGATCTGGTGTGCCGCGGCGACGATCTCCTTGGCCTGCTCGGCGTCCTGTACCTGCGGCAGCGTTACGTCGAGCGTGACCGCGACGTTGAAGCCGCGATCCTCGGTGGTGATCAGGCTGACCTTGCTGTCGATCGACGCGTCGCCGACCTCGGCCTTAGCACGGCGCGCCGCCACGCCGAGCGCGCCCTCGAAGCACGCCGCGTAGCCGACCGCGAACAGCTGCTCGGGATTGGTGCCGCCGCCCTCGGTCGGCGGGCGCAGATCAACTTCCAGGGCGCCGTCGGTGGTCTTGCCGTGACCCTTCTCCCGTCCACCCGTGACGGTCGCCTCTGCCGTGTACACGACCTTCGCCATGCTCGCGCTCCTTCGATCTCGATTGAGGACGCAACAAGCTTAATGGGCGGCGATGTTCAGCACGACCGCGGTCGCGAAGCACGCCACCGCGGCCGCCCGGATGAACCACCCGGCGCGGTCGCCGGGGCGGCCGGTGACCATGCCGACGATCGCCAGCGTCATGCAAAGGACCGCGACGAGCGCAAACGCGGCAGCGAGGGCGCGCAGCAACCTGCTCCTATCCTGTCCACAAGCATGTCGACCCAGTACATCTTCACCACCTACAAGCTCTCGCGCCGCTTTCCGCCCGACCGCCAGGTGCTGACCGACATCTCGCTGTCGTTCCTGCCCGGGGCCAAGATCGGCGTGATCGGCTACAACGGCGCCGGCAAGTCGACGCTGCTCCGGGTCATGGCCGGTCTCGACACCGAGTTCGACGGCCACGCGCAGCTCGGTCAAGGCGCCACCGTGGGCCTGCTCGAGCAGGAGCCCCAGCTCGACGAGTCCAAGAACGTCCGCGAGAACATCGAGGAGGGCGTCGCGGAGACCAAGGCCCTGCTCGATCGCTTCAACGAGCTCTCGATGAACTACTCCGACGAGACCGCTGACGAGTTCGCGCGCGTGCAGGAGCAGATCGACGCGGTCGACGGCTGGAACCTCGACACCACGCTCGAGATCGCCATGGACGCGCTCCGGACGCCGCCCCCGGACGCGGACGTCAAGACCCTGAGCGGCGGCGAAAAGCGGCGCGTCGCCCTCGCCCGGCTCCTGCTCCGGCAACCCGACCTCCTTCTCCTCGACGAGCCGACCAACCACCTCGACGCCGAGTCGGTGGCCTGGCTCGAGCGCCACCTGCAGGATTACAAGGGCACGGTCGTGGCGATCACCCACGACCGCTACTTCCTGGACAACGTGGCCGGCTGGATCCTCGAGCTCGACCGCGGCCGCGGCATCCCGTACCAGGGCAACTACTCGGGCTGGCTCGAGCAGAAGCGAAAGCGCCTGCAGACCGAGGCCAAGCAGGAGAGCGCGCGCCAGCGCACGATCGAGCAGGAGCTCGAGTGGGTCCGCCTCAA
The DNA here is from genome assembly GCA_035455845.1 of Solirubrobacteraceae bacterium. GTDB lineage: Bacteria > Actinomycetota > Thermoleophilia > Solirubrobacterales > Solirubrobacteraceae > Palsa-465. The sequence continues at coordinate 1,690 of DATIEI010000184.1, forward strand.
TGCCAGCGCCCGGCGCAACAAGCCGAAGGCTCGCCTGAACGCCTACGAGGCGCTGCTCGCCCAGGACCGCAACGTCAAGCTCGACCAGGTTCAGATTCACATCCCGGCCGGACCCCGACTCGGGTCGAACGTGGTCGAGGCCGACGCGCTGCGCAAGTCCTACGGGGACCGCCTGCTGATCGACGATCTGTCGTTCACGCTGCCTCCGGGCGGGATCGTCGGCGTCATCGGGCCAAACGGCGCCGGCAAGACAACGCTGCTGCGCATGATCACCGGGCAGGAGCAGCCCGACGCCGGCAGCCTGCGCATCGGTGAGACCGTCGAGCTGGCCTACGTCGATCAGTCGCGCGACGCGCTCGATCCCGACAAGACCGTCTGGCAGGAGATCTCCGGCGGCCAGGACCAGATCACGCTGGGCGACCGGACGGTGAACAGCCGCGCCTACACGGCGGGCTTCAACTTCAAGGGCTCCGATCAGCAGAAGAAGGTGGCCAAGCTCTCGGGCGGAGAGCGCAACCGGCTGCACCTGGCCAAGCTGCTCAGGACCGGGGGCAACCTGCTGCTGCTCGACGAGCCGACCAACGACCTTGACGTTGACACGCTGCGCGCGCTCGAGGAAGCGCTGCTCGCTTTCGCCGGTTGCGCGGTGGTCGTGTCGCACGACCGCTGGTTCCTGGATCGGATCGCCACCCACGTGCTGGCGTTCGAGGGCGAGTCGCAGGTCCGCTGGTTCGAGGGCAACTTCGAGGCCTACGAGAGCTTCCGGCACGAGCAGCTCGGGGCCGAGGCGGATCGCCCGCACCGGATCACCTACAAGAAGCTCGTTCGCGGATAGGGGGCCGCCTTCGGCGGCGTCCGTGGGGCCGGGCAGGCCCGTCCGGTCCGGATTAGACTCGCCCGGTGCCCTCCAAGGCCGCCCTGATCACCGGCTGCTCCTCCGGGATCGGCCACGCCACGGCGGAGCTGATGGCCCGCGAGGGGTGGACGGTGTACGCCACCGCGCGCAAGCCCGAGACGCTGAGCGATCTCGAGCGAGCCGGTTGCCGGACCCTCGCGCTCGACGTCACCGACGAGGCCTCGATGGCGTCCGCCGTCGAGACCGTCGAAACCGCCGAAGGCGCGGTGGGCGTGCTCATCAACAACGCCGGCTACAGCCAGTCCGGCGCGGTCGAGTCGGTGCCGATGGAGCAGGTGCGCCGGCAGTTCGAGACCAACGTGTTCGGGTTGATCCGCCTGTGCCAGCTGGTGCTGCCCGGTATGCGCGGGCAGCACTGGGGCCGAATCGTGAATCTGAGCAGCATGGGCGGCCGGCTGACGTTCCCGGGGGGCGGCATGTACCACGCCACCAAGTACGCGGTCGAGGCGATCTCCGACGCGCTGCGCTTCGAGGTGCGCGGCTTCGGGGTCGAGGTGATCATCATCGAGCCCGGCCTGATCGTCACGAACTTCGGTGAGACGGCGTCAGCATCCGCCTCGGGCCAAACCGATGGGCCATACGCAACCTTCAACGAGGCGGTCGCAAGAGCCACCGACGAGGTCTACCGAGGACCGCTCGCCAGATTCGGCGGCGGACCCGAGGTCGTCGCGAAGACGATCGCGGGCGCGCTGAAGGCCGACCGCCCGAAGACCCGCTACCCGGTGACGGCGAGCGCCCGGGTGATGATGGGCCAGCGCCGCCTGATGCCCGATCGGGTCTGGGACCTGCTGATGCGCACGCAGTTCCCGACGCCGAAGCCCTAGTTACGCGCCGAGTTCCTCCAGACGCGCGCACAGCTCGCTCGCGTCGCGCGCCACCGCATCCGCGCCGGACAGGTCATCGGCCCCGTACTGGCCGCTGGTCACGGCCACGCAGCGCACGCCGTCGGCCCGGGCGCACGCGATGTCCCGGGGCGTATCGCCGATCACCACTGCGTCCTCACGCCGGACGTGGCCGGCCCTCCGGCGGGCGATCGCGGGCAGCGCGGCGCGGTCTTCGGAATCGGAGCCGAAGGCGCCGGGCGCCGAGGCAAACCACTTCCCGATCCCCGCCAGGCGCAGTTTGAGGCGCCCGATCGGCTCATAGTTGCCGGTCAGGAGCCCGAGCGTGGCACCGGGCCGCTCACCCAGCCATGCCAGCACGTCCGGGATGCCGGGCACGACGTGAGAGCTCAGATCCGGGGGGCTGGTCTGGGCGTAGATGCGGCAGCAGGCCTCGCGCACGTCGCCGGCCAGCTCGTCGATTCGCCGGGCCGAGACTCCCAGGTCGAGCAGGATCAGCCGGGCGATCTCCCCGTCGGTCCGGCCGGCCGGCTGGATCTGCCCGCGGATCCCTGCCGGATCGACGCCGTGCACCTCCCGGATCGCGGCGTCCAGTGCCTGGCTGTGCGCCCGGGTGGCGCCGGACAGCAGCGTCCCATCGATGTCGAACAGCAGCAGCAGCTCAGCGCTCGAACGAGGTATCCGGCTCGAGCCGCCGCGCGAACGCGGCGATCAGGCGGGCGGCTGCGTCGACGTCGGCCACCGACACCATCTCGACGGGAGAGTGCATGTAGCGGCAGGGGATCGACACCAGTCCGGTGGCGACCCCGGCGCGGCTGAAGTGGATCGCGTCCGCGTCGGTGCCCGTCCCCTTGCCCAGCGACTCGAGCGTGAACGGGATCCCCTCGGCCTCGGCCGCCTCGTAGAGCCGCTCGAACACCAGCGGGTGCAGCGACGTCCCCCGGGCGATGACCGGCCCCGATTCCATCGGGTGCTTGGTGATCGGGCCAAGCTCTACGCCCGGCTGATCGGTGGCGAAGGTGAGGTCGACGACCACCGCGACGTCCGGCTCGTGCGCGAACGCGCTCGTCCGCGCACCGGCGAACGTCGTCTCCTCCTGGGTCACGGCCAGGGCCAACACGTCGCCCGGCGCGCCGCCCGCCTCGGCCACGAGCCGTGCGGCCTCCGCCGCGACGTAGCAGCCGACCCGGTTGTCCAGCGACCGCGAGACGATGCGTTCGTGGCGGAACTCGACCGGCTCGGCGTCGATCACCCCCACATCTCCGATCCGAACCAGACTCCGGGCCTCATCGCCGTCCTTGGCCCCGATGTCGATGTGGAGCTCCTTGGTCTCGGGCACCTTCTTGCGATCCTCGTCCTTGAGCAGGTGGATCGGCTTGCGGCCGATCACGCCGGGCACGTCGCCGTCCCGGGTGCGCAAGCGCACGCGTTGCCCGATCAGCACGCCGGAGTCCCAACCACCTACCTGGCCGAAGCGCAGGTACCCATCGTCGTCGATGTGCGAGACATGCAGCCCGATCTCGTCGATGTGGCCGACCACGACCAGCCTCGGGCCCCCGCCCGTACCGGGCACGCGGGCAAACGAGGAGCCCACGCGATCGCCGCCCACCTCCGCCGCGAAGCTCGAGCAGTACTCCCGCCACACCCGGGCGGGTGCCGTCTCGTGCCCCGACGGGCCGGGCGCGCTCAAGAGTCGCATGAGCAGTTCCGGCGCACTCATGTCCCGAAGGCTATTCACTAACGCGTTCGATTGCCCAGTGCAGCCCCGGCGGGTGTGCAGGCTGCCGACCTTGGGTAGCAGTCCAGGACATGTCTTCGGACCTGAAGGTAGACGAGCGGGAGTCCGAACTCGAGTCGCTGCGGGGACTGCTGGCCGAGCGCGGGATCGAGCTACGCGACGAACGCGAGTACGGGCGCGACGCCACGGCCCCCGCCGAGGCCGAGGCGGCGCTCGCCACCGCCGAGCGCGCGACGGACTCCATGTCGCTGTTCATGGCCGAGGTGCGACGTCACCGTTTGTTGACGCGCGCCGAGGAGGTCAGCCTGGCCAAGCGGATCGAGCGCGGCGACCTGGCGGCCAAGGAGCGCCTGGTCAACTCCAACCTGCGCCTGGTCATCTCCAATGCCCGCAGCTACGAGGGCCTCGACCTGCCGCTGCTGGACCTCATCCAGGAGGGCATGCTCGGCCTGATCCGCGCCGCCGAGAAGTTCGACTGGCGCAAGGGCTACAAGTTCTCCACCTACGCCACCTTCTGGATCCGCGAGTCGATCCAGCGGGCGATCGCGAACCGGGCGCGGCCGATCCGGGTGCCGGTCCACATCGGTCAGCGCGAGCGGCGCATCGGGCGGGCTCGGGCATCGCTGATCGCCACGCTCGGTCGCGAGCCGACCGACGAGGAGATCGCCGAGGCCGCCGAGCTCGATCTTCGCGAGGTCCTCGCCACCCGGGACATCGCCCGCGTGGTGACCAGCCTCGATCGGCCCGTGGGCGAGGAGGAGGAGACCACGCTGGGCGCGCTCCTGGCCTCTGACGCCATCGCCCCGGAGGAAGAGGTTGAGATCGCGGCCCGCGACGCCGCGCTGCATAAGGCGTTGCAGCGGCTCCCGGAGGCCGAGCGCAACGTGGTCATGCTGCGCTACGGGATCGCCGGCGATGACCCGACGCCGCTCCGGGAGGCCGGCCGGCGGCTGGGCATCTCCTCGGACGCGGTGCGCAAGCTCGAGCGCAAGGCGCTCGCCGAGCTGGCCGAATCGGACGAGCTCGAAGCGCTCCGCCCGGCGGCGTAAAGCCTAGAAGTTCTCGACGCCGTCAGCCGAGAAAACGGTGATTCGCGCCGGCGGGTGGCTGGGCGCGGCGTCGCGGTCGCTGACCTGCCAGGCGATCCATCGCGCTAGATGTAGCAACGCGGCCATTGTGAGCGCTCTCTACCCGGAGAAACGGCCTGCAAACGCCATAACTTTGGCGCTCCACATGACATATACGGGAGTGGAGCGCCAAAGACGCTACGAACCGAGCAGCGACCGCAACACGAACTGGAGGATGCCGCCGTGGCGGTAGTACTGCTGCTCCTTGGGAGTGTCGATCCGCACGGTCACGCGGAATTCCAAGGGCGCGTGCGCCCCGGAGTCCGCGCGGACGGTGAGCTCACGGGGGATCGGATCGGCGCCGGCAATCCCGAGAATCGTGAACGTCTCGCGCCCCGTCAGCCCGAGCGACGCAACCGACTCGCCGGACGCGAACTGCAAGGGCAGCACGCCCATCCCGACCAGATTGGACCGGTGGATGCGCTCGAAGCTCTCGGCGATCACCGCCCGGACGCCCAGGAGCTTCGTCCCCTTGGCCGCCCAGTCGCGTGAGGAGCCCGAGCCGTACTCCTTGCCGGCGAGCACGATCAGCGGGACGTCGGCCCCCATGTACTTCATGGCCGCGTCGTAGATCGACATCTGCTCCCCGTGGCCGTCCGCGCCCAGATAGACGGTCACGCCGCCCTCCGTGCCCGGAGCGATCAAGTTCCGCAGGCGGATGTTCGCGAACGTGCCGCGCATCATCACCTCGTGGTTGCCGCGGCGCGAGCCGTATGAGTTGAAGTCACGCGCCTCGACGCGGTTCTCGTTGAGGTACCGCGCCGCCGGGCCGTCGCGCTTGATCGAGCCCGCCGGGGAGATGTGATCTGTGGTCACGCTGTCGCCGAGCACGGCCAGAACTCGCGCCCGCTCGATGTCCTCCGGCGGCACGGGCTCGCGCGGCATCTCCTCGAAGAACGGCGGACGACGGACGTACGTGGAGCGCGGATCCCAGTCGAACTGCTCCCCCGTCGGCACCGACAGCGAGTTCCACCGCTCGTCGCCATCGAACACCTCGCCGTAGCTCTTGTGGAACATGTCCGACTGGACCGCCTCCTCGACCGTCGTCGCGACCTCCGCGGCACTCGGCCAGATATCGGCAAGAAACACCGGCTTACCGTGGCGATCCTCGCCCAGCGGCTCGTCGTAGAGGTCGATGTCCATGGTCCCGGCGATCGCGTAGGCCACGCACAGCGGCGGCGAGGCCAGGTAGTTCATCTTCACGTCGGGGTTGATGCGGCCCTCGAAGTTGCGATTGCCCGACAGGACCGACACGACGGCCAGGTCGTTGTCCTGGACGGAAGCCGAGATCTCGGGCGGGAGCGGACCGCTGTTGCCGATGCAGGTCGTGCAGCCGTAGCCGACCAGGTTGAAGCCGAGCTCGTCGAGGTACTCGCTCAGACCGGCGCGCTCCAGGTACTCGGTGACCACCTTCGAGCCGGGAGCGAGCGACGTCTTGACCCACGGCTTCACGGTCAGTCCCTTCAACACCGCGTTCCGGGCCAAGATGCCCGCGCCCAGCATCACCGACGGGTTGGAGGTATTGGTGCACGAGGTGATCGCGGCGATCACCACGTGGCCGTGGTCCAGAAAAGTCTCGGTTCCGTCCTCGAGCGTCACCGACGCCCGCGTGGACCGGCGATCGGCCACCTGGGCGCCGCCGGTGCCGCCGGCCGGCTCGTGGCCGGCGCCATTCGGCACGTGTGTCGCCACCGGATCGCTTGCCGGGAAGCTCTCGGCCACGGCCTCGTCCTCGCGGTCCTCCTCGGGCAGGTAGCCCTCGAGCGCCATCCGGAAGGCCGGCTTTGCCTCGGTCAGCGAGACGCGATCCTGCGGGCGCTTGGGTCCGGCGATGCTCGGCACCACGGTCGAAAGGTCGAGCTCGAGTGTGTCGCTGAACGTGGGCTCTTCGGACTCGGAGTCGTGCCACAGGCCCTGCTCGCGGGCGTACGCCTCGGTCAGCTCGATCAGCTCCCGTGGCCGTCCTGAGAACTCCAGGTACCGGAGGGTCTCGGAATCGATCGGGAAGATCGCGCAGGTCGAGCCGAACTCGGGCGACATGTTGCCGATCGTGGCCCGGTCGGCCAGCGGCAGCCGGGCCAGCCCCTCGCCGTAGAACTCGACGAACTTCCCGACCACACCTTTCGCGCGCAGCATCTCGGTGACCGTCAGGACGAGGTCGGTGGCGGTGGCGCCCTCCTGCAGCGAACCGGTGAGCTTGAACCCGAGCACCTGCGGGATCAGCATCGACATCGGCTGGCCGAGCATGGCCGCCTCCGCCTCGATGCCGCCCACGCCCCAGCCGAGCACACCGAGGCCGTTGATCATCGTGGTGTGCGAGTCGGTTCCGACCAGCGTGTCGGGGTAGGCCTGGCCGGCGTCGTTCACGAACACGACCCTGGCCAGATACTCCAGGTTCACCTGGTGGACGATCCCGGTGTCCGGCGGGACCACCGAGAAGTTGTCGAATGCGCCCTGGCCCCAGCGCAGGAACGCGTAGCGCTCGCGGTTTCGCTCGAACTCGAGCTCGGCGTTGCGGGCGAAGGCGACCGACGAGCCGAACACATCGACCTGGACCGAGTGGTCGATAACCAGCTCGGCCGGGACCAGCGGGTTGATCTTGCGCGGGTCACCGCCCATCTCGCCCATCGCGTCGCGCATCGCGGTCAGGTCGACCACCGCCGGCACGCCGGTGAAGTCCTGCATGATCACCCGCGCCGGCGTGAAGGCGATCTCGACGGCGGGCTCGGCGTGCGCGTCCCAGCGCGCGAGCGCCTCGATGTCCTGCGCGCGGATCGACTCCCCGTCTTCGTTACGCAGCAGGTTCTCGAGCAGCACTCTGAGCGAGAACGGCAGGCGGGCGATGTCGTAGGCGGCCTGGAGGGCGTCCAGGCGAAAGATCTCGTAGTCGCGCCCATCTACGGTGAGCGTCGCCTTCGCGTCGTAGCTGTTGGGATTCACGGTTCGTTCTCCTGGTTCTCCGGGTCCTGCTTACTGTAGGACTCGGAGGCTCATCGTCACTCCTACGGGCGTCTTAGCCACGTCTTCACGGGCGCTTCGCCCGCGGGTCGATTCTTCTCGCGGACCGACCAGATCCGAGCACCGGAGGAGACCGATGATGACCATCCTGCACTGGGCCCTTGTCGCCGCGGCCGCGGCCGTGTTCGCGGCGATGGCCGCGGCCGGTGTCGCCGCCGAGGCGCACCGCGCCCCCGACCAGCCATGAGCTGGGACTCGATCCCCTACCCGGCGGCCGGGGCGGGGCCGGCGGCCGCACAGTCGCGCACCCGGTCGAAGGACTCTGAGCGGCTGCGCGCACTCGTCGCGCGCCCCGAGCTGATCGGGCTGCTCGCGCTCACCGCGGTACTGAACCTGTGGAACCTGAGCGTCAACGGCTGGGCCAACACGTACTACTCGGCCGCCGTTCGCTCGATGAGCACGAGCTGGCACGACTTCCTGTTCGCCTCGCTCGACAAGACCGGGCTGATGACGCTCGACAAGCCGCCGCTGGCCTTCTGGGTTCAGGCCCTGTCGGTTCGGGTGTTCGGCTTTCACCCGCTGAGCATCCTGATCCCCGAGGCGCTGATGGGGGTCGCCGCCGTGGCGCTCGTCTATGACATGACCAGGCGGATGTTCGGTCGCGTGGCCGGGACCGTGGCCGGCCTGGCCTTCGCGCTTACGCCGATCACGGTGGCGATCGCGCGCCACAACAATCCCGACGAGCTGCTCATCCTGTGCTGCGTCGCCGCCCTGTGGTGCACGGTGCGCGCGCTCGAGACCGGGCGCACCAGATGGCTCGTGCTCACCGGCGTGTGCGTGGGTCTGGGCTTCGAAACCAAGATGGGCGTTGCCCTGCTCGTCGTGCCGGGGATCGCGCTGGCCTGGATGTGGAGCCGGTGGGGCGAGACCTGGGGCGCCCGGCTGCACGCGTTCGGGCAGCTGCTCGCGGGCGGGGCGGCGATGGTCGCGGTCGGCGGTGCCTGGCCGCTACTGGTGACGCTGACCCCGGCGGCCGACCGCCCCTGGATCTCCGGGACCTCGGACAACAGCATCTGGTCGCTGATCTTCGGCTACAACGGCCTCGGGCGCGTGGCGGGCCAGACCGGAGGGCCGGGCGGGGGCGCCGGCGGTGGCCCCGGCGGCGCCGGCGGTGGCGGATTTGGCGGGAACAGCCTGTTCGGCGGCGCGACCGGCCCCTTCCGCCTGCTCCAGTCGGCGTTGGGCGACCAGGCCGGGTGGCTGCTCGGCTTCGCGGTGGTGGCCGGGTTGGCCATTCTGGTCCTCACGCGGCTGCGCCGGCGCGACCCGCGCACGGGCTGGGTGATCGCCATGGGCGGCGCCTTCGTCCTCACCGCGGTCGTGTTCAGCTTCTCGTCCGGCATCTTCCACCCCTACTACGTCTCGTTCCTGGCCCCGTTCGCTGCCGCCCTGGTCGGCGCCGGCGCCGGGCTGATGGTGCCGCGCTCGCTCGGTGGAGCGGCCGAGGACGCCCGCGTGGCCCGGATCGTGGCGCCTCTGGCCATCGCGGCCGGCGCCATCACCGAACTGGTCGTCCTGGGTGAGCTGAACGGCTCGCTGGCCTGGACCAAGCCGGTGCTCATCGGCGTGGCCGGCGCGGCCGCGGTGATTCTCGCGCTCGATCTGCCGCGTCGGACGCGCGGCATTCTCGTCGCGGTCGTCATCGCCGCGCTGCTCGCCGCTCCGGCCGCCTGGGCGGCCGAGACGCTCGGACATTCCACCAGCAGCACGTTCCCGGCGGGTGGTTCAGCCAGCGCTTCGGCGGGCGGGCCGGGAGGCGGCCCAGGCGGTGGCCTGGGTGGTCGGTTTGGCGGCGGTCGCTCTGTCCCTCGGGGCGGCTTCGCCCCACCGAGCGGCGGCGGTTTCGCGCCGCCGGCAGGGGGTATCACCGGTCCGGCGCAGTCAGGCGGCGGCTTCACCGTCGGCGGGCCGGGTGGGTTCGGAACCAACTCGGGCGCGCCGACCGCCGCGATAAGGTATGCAGAGCAACACGGAGGTGGGGTCATAGGGGTATCGAGCCAAAGCAGCGCGGCTGCCGCAATCGTGAGTTCCAACGCTGACGTCGCCGGACTCG
>DATIEI010000185.1:0-7986 GCA_035455845.1 Solirubrobacteraceae bacterium
CCCGGCGCCGAGCCCGCTCGATCGCTTCGCGCACGACCTCGTCGATGCGCACGTCGCCGGCCGCGCCGCTCGGCTTGTTGCCGCGCGCGAGCTCGACCACGTCGCCGACCAGCGCGGTGAGCTCGTCGAGCTCCTCGATCACATCTGCGCGCAGTGCCGCGCGGTCCTCCGGCGAGAGAAGCGCCTCATCGCGCATCAGCTGAAGGTTTGCCCGGATGGTGGCGATCGGCGTGCGCAGCTCGTGGGAGGCGTCGGCCACCAGGTTGCGCTGGGCCTCCACCGCGCGCTCCAGAGCATCGAGCGTGCGGTTGAACGTCGTGGCCAGCCGGGCCAGCTCGTCGGAGCCGAGCACATCGAGGCGCTCGTGCTCGATCCGCTCGGGGTTCGACGCGATCCGCTCGGTCTGCCGGGTGAACCGTCCGATCGGCGCAAGTGCGGTCCTCGCCACGAGGAACCCGAACAGGGCAGCAAGGAGGATCCCCCCGCCGCCGATCAACAGCAACAGGACGAGCTCGCGGTGGAGCGCGGTGTCGACCGTCGTGAGCGGCAGCGCGACGGCCAGCGCGCCGACGTGACCGATCCCGGTGGCGAGCACGCGGATGTGGGTGCCGTTCACGCGCATGTTGGTGAAGAACTGGCCGCGGCCAGTCTCCGCCAGCTCGCGGATATCCGAGTTCGACGGTATCTCGTACTTCTGACCCGGCGGCACGTACCTGGCGCCGTCCGGCTTGAACAACGTGAATGTGCCCGATGCGCCTCCGAACGCCTGCGGAGGCAGCTGATCGATGCCGAGCCCTCCATCAGGGTCACGCGAGTCGTTATCCCTGTCGACGGGCGGGCTCGCCCCACGACCGGATTGGGGCAGCGGCGATCGCGAGCCTCGCGGGCCGAGCCCGATTCTCGAGAGCGGCGTCTTGATCAGGCTGTTGAGCGACTTGTCGACCTGCCCCTGAAGCTCGGACCTGGTCCCCTCGTAGGACGCAGCCGCGACCGCGATCACCGCGATCGCCACGGCCACCCCGGCGACCAGGACCATGCGCGTCCGCAGGCTCATTCCTGCGGCTCCCGCAGCGCGTAGCCGACCCCCCGCACGGTGTGGATCTGGGCCTGCGCGCCGGCTTCCTCGAGCTTGCGGCGCAGATAGCCGACATACACGCGCAGGGCGTTCGAGGTCGGGCCGAAGTCATAGCCCCAGACCCGGTCATAGATCAGCGTGTGCGGCAGCACCCGGCGCGGGTTCAGCATCAGCAGCTCGAGCAGCAGGAACTCGGTGCGGGTGAGCTCGACGAACTTCTGGCCGACCATCACGCCGTGGCGGGCCGAATCGAGCGTCAGGTCGGCGAACTTGAGAGCGCCGTCGACGCTCGTCTCGCCGCCGGCCCGGCGCAGGAGCGCCCGCAGCCGCGCCTTCAGCTCGTCGATGTCGAACGGCTTGACCAGGTAGTCGTCGGCTCCGGCGTCCAACCCGTCGATGCGGTCTGAGACCGTGTCCCGGGCGGTGAGCATCAGCACGGGCACGCGGTTGCCCTCGCGCCGGAGCAGCCGGCACACCTCGAGTCCGTCGATGTCCGGAAGCCCCACGTCGAGGACCACCGCGTCGGGCAGGCTCGAGCCGATCTCCGACAGTGCGCCGGCGCCGCTCTCGGTCAGGCGGACCTCGTAGCCGGCCAGCGACAGCGCGCGGCGCAGCACGTCCCGGAGGGCCCGATCGTCGTCGACCACCAGCAGTCTCATTTAAATGAATTGTCGTCGTTCGCGCGAATGGGCACGAGCGCTTCCTACGTAGGACTTACCCCGTCGAGCTCGCGCAGGACGGCTCCGAGTATGCCGTTCACGAACGCCGGCGCTTCGGCGCCACAGAAGCGCTTGGCGGTCTCCACGGCCTCGTCGATCGCCCCCTCGGGCGGGATGGCCTGCTCGCCGGGCAGCTCGCGGCCGTGCAGCAACTCGGCCAGCCCGACCCTGAGGATCGAGCGCTCGAGCGGAGCGATCCGCTCCAGCGACCAGCCGCTCGCGTGCGTGCGAATCAGCTCGTCGAGCTCGCCCTGACGGTCCCGAACGAGCCCCGCCAGGGCACGGGTGAACGCCGGGGCGTCCCGGGGAAAGCTCTGCTCGAGGGGCCGACCGAGCAGATCGCTCTGATACAGCGCCCAGATCGCAGCGCGGCGCTGCTCGGTCCTGCGCACGGCGACGAGTGTAGACGCGGCTGCTGCGGATTCACCCGACGACCGCCAGCTCCTTGGACACCCCGGTGAGGATCTGGCGCCCCTCGTCGGTCACCAGCACGAGGTCCTCGATCCGCACGCCGAGCTCACCCGGCAGGTACACCCCGGGCTCGACCGTGACCACGTTACCGGCCTCGAGCACCGAATCGGAGCGCTGGGACAGGCGGGGCGCCTCGTGGACGTCGAGACCGACCCCGTGCCCCAGCCCGTGGCCGAAGTGCTCCCCGTGCCCGGCGGCTTCGATCTTGTCTCGGGCCACGCTGTCGACCTCGCGTCCGTCGGCCCCAGGCTTGATCGCGTCCAGCCCGGCCAGCTGGGCGTCGAGCACGAGCTGATAGATCTCCCGTTCGTGCTCGCCGGCCTCCCCGGCGGCGACCGTGCGCGTGCAGTCTGAGCAGTAGCCGTCGAGCTGGGCGCCCCAGTCGATCACGACCAGGTCTCCGCGGCGCACGTCGACCGCGCGAGGCGAGGCGTGCGGCAGCGCGCCGTGCGGGCCGGCGGCCACGATCGGCGGGAAGCTCGGCTGCTCGGCTCCGCGGCGGCGCATGTCGAACTCGAGCTCCAGGGCCAGCTCGCGCTCGGTCCGGCCAATCAGACCGCCGGCGATCAGCTGCTCGTAGGCCGCGTCGGCCAGCTCGGCGGCAGCTTGGATCGCGGCCTGCTCGGACGGGTCCTTGACCGCGCGCAGTCCCTCCACCAGTCCATGCACCCCGACCAGTTCGACCCGGTCCGGTAGGAGCTTGCGCAGGCGCTCGTGCTCGTGCACGCTGACGTGGGCCGCCTCGAACCCGAGCCGCAGCTCGCCCGCGGTGGGAAGCGCCTCCTTGATCGCCTCGAGCAGGTCGACCGAGGCCTTCAGGCGATCGAACCCCTGATCCACCTCCTCGGCTGCCTGTTCGACGTAACGGAAGTCGGTGACGAAAGCGCGCGTGTCCGGGGCGATCAGCGCCAGGCCGTTGCTGCCCGTGTAGCCGGTCAGATAGCGCACGTTGACCAGATCGGTGATCAGCACGGCATCGACTTCGGCGCCGCTCAGCTGTGCGGCGAGCTTGTCGGCCCGGTCGCTCACTCTGAGATCTCCGTGCGCAGGCGCTCGAGGGCGTCGCGATACCCATCGGGTCCCTTGCCCGACACGCGGGTGATGCAAAGGTCGGTGATCACAGAATGTCGTCGCCAGGGTTCGCGTTCGTCGACGTTGCTCAGGTGCACCTCAACCGCGGGAAGTCGGGTCAGCTCGAGTGCGTCGCGGATCGCGTAGGAGTAGTGCGTCCACGCGCCTGGGTTCAGCACGATCGCGTCGGCCAGACCGTCCAGCCGGTGCAGGTGCTCGACGAATTTGCCCTCGTGGTTGGTCTGGAAGAACCGGACCTCGAGCCCGAGCTCGCGGGCGCACTCGCTGATCCCTCGCTCGAGCTCTTCGAGCGTGACGCCCCCGTAGTGCGCGGGGTCGCGCCGGCCGAGCTGATCGAGATTGACGCCGTGCATGACTTCGACGCGATTGCGCAAGACGGTCACTGTGCGATCAACTCTTGCACGGCGGCGCGCAGATCGGCGGGGTCGACGGTTTGGCCGGTGATCGCGCGCCCCGGCCGCGCGCACAGCACAAACGGCACCGGCCCGGCGGCCGTGCGCTTCTTGTCGCGCCCCGTGGCGTAGATCACCGCGTCCACGTCAGTGCCCTCGAGGCGCACCGGCAGCCCGGCCGCGAGCAGCATGTCCTTGATCTGTGCGTGCAGCTCGTCGGCCCCCGACAGCCGCAGCTCGGCCAGGAGTCCCAGTCCGACCGCCTCGCCGTGCCGGTAGCGCGCGTACCCGGTCGCCGTCTCGATCGCGTGCGCCACCGTGTGGCCGAGGTTCAGGATCTGGCGCAGGCCGCTGTCGCGCTCGTCCTGGGAGACGATCCGCACCTTCACGTGGGCACACGCGGCGATCACGTCCGGGTCGGTGGGTTTCGCCCCGTCTTGGAGGCGATCCCACAGTGCACCGCCGGCGATCAGGCCGGTCTTCACGACCTCGGCGTATCCAGCGGCAAGCTCTGGTTCCGGGAGGGTCTCCAGGGTCACCGGGTCCGCGATCACCGCGCTCGGTTGATGGAAGGCGCCCACGTAGTTCTTGGCCTCCGGGAGGTCGACGCCGGTCTTGCCGCCGATCGCCGAATCGACCTGGGCGACGAGCGTCGTCGGCACCTGCACGACCTGCATCCCGCGCTGGTAGGTCGCGGCGCAGAACCCGGCCAGGTCTCCCACGACGCCACCGCCCAGCGCGACCATGACGTCGGAGCGGGTCGTTCCGTGCCGGACCATCTCGGTCCACACGATCTCCGCGTGGGCGATCGTCTTCGATTGCTCGCCGGGCATGATCCGGACATCGCCGAGAAGCGGCTCGAATTGCTCGCCGTAGTGCCGGCCCGCGTTGTAGTCGGTTACGAGCAGCCGCCGGCCGGTCACCGTGGCGGGCCAGAACCGGTGCTCGGTCACGAGCCCGTTGCCGATGTAGACCGGGTAGTCGGCGGACGCACTGGTGGCCCACAGCATCCGCGTCCCGGCCTGCGGTAGGCCGGCCAGCGCGTTGACAACGGCGCGGATCTCCTTCGAGCGCTTGGCGGGGACGATCACATTGGCCAGTGATTCATACACCGGCTGCCGTGCCTCGTGCAGCTCGTTGAACCGAGCTGGGTCCGACGCCAGCGGGCGAATCCCGTTCCCGGCCACCCGCGACCAGGCATCCTCCCAGACGGTTTCGAGCCAGATCACGCGGGTTTTGGCGAGGGCCTCCCGGACGCGGGCCGAACCGATCGCGCCGCCGCCCAGCGCCACGACCTCGACGGCCGGGTCGGCGAGCAGCTCCAGCGTGACCTGCTCCTCGACCTCGCGGAAGGCCGCCTCGCCCTCCTGGGCGAAGATGTCCTGCACGCGGCGGCCTCGGCGCGCCTCGATCACTTCGTCGACGTCGACGGCCGTTTTACCGAGCGTCCGTGCCGCGGTCGTCTTGCCGGCCCCCATGAAGCCGATCAGCGCGGTCTGTGCCACTCGATCCGCTCCTCGTAGCTGTTCAGGGCGGTCCTGACGTCGTCGATGTGATCCCCGCCGAATTTGGTCCGGTATGCGTCGGCGAGCACGAAGGCCACCATGGCCTCCCCCACCACGCCGGCGGCGGGCACCGTGCACGAGTCGGTGCGCTCCCGGAGGGCCTCGGCCGGCGCATGGGTGGCGATGTCGACCGATCTGAGCGGCTTGGTCAGGGTGGGGAGCGGCTTCATCGAGCCTCTCACGATCAGCGGCGCGCCCGTGGTCATGCCGCCTTCCAGACCCCCCGCCCGGTTGGTCTCACGGTAGTAGCCGCGGTCCTCGTCGTAGAAGATCTCGTCGTGGGCACGGGAGCCGGGAAGCCCGGCGACCTCGATCCCCTCCCCGATCGAGACCGCCTTGAGGGCCTGGATCGAGAGGATGGCCTGGGCGAGGCGGCCGTCGAGCCGCTCCTCCCAGGAGACGTGCGATCCGAGGCCCGGTACGAGCCCGAACGCCCGTACCTCGAACACGCCGCCGAGCGACTCGTTGGCCTTTCTGAGCCGATCGATCTCCGCGACCATTTGCTTGGTTGCCTCGGGGTCCAGGCAGCGGACCGGCGACTCGTCGACGGTCGCGAAGTCGGCCGGCGTCAGGTCTGGGTTGCGTGGCGCCTCGACGCTCGTGATCTGGAGGACGTGGGAGAAGATCTCTACGTTCAGGGCCTTCAGGAACGCCTTGGCCACCGCGCCCCCGGCCACCCGCGCCGCGGTCTCCCGGGCGGACGCTCGCTCCAGGATGTTTCTGACGTCGGTCTGGCCGTACTTCTGCGTCCCCACCAGGTCGGCGTGTCCGGGCCGCGGGAGGTGCACCTCGGGCACGACCGCCTCGACGGGCCAGGGGTTCATGCGCTCCTCCCAGTTGGCGTAGTCGCGGTTGGTGACCTGGAGGGCGATCGGACCGCCGAGCGTCCGACCGTGGCGAACCCCGGCGGTGACCTCGACCTGATCGCGCTCGATCTTCATCCGGCCGCCCCGGCCGTGGCCGAGCTGGCGCCGGGCGAGGTCGCGGTTGATCGCCTCACGCTCGAGCTCGAGGCCGGCGGGCAGCCCCTCGATGATGCACGTCAAGCCGGGGCCATGGGACTCCCCGGCGGTTGTCAACCGCAGCGACATGGCCGATGTAGGTTACGGAGCGGTCGAGGTTGGGCGGAGTCCGCGGTCGCTACGGACCAATCCGTAATTTCTACGGATAGAGGTTCGGCGCCCGGGAGCCGATGCGTTCTTGTGGTCTCGATGACGAGCACGCTGCGCCTACGCTGACGCGATCCCGATGGACGATCCCCTCGAGCATCTTGCAGAGCACGACCTCCTGACCGGCCTCTACAGCCGGTCGCGACTGGTCACAGAGCTCGACCGCCAGCTCTCCTATTCGGCCCGGTACTCCCGGGCCGGCGCCCTGCTCTCGCTCGATATCGACAACTTCAAGCTGGCCAACGACACCTACGGCCGCGCGGCCGGCGACGTGATGCTCAAGGCGGTCTCGGAGATCCTCCGCGCCCGGGCCCGCTCCACCGACGTCGTGGCCCGGCTGGGCAGCGACGAGTTCGCCGTGATCCTGCCCGAGGCCAGCGAGGACGAGGCATTGATCGTGGCCCGCTACATTCGCGCCGCCCTGGCCGAGCGCCCGCTGGGACCCCCGATCATGGTCAGCATCGGGATTGCCCCGCTGACCGGCGACGAGGAGGTTGGCGCCGAGGACATCCTGGGCCGCGCGCACATCGCGCTGTACGAGGCCAAGGAGCTGGGCGGCGACCAGGCCCGCGTGTTCACCGGCGAGGCCACCGGCGCCCTGACCTGGGTGCAGCGCATTCGCGCCGCCCTGGCCGAGGATCGCTTCGTCCTGTACGGGCAGCCGATCGCCGACCTGCGGACCGGCCGGATCACCCATCACGAGCTGCTCGTGCGCATGCTTTCCGAGGACGGGGACATCATCCCGCCCGCCGCCTTCCTGCCCATGGCCGAGCGCTTCGGCGTGATCGGCGAGATCGACCGCTGGGTGACCGGCGCCGGCCTGCGCCTGGCCATCGACGGGGAGGGCGTCGCGGTCAACCTGTCGGGCTACTCGATCGGCGATCCCTTGATCGTCGCGGAGATCCGCTCCGCGATCGCCGACGGGGTCGACCCGGGCAAGGTCATCTTCGACGTCAACGAGGCGGCCGCCATGAGCAAGCTCGAGGCGACCCGCCAGTTCGCGGGGTTGTTGTACGGGCTCGGATGCAACCTGGCCCTCGACGACTTCGGCACCGGCTTCTCCTCGTTCACGTTCCTGAAGTACATCCCGGCTCGCTATCTGAAGATCGACATGGGCTTCATCCGCGAGCTGGCTTCCTCCAAGCTCGACCACCAGGTCGTCAAGTCGATCGTGGGCATTGCCCGCTGTCTGGACAAGCGCACGATCGCCGAGGGCGTCCAGGACGCCGACACGCTCGGCGTGTTGAAGGCCATCGGCGCCGACTACGCCCAGGGCTTCCACTTCGGCGCCCCCAAGCGGTTGTCGCCGCCCACGGCGTTCGAGCGCCGCCTGCGCGCCGCCCGGGCGGCCACCGCGCCCGCGGTCTGAGGGCCCCTCCACGTGGGTCATCTCCCCACGCTCGGCGCCGCCCCCGCGCCGAGTGTGGTCTCGTGACCCACATACGTGCCTGAATCCACATTGGGACGGTGGCGTTCGCCGAGTGTGGCCTCGTGACCCATCCC
>DATIEI010000186.1:0-22525 GCA_035455845.1 Solirubrobacteraceae bacterium
GGTGCCTGTACGCGCTCGAGCACAATGTCTCGCGTCTAGCCGACGATCACGAGAACGCTGCGGTGCTGGCGCGCGGGCTGACTTCGTTGCCGGGGGTGTCGATTGACCCGGCGACCGTGGAGACCAACATCGTCATCTTCGCGGTGGACGATGCGCCGGGGCTGGTGGCGCGGATGGCCGACCGTGTCGAGTTGCAGGCGTTCGATCAGCATCGCGTGCGGGCGGTCACCCACCTGGACGTGAGCCGCGAGGATGTCGAGCGGGCACTGGGCGCGTTCGCCGACGAACTCGGCTGAGGGCTGGTTCAGATCAGATGCTCGTGCTGGAGCTGCTGATGGACGGCGGCCGCTTCCAATCCGAGTTGCTTTAGCGTCTCCTCGAGCGCGATCAGGCGCCGGATGGCGTCGCGCGCCGACTCGCCCGCACGGTCGGCCTGCGACTCGATCGCCAGTCGCTGCTGACCGCTCGCGATCACGAGGTCGGCGAAGCACCCGAGGAGGCCGGCGAGGTGATCGGGTCGAAGCTCCCGCTCGAGAACTTGGGTCGGCGGGCTGATCGGCGTGCAGGTCGAGGTGATCATCTGAGTGTTGTACGGCCGCGCGCGTCGGACGGTTCACTCGAAGTCGTATGGGTTCGGAGCGCCGGCGGCGCGAGCAGGCGCCGGCGATTCCGCAGAATCGGCAACCACTGGGTTGCGCGTCGGCTGAAGGTCCCCGCTCGGGCGGGCGCCGGCAGACCCCGTGGTTCCGTCCGGAGGGGCGCGTAGTCTATCGAACATGTGTTCGATTGTTGATGCCCCGGTCGAGGTCCTGGAGCCCGAGATGGCACCCGTCGCGTCGCTCGAGGCGTTGGAGCGCGAGATCTGTGAATTGGCTGCGCACATCGCGGTGGCAACGTGCCGCTGGCTCGAGTTGGTGGCCGAGTTCGACGATCGGGGCGGGTGGGCCGAATGGGGCGTGAAGTCGTGCGCGCACTGGCTGTCGTGGCGATGCTCGATCGGGTTGATCACGGCGCGCCAGCACGTACGGGTCGCGCACCGTCTCCGGGAGCTGCCGATGGTGCGGGCGGCCTTCGCCCGTGGCGAGTTGTCGTATTGCAAGGTCCGGGCGCTCAGCCGGGTGGCCATGCCGGAGACCGAGGCGGGGTTGGTCGAGATCGCGCGGCATGCGACCGGGGCTCAGCTCGAGAAGCTCGTGCGCTGTTACGCGGGCGCGCTGTCGGCGACGCTGGGCACGGCGCAGCGCGCGCACGATCAGCGCTACCTGAGATGGAGCTGGAACGACGACGGGTCGCTGCGGCTCGAGGCGCGGCTGCCCGCGGCCGAGGGCGGGCTGGTTGTCAAGGCGCTGGAGGCGTTCGAGGACGCGCCGGCGGAGGAGGATGCGTATGCGCAGTCGCCGGTAGCGGCGTGCCGGGCCGATGCGCTGGTGGCGATGGCTCGAACGGCAATGGCCGAGTCGGAGGGCGCTGGCGGTGGCGCCGAGCGGTGTGAGCTGGTCGTGCACGTCGACGCCGCCACGCTGTTGTCGGAGCGAGTGGGCGAGCGCTGTCACGTGGCCGATGGGCCGGCGTTGGCGCCCGAGACCGCGCGGCGGCTGGGGTGCGACGCGTCGGTCGTGCGGATCTTGGAGCGCGACGGGCGACCGCTGACGGTCGGTAGGCGGACGCGAACGATTCCACCCGCGGTGCGGCGGGCGCTGCGCAGCCGGGATGAGGGATGTCGGTTCCCGGGCTGCACGCATGAGCGGCATCTACACGCGCACCACATACGGCACTGGGCGCGGGGCGGTCCGACGACGCTGAACAACTTGGTTCAGCTGTGCTCGTACCACCACCGGCTGGTGCACGAGGGCGGGTTTGGCGTTGAAGGTGGACGAGGCGGCACGGTGCGGTTCCGTCGGCCGGATGGGCGGGTCATAGCGGTTGTGGGCTGTGAGGGACCGGCGTCCGGGCCGGGCCTGGTCGACCAGCACGCGGCGCGAGGCGTGGCGGTGGATGCGTTGACGTGCCGGCCGCTGTCGGCCGGGGATCGACTGGACTATGACCTGGCGATGGATGCGCTGCTGCCGAAGGCGCTCGCTACGCTAATTGGCGATGGACGAGCTTTACCGCGAGAACATCCTGGATCACTACAAGCATCCGCACAACTGGAGTCCGCCGGAGGCGGAGATCGAGCAGGCGGATCTGGAGTTCCATGACCTGAACCCGCTGTGCGGGGATGAGCTCCGGGTGCAGATGGCGCTGGATGGCGAGGGCCGGATCGAGGCGGTGCGGTTTTCCGGGCACGGATGCGCGATCTCGCAGGCCGCCGCGTCGATGGCGTCCGACGAGATCAAGGGCATGCCCGTGGATGACGTGCTGAAGCTGGACCGGTCGTTCGTGCTCGACCTGCTCGGGATCGACATCTCGGCCACGCGGATGAAGTGCGCGTTGCTGTCGCTCAAGGTGCTCAAGGGCGCCTCGCTGGGGCGTGCGGTGGACTGGGAGCCGCCGGAGAGCAGCGCGGCGTAGCGTGCCCGGGCTACGGGCCGCGGCAAATCCTATCGACGCGCTAGGATTTAGCTGTGCCGCAAGTGATAGACGTCTGCCCCGTGAACGAGCTTGCTCCCGGCGAGATGCGCCTGGTCGAATGGGAGGACCTGGAGATCGGCGTGTTCAATTGCGGCGGCGCGCTGTACGCGATCGAGGATCGCTGCTCGCACGACGACGGGCCGCTGGCCGAGGGCGAGTTCGATGCCGAGAAGTGCACGGTCGAATGCCCAAGACACGGGTCGCTGTTCGACCTGAAGACCGGAAAGCCCCTGACGTTGCCGGCATACGTTCCCGTGGACACGTTTCCGGTCATCATCGAAGACGAGACGATCAAGCTGGAGGTTGAGTGAATGGCTGCCCTACTGACCGAGAACGAGCAGCTCGCGGCCATCAACGCGGACTATGACCAGCGCTATGGCTTCCACGACGCCGAGAACTACCTGTACAAGGCGCCGAAGGGCCTGAACCGCGAGATCGTCGAGAAGATCTCCGAGTTCAAGTCCGAGCCGCAGTGGATGCGCGAGTTCCGCCTGAAGGCCCTTGAGCACTTCATGTCCCGCCCCCAGCCGAACTGGGGCTCGCCGCTCCTGGCCGAGGTCGACTACGACGACATCCACTACTTCGTCCGGGCCTCCGAGAAGCCCGGCCGCAGCTGGGACGACGTGCCCGAGGACGTCAAGAAGACGTTCGACCGGCTGGGCATCCCCGAGGCCGAGCGCAAGTTCCTGGCCGGCGTGGGCGCTCAGTACGAGTCCGAGGTCGTCTACCACCAGGTGCGCGAGGACCTCGAGAAGCAGGGCGTGATCTTCGTCGACATGGACTCGGCCCTGCGCGAGCACGAGGACATCGTGCGCGAGTACTTCGCCACCATCATCCCGCCGAACGACAACAAGCTGGCCGCGCTCAACAGCGCCGTGTGGTCGGGCGGCTCGTTCGTGTACGTGCCCGAGGGCGTGCACGTGGAGATGCCGCTCCAGGCCTACTTCCGGATCAACACCGAGAACATGGGCCAGTTTGAGCGGACGTTGATCATCGCCGAGCCCGGGTCCTACGTGCACTACGTCGAGGGCTGCACGGCGCCGACTTACAGCAGCAACAGCCTGCACTCGGCGGTGGTCGAGCTGATCGCCAAGCCGGGCGCGCGGATCCGGTACACGACCGTGCAGAACTGGTCGACCAACGTGTTCAACCTGGTGACCAAGCGCGCGGTGGCGCACGAAGACGCCACCGTGGAGTGGGTCGACTGCAACCTGGGCTCGCGCCTGACCATGAAGTATCCGAGCGTGTACCTGCTCGGGGAACGCGCCCACGGCGAGATCCTCTCGATCGCGTTCGCGGGGAAGGGCCAGCACCAGGACGCCGGCGGCAAGATCATCCACGCCGCGCCGAACACGACCTCGAACATCTTCGCCAAGTCGATCTCCAAGGACGGCGGACGCGGCTCCTACCGCGGCCTGCTCGAGATCGCCAAGGGCGCCCACGGCGCTCGCTCGAAAGTCGTGTGCGACGCGCTGCTGCTCGACGAGCACTCACGGAGCGACACCTATCCGACGATCCGGATCAGCGAGGACGACGTCAACGTCGGCCACGAGGCGACCGTGTCGAAGGTCGGCGAGGACCAGCTGTTCTACCTGATGTCCCACGGTATCCCCGAGGACGAGGCGTCGAAGCTGATCGTGAACGGGTTCATCGAGCCGATCACCAAGGAGCTCCCGATGGAGTACGCGGTCGAGATGAACCGGCTGATCGAGCTGCAGATGGAGGGCTCGATTGGCTAGCGCGGCCCTGGAGCTGCCCACGTTCAAGGGCCGCCCCGGCTGGGAGTTCACCGATATCTCGGAGCTGAACCTGGCCGCGTACGAGCCGGTGCGCGGCGCCGAGGAGCTCGAGGGAGCGCAGGCCGAGGCGTTGTTCGACGCCCCCGCGGGGGAGCTTCCCGACGGGGTGATCGTGACCTCGATCGCGCAGGCCGTGGCCGAGCATGGCGACCTCGTAAGCCGCCACCTCGGTGCGCTGATCGGGGAGGGCGACGACGTGTTCGTCTCGCTGAACGACGCCGGCTACCGGGCCGGCTCGTTCGTGTACGTGCCGCGCGGACTGGCGCTGGACGCGCCGATCTCGCTGAGCACCGTGCAGCCCAAGTCCGGCACGCTCCTGAACCAGCGCACCCTGGTCGTGGTCGAGGACGGCGCGCAGGCCGAGGTGTGGGAGCAGTACCTGTCGGGATCACAAGAGCTCGACGGCGTGTTCAACGCGGTCACCGAGCTGATCGTCGGTGACGGCGCCCGGCTGCGCTATGTGTGCGGCCAGGGGCTGTCGGAGCGCAGCTGGATCTTCGGTGCCCAGCGGGCGCAGATCGGCCGCGACGCCGGCCTTGACTGGGTGGCACTCGGCTTCGGCTCGGCCCGCGGCCGCGTGCGCATGGAGACGCGGCTCGGTGGCGAGGGAGCCGAGGCGAGGGTGACCGGCGCGTACGCGAGTCACGCCCGCCAGCACATCGACTTCGACACCACCCAGGAACACGCGGCGCCGAACACCACCTCGGATCTGGCCTTCCGCGGCGTGCTCACCGGTCGATCGACCGCGGTGTGGAAGGGCAACATCATCGTCGACCCGGGTGCCCAGAAGACCGACGCGTTCCAGGAGTCGCGCAATCTGCTGCTGTCCAAGCGCGCGCATGCCGACGCGATCCCGGGGCTCGAGATCCAGGCCAACGACGTCCGCTGCACGCATGCTGCGGCCGTGGCGCAGGTCGATCCCGAGCAGCTGTTCTATCTGCGCTCGCGCGGGCTGCGCGAGGACGTGGCCAAGCGGCTGGTCATCGAGGGCTTCCTGGCCGCGCTGGTCGAGCGCTTCGAGGAGGGCCCGGTGCGCGAGCGGCTCGGCGGTGCGCTCGAGCGGCGGCTCGCGCTGGTCCTGGGCTCGGACTAGTCAGGAAGCGGCCGAGAGCTCGTCGAGGGCCTCGAGCTCGTCGTCCTCGAGTTCGAGCTCGGCCGCGTCGCGGTTCTCGTCGAAGTGGGCGATCTTACTGGTCCCAGGGATCGGCAGGATGACCCCGGAGTGCTGGAGCAGCCAGGCCAGGGCGACCTGTCCCGGCGTGGCCCCGTGCCGGCCGCCGATCTCGGCCACCGCGCTTCCCGGCCCGGCCAGGTTGCCGCGAGCCAGCGGGAAGTAGGCGAGGAACGCGATCCCGGTCTCCTCGCAGAACCGGAGCTCGTCCTCCGAGGCACGGTCGCCTACGTTGTAGTGGTTCTGGACCGAGACGATCGGGGCGATCTGCTGGGCCCGCTCGATCTCCTCGACGGTCACGTTGGACAGCCCGATGTGGCGGATCTTGCCCTCCTCCTGAAGCTCGGCTAGCGCGGCGACCGAGTCCTCGATCGGCACCTTTGGGTCGACTGTGTGGAGCTGGTAGAGGTCGATCCGCTCGAGCCGCAGCCGCAATAACGAGCTCTCGCAGCAGCGCTTGAGGCGATCGGGCCGACCGGCCGGCTCCCACCGGCCCGGACCCGAGCGCTCGAACCCGCCCTTGGTGGCGATCACCAGGTTCTCCGGGTAGGGGCGGAGCGCTTCGGCGATCAGGTTCTCCGAAACCTCGGGGCCGTAGGAGTCGGCGGTGTCGATCAGGTTGACGTCGCGCTCGATGACGTGGCGGAGCAGCTCGCGGGCTGCGGCCGGGTCCTCCGGCTCGCCCCATATCCCGGGGCCCGTGATGCGCATCGCCCCATACCCGAGACGGAAGACCGGCAGGTCGCCGCCCAGGAGGAAGGTGTCGTCGGGCATGTGATGGAGAATCTTGACAGCAATGGCTCGCCAGCTTCCCGCTCTGATCCCCCTTGGCTACGGCAAGTTCGTCCGGGCGGACCGCGTGTACGCGCTGGTGCCGCTCGAGGGTGCAGACCGGGGCGATGGGCGACGGACGCTGGTGTACGTGGAGGGGATCGAGGAGCCGGTGATCGCCTCGCGCTCGGAGGGGGCGATCGCGCGTGATGTGGCCGTCGCAACCGGGCGAGGAGGCTCGCGCGGGAGCATGGAGCTGCCGGGCCAGGAGGCGCTGTTCTGAGCGGTTGAGGTTTTTCCTCCCGCGGTGGACGAATGTTTGATCAAGCCTCTCGCGTGGGGCGCCGATATGTGGGACTGACGGTGCACACGTCTGTGTCGTGTACACACTTGTGAGGGCCGGGGCGTAGAGTCGAGAGAGGGGTAGATCATGCGTGGAAATGTCTACCGTTATGGGAGGCGGCGGGCAGGTTCAATCGTTCTGGCGACCGGGGTAGCGCTCGCCTTTGCCGTCGGGGGACCATCCTCGGCGGCGGCCAAGACATCGCTCCGAGCGTCCAGCCACCACGCGAAGGTGCAGGCGAGACGGTCGGTGGTGGCACGAGCCGCCGGACACAAGATCGCTTGAGCGGCCGGTGGTAGCCATGTTCCGGGCGCTCCGCTCGAGCTCCCGCCAAGATTCCACGCCGCGCACATTCGTCCTGTACGTCACGCTGGTCGCCGGGCTCGGCGTGGCCCTGGTCGTGCTTGTGCCGTGGACCCGGGAGTGGCACGTGGGCTCGCCAGCCATGTTCGTCGTCCTGTCTGCCTTCGTGCTGGCCGGCGAGCTCCTGCCGATCCCCGTGCCCCGGCGTCGCGGCCTGGCGCGCGTGACGATCTCGACCGCGTTCGCGTTTGCCATCCTCCTCCGCTGCGGTCCCGGGCCCGCTGCGCTGATCTACGTCGCGAGCTCGGTGATCGCCGACGTCGCCGGGCGGCTCGCGCCGCTCAAGGTCCTGTTCAACGCGGCGCAGTATCTGCTCGCTCTGCTCGCCGCAGGCGCGGTGCTGCTCATCGTCGGGTCGCTCCCGCTGACCAGCATCACCGGCGATGAGCTGGCGATCGTGCTGCTCGCGGCAGCGGCCTTCTTCGCGACCAACCACGTGCTGGCGTGCGTGGCCTGCGCGTTGCTGGCCCGGCTGCCGATCGTCGACTACCTGCGCGAGGACCTGGCCTTCCAGGCCTGGACAGCCGGCTGCGTGCTCGCCTTCGCTCCCGCACTGTTGGCCTCAGCCGACGCCAGCGTGGCGCTCGTCCCGGTCTGCTTCGTGCCGATGCTCGCCGTATATGTGGGTGGGCGGCAGGCCGCGATCTCGAGCCACCGAGCCCATCACGACGGGCTGACCAGCCTGCCCAACCGCGCCTCGCTGGCCGAAAAGGTTCACGAGGCCCTGGACGACGCGCAGCGCGACGGTCGGCCGGTGGCCGTGATGCTGATCGACCTGGACGACTTCAAGGAGATCAACGACACGCTCGGGCACGAGCTCGGCGATCTGGTCATCCAGCGGGTGGCCCGCCGGCTGGATCATGCGATCGCGGCCGGCGAGGAGGACGCGGTTCTGGCCCGGATCGGCGGCGACGAGTTCGGCGTCCTCGTGCCCGGCTCGCACGCCGACGCCGAGCAGGTGGCGGAGCGGTTACTTACCGCGCTCGACCATCCGCTTGACGCGGATTCGGTGGCGCTGCATCTGCGCGCGAGCATCGGGATCGCCTGCTATCCGGAGCACGGTCGCACGGCGCCCGAGCTGATGCGCCACGCCGACGTGGCGATGTACTGCGCCAAGGGCTCGGACGCCGCGTTTGCCACCTACGCGAAGGAGGCCGACGAGTACAGCATCGACCGGCTGGCGCTGGCGGCGCAGCTGCGGCGCGGGATCGAGCGGGGAGAACTGGTCGTCCACTACCAGCCGAAGGTGCCCCTCCAGGGCGCGGGGACGCTGGCGCTCGAAGCGCTCGTGCGCTGGAACCATCCCCAGCTCGGGTGCATCGGGCCCGATGGGTTCATCCCGCTGGCCGAGCAGACCGGCGTGATCAAGCCGCTCACCGAGAAGGTGCTCGAGGCTTCCCTTCAGCAGTGCCGGGCCTGGCGGCGGGCCGGCCTCGAGGTGACTGTGTCGGTCAACGTCTCGACGCGCAGCCTGCTCGATCACGACCTGCCGGTGATGATCGGGGCGCAGCTGGCCCGGCTCGACCTGCATGCCTCGGCGCTGCAGCTCGAGATCACCGAGAGCCGGATCGTGGCCGACCTTCCGCGGGCGCGCGCGTCACTCGAGGAGCTGCGGGCGATGGGCGTGATGATCGCGATCGACGACTTCGGGACCGGCTACTCGTCGCTGTCGCAGCTGCAGCAGCTCCCGGTGGACGAGATCAAGATCGACCGCTCGTTCGTGACCCGCATGGAGAGCGATCGCCAGGATGCCGTCCTCGTGCACTCGATCATCGACCTGGGCCGCAACCTGGGGCTACGCGTGACCGCCGAGGGCGTCGAGACCGAGAACGTCAAGCAGGTCCTGGCCAAGCTCGGCTGCGACTACGCCCAGGGATTCCACGTGGGCCGGCCGGTGATCGCCGCCGAGTGCACCCGGTATCTGGGGCTTGCCGACGAAGGCGCCCGAGTGCTCTCGCTGGTTAGGTAGCGACCTGCTGGTACAGCGAGGCCAGGCTGGGGTAGCCGCTCGAGGCCCAGCCGGAGTTCTGGAGCGCGGCGATCTGCGCCGACGCGGGCTGGCCGGCGGTGCTCAGGATCCCCTGGATGCCCGAGCTGGCGGTGCCATAGCCGGGGATCGTGTTCTGGCCCTTGAGCCAGCCGGCGGTCGCGTCGGCGGCGGTGATCGGGTTGCTCCAGATCGAGTCGGCCGAGCCGTAGGTGCCGCTGTCGGTGTAGCCGATGTTCAGCCAGTCGTTGTTGTTCTGGGCCTGGCGCGACTGAGCGGCGCCGCCGGACTCCTCGGCCAGCAGCCAGGCCGAGACGACCGACGGATCGAGGCCGGTCTGAGCGGCCAGACGCGAAGCGAACTGCTGCTGATCGGAGGTCAGCTGGCTCTGGGCGCCGGCCGGGAGGGCCGCGCCACCCGTGCTCGCGATGTCTCCGGCCGCGCCCGTGGTCTGCTGGGCCTGGGCCAGCGCGGCGGCAAAGCTGCTGGTCCCGGCGCTGCCCGCAGTCCCCACCCCGGTCGTGCTTTGGGTGCTCGAAGCGCCCGCGAGCGAGGGATCGAAAGCGGTCTGGAGAGAAGAGATCTGCGCCTGGATCTGGGAGACCCGGCTTACGGCATCGGTGAAGCTCATCTACTACCGGTTAGATCGGCGGCGTCCAGGCTGCCTTGAGCCGACGCGCGATCGTCTACAGCCGCGACCGGACGATCGGCGAGCGGGTCGGGTCGATCGTGGCCGACGCGGAATAGCCCGCTCAGCCGCTGCTCGGCACCCGGTCCGCGCGGCGCCGGGCCGGTCTGATGCGGTCCGCGATCGCGCGGAGGTCGTCGGTGCTGAGCCAGCGATCGTTCGTGTCCGACGAGTAGCGAAAGCCGTCCGGGAGCCCATCGCCGCGCGGCTCGGGCGGGTCGTGACGGTGCGGCAGGATCACGAACCGGTCGCCGAGGTCATAGGAGTGGCGAGCCTCGTCCTCGGTCAGCAGCACCTCATGCAGCTTCTCGCCTGGGCGGATGCCCGTGATGACCCGCTCGGCGTCCGGCGCCAGCGCCTGGGCCACATCGAGAACTCGCATGGAGGGGATCTTCGGGACGAACGTCTCGCCGCCCTCGGCCAGCGGGATGCAGCTGAGGACGAACTCCACCGCCTCCTCGAGCGTGATCCAGAAGCGGGTCATCCGCTCGTCGGTGATCGTGAGCCGGCCAGTCGGGGCCTGCTGCTTGAAGATCGGGATGACGCTGCCGCGGCTCCCGACCACGTTGCCGTAGCGCACCGAGGCGAACCGCGCCGGCGTATTGCCGGCGTAGACACCGGCCTGGGCGACGATCTTCTCGGCGCACAGCTTGGTCGCCCCGTACAGGTTCGCCGGGTTGACCGCCTTGTCGGTGCTGAGCGCGACGGTCAGAGGAACCCGATTGTCGATCGCGGCCGAGATCACGTTCTGAGTGCCGATGATGTTCGTCTGCACCGCCTCGAACGGGTTGTACTCGCACGCCGGCACCTGCTTGAGCGCGGCGGCGTGGACGATCAGATCGACCCCGCGCGTGGCGAGCCGCAGCCGCTCGAGGTCGCGCACGTCCCCGATCAGGTGGCGCACGCGGGCGTCACCGATCGCCAGCGCGAGCTCGCCGTGCTTGAGCTCGTCGCGGCTGAATGCCCTGATCGCCTCGACGTCCCAGCGCTTCAACGCCTCGCGGATGAACGTCGTGCCAAACGAGCCCGTGGCGCCGGTGATCAGGAGGGTCTTGCCGTTGAGGTCCGTCATCGCTCGGGGCGAGAGTCTAGGCTCAGTTTCGGCGGCGCCATGTCAGCACCCGTCCGCGACCACGAGACCGACCGGACCATTCTGATCCGCACGGATGCCTCGCCGTCCATCGGCATCGGGCACGCGATGCGCTGCCTGTCCCTGGCCGAGGCGTACCGCGAGGCCGGTGGTCAAGGCGTGTTCCTGATGGCGGAGCCGACCCGCGCGTTCGGCGAGCGGGCGTCGAGCAGCGGCGTCGAGGTGCGCCCGATGACCGGTGTGCCCGGCTCCACCGAGGACCTGGCGCAGACGCTGGCAGTCGCCGATGAAGTGAGCGCCGGATGGATCGTGCTCGACGGCTACCAGTTCGACGGTGATTTCCAGGCCGGATTCGCCGCCTGTGCGGCCCGACTCCTGGCGCTCGACGATCACGGGCACGCTCGCTGCTACAGCGCCGACCTGGTGCTGAACCAGAACGCCGGTGCCGATGAGAGCCTGTATCGCGACCGGCGATCGGGCACGCAGTTGCTGCTCGGACCGCGGTTCGCACTGCTGCGCGAGCAGTTTCGCCGGTGGCCGGGATCCCGCAAGCAGGCCCCCTCCCGGGCCCGCCGCGTGGTGGTGACGTTCGGAGGTAGCGATCCTGATGACGTCTCGGGGCGCGTTCTCGAGGCCCTCGGCGGCGTGGGCGGACCGCTCGAGGTGGACCTGATCGTGGGGCCGGCCAACCCGAATCGCGGCGCGCTCGACGTGGCGGCGGAACGGTGCCCGCATCCGATCGAGGTGCTCGTGGACGTTCGCGAGATGGCTGCGCGACTGGCTCGCGCCGACGTCGCGGTTGCCGCGGCGGGTGTGACCGCGCTGGAGCTCGCTCGCGTGGGAACCCCGCACATCGCGATCGCGATCGCCGACAACCAGCGACCGGGCGCGCTTGCACTGGCGCGCGGCGGGATCGTGGTCGACCTTGGATGGCATGCCGAGGTCACCGTCGAGGCCATTGGGGCGGCGATCGCGGCGCTGGTCGAGGACGCGCCGCGGCGAGCCGAGCTGTCCCGACGCGGCCAGATGCTCGTGGACGGCCGCGGGGCGGAGCGGGTCCTGGCGGCCATGGGGTTGGTGGCGCAGCCCGCACTATGATCGCGGGCGATTTGATGAGCTCGTTCCTGCCGTACGGACGGCAAACGATCGAACCGGCGGACGTCGAAGCGGTCAGCGCGGCCCTGACCGACCCGTTCATAACCCAGGGCCCGCGCGTCGAGGAGTTCGAGCGGCGGTTCGCCGAGCGCGTCCACGCCCGTCACGCGGTCGCCTTCTCGAGCGGCACCGCGGCGCTGCACGGCGCCGCCGCGGCGGCCGGGTTGGGGCCTGGTGACGAGCTGCTCACGACTCCGATCAGTTTCGTGGCGTCCGCCAACTGCGCGCTGTTCGTAGGCGCGAGGCCTGTGTTCGCCGACATCGACGCGGGGACGGCGAACCTCGATGTGGCGAACGCGCTCCGAGACCGTCGTCTCGATCGCGTCAAGGCCTGCGTGATCGTCTCGCTCGCCGGTCTGCCTGCTGATCTCGCCCCGTTGCAAGAGGCGCGGCGCCGCGGGGTGGTGGTGATCGAGGATGGTTGCCATGCGCTCGGCGGGCAGCGCGACGGCCGGCCGGTGGGCGCCGGCGGGGCCGACATGACCGTCTTCAGCTTCCATCCGGTGAAGGCGATCACCTCGGGCGAGGGCGGCATGGTGAGCACCGACGACGACGAGCTCGCCGCTCGACTGACAGCGTTCCGCACCCACGGCATTCGGCGCGGCGAGCCCGGGGAGGACCCCATGCACGGCGGCTGGCACTACGAGATCGACTCGCTCGGGTTCAACTACCGCATCACCGATTTCCAGTGCGCGCTGGGCTCGAGCCAGCTCGAGCGCCTCGCCGGGTACATCGAGGCTCGCAATGCGATTGCCGAGCGCTACCGCGAGCTGCTGTCCGAGGTATCAGGACTGGCCCTGCCGGCGCGGGCGCGTCCGGGCGACCGGCACGCCTACCACTTGTTCGTGGTGCGATTCCCGGAGGGACCGCGACGGCGAAGGGCGGTGTTCGACGCGCTCAGAGCCGAAGGGATCGGAACTCAGCTTCACTACATCCCGATTCCCGCCCACCGGCTCTACCGGCGGCTAGGCTACGACATGGAGGGCCTGCCCGAGGCGCAGGCCTACTGGGAGCAGGCGCTGTCGCTGCCGATCTTCCCGAGCATGGTGGGTGGCGACGTCGAGCGCGTCGTGGATGCGCTGCGTCGCGCGCTCGAGCTGCCGGTCCCCTAGTCGTCGCGGCCGTTAGGAGCGAGCAGGTCCCAGCTCGCCGGTGTGCCCCTGGCTACGTCTCGGCCGACCCGCCGGCCGAGGAGGTCCCCGAGGTAACGCGGGGCCAGCCCGTTCGCCGGGCGGATCGGGCGCAGGTTCTCGGAGGTGAGTTCGTCGCCGGCCCGCAGATCGGCGGTCACCCACAGCGAGCGGCGGAACATGAGGCTCGAGCGCTCCGCGGGCAACGGTCCGTAGTGGACCTCGCCGACGGCCTGCCAGGCGCGCTCGCTCTCCTCCACGAGCTCGCGGAGCTCCTCGGGCTCGAGCGAAAAGGCGGCATCGACACCCCCGTCCGAGCGGTCGAGCGTCACGTGCTTCTCGATCAGCACGGCGCCCAGACCCACGGCCGCGATCGGCACCCCGATTCCCAGCGTGTGATCGGAGAGGCCGACGAGACAGTCGAAGGTGCGGGCCAGATGCGGGATCGTCGCCAGGTACGAGTTCGCCGGACTGGCCGGGTAGGTGCTCGTGCACTGGAGCAGGATCAGATCCTCGCACCCGGCCTCGCGCGCGGCGCGAACCGCGGCATCGATCTCCTCGAGCGTCGCCATCCCGGTCGAGATCACCACCGGTTTGCCTGTGCGGGCCACGGCTCCGATCAGCGGCAGGTCGACGATCTCGAACGAGGCGATCTTGTAGGCGACCGGATCGAGCTCCTCGAGGAACTCGACCGCGCTGGCGTCGAACGGGCTCGAGAACCAGTCGAGCTCGTGCTGACGGCAGCGCTTGGCGATCGCTTCATGCCACTCCCATGGCGTCGATCCCTTCTGGTACAGGTCGTACAGGGTCCGGCCGTCCCACAGGGTGCCCTCCGCGCCGATCCGGAACTCGGGGCGATCGACATCGAGCGTCATGGTGTCGGCGGTGTACGTCTGCAGCTTGAGCACTTGCGCGCCCGCCTGCGCAACCGCGTCGACCACCGCGAGCGCGCGGTCCAACGAGCCGTTGTGGTTGGCGGAAAGCTCGGCGACTATCAGGGGCCGGCTCCCGGGACCGACTGGGTTGCGACCGAACCGCATCCGCCCTGAGTCTAGGGCGGGGGCGATGTGGGGGCCGGGTTATACGATCCGTCCATGGAGCCGCTCGATGTTCGTCTCCGAGCGCTCCGACTTGAGGACGGGGAGATGGTGCGCCAGTGGCGCAACTCGCCACTCGTGGCCGCCGGGATGATCACTAATCACACCATCACCGTCGATGAGCATGAGGCGTGGCTCCGAGCCGTCCTGACCTCGACCACGTCCCGCCATTGGGTCATCTGCGCCGGCGGTCGGCCGGTGGGACTCGTTCACCTGTCCGCCATCGACCGTGTGCAGAGGCATTGCACCTGGGGGTTCTACAACGCGGTGATGGACCTCCGCGGTCACGGGGTCATGGTGGCCGCACTCACCGGCGTGCTCGATCACGCGTTCGGCGAGCTCGGAATGGACGTGGTTAAAGCCGAGGTACTCGAGGGCAATGACGCATCATTGGCGGTACACCGCCGCCTCGGGTTCGAGGTCACGGACCGCCGCCGCGGAGCGGTCAGGCGCGACGCCACCGAACTAGACGTGATCGTGCTCCAGCTGCAGTCGACCGATTGGCGCGAGCGCGATCGTCGCGGGCCGACACTGGCCGGCTCGTGATCCGGGCCCTGATCGTTCAGGCTCGCATGACGTCCACGCGTCTACCGGGCAAGGTGATGATGGATCTCTCGGGCCGGCCTATGCTCGAGCGCCAGCTAGAACGCCTGCGCCGGTGTGCGCTGGTCGACGAAATCGTGCTGGCGGTGACCACCAATCCCGAAGACGACCCGCTGGTCGAGCTCGCGCGGAGGCTTGACGCCCGCTGGTACCGCGGCAGCGAGCACGACGTGTTGTCTCGCTACCTCGGCGCCGCCCGGGAGGCGCAGGCCGATCTGGTCGTGCGGGTGACCTCTGACTGCCCCGTGATCGACCCACGGGAGACCGACGTGGTCGTGGGCGAGCTCGAGGAGCGGCGCACGACGGCGGACTACGCCTCAAACACGCTCGAGCCGCACCTGCCGCGCGGCCTTGACACCGAGGCGCTGTGGGCGGACGTGCTCGAGCGCGTCGCACGGATGGCGACGTCGGCGCCGGCCCGTGAGCACGTCACCTGGTTCTGCTACAGCGAGCGCCCCGACTTGTTCTCGGTGCACAGCGTCCGCCGCCCGTTCGACGCGCACGACCTCCGCTGGACGGTCGACACGGCCGAGGACCTGGCCGTCGTACGGCGGCTGTACAGCGATCTCGGGCTGGCCGAGCGCGACGTGGCGCTTAAGGAGATCATCGCCCATGTGCGCGCACATCCGGAGCTGAAGGCGATCAACGCGGACATAGTGCAAAAGGACCCCAGTGCGTGATGGGCGCCGAGCGTCCGTGGGGGTGACCCCTTCCCGTCTCCGGCGCTCAAGGCCGGTCCGGCGCGGCCGATCAAAAGGATGTGCAGGCCCCTCGAGTTCTCTGCTATGCGCCATACAACCGCTGGGCGCTGCACGGCCTCTGGGAGATGACAATCCTCCAGGGCCTGAAGCTTCGCGGTGCCGAGGTCGAGTACGTCCTCTGCGACGGCCTGTACACGGATTGCGACCTGTACTGGGAGGCGGTCTCTCCGCGTCCGGCCAATGCCTGCGCTTCGTGCCAGATGGAGGTCACAAAGCTGGTGGCCGGGATGGGCATGGACTATCGCTGGCTCGGCCGTTACCTGAACACGGACGAGCAGCGCGAGGCGAAGCGCTGGGCGACGTCACTCGCGCCCGAGTCGCTGCTGAAAGCGACGTACGGTGAGTGGCGAGTCGGCGAGTGGGTGCGCTCGTCGCTGCAGTCACACTTCCGCAGCAATCACCTGGATGTCTCCGACCCGCGCGTCGAGCGGGGGGTGCGCAGCTATGTCTACAGCGGCCTGATCGCCTGCTTCGCCCTCGATCGGCTGCTCGAGGAGAGTGCGCCCGACGTGTTCGTTGTCTTCAACGGACGCCAGTCGTCCACCCGCGTGGCGTTTGAGCTCGCCCGGGCCCGCGGCATCCGGGTGGTTCTGCACGAGAGAGGGATGCGTCCCGAGACTCTGATGCTGGTCGAGAACGTGGGCTGCAACTCGCTCGAGCCGATTCGTGGCTGCTGGCGCGAATGGGGCGATGTACCGCTCACGGATGAGGAACTCGAGGATGCGGTCGGTCTGATGGCGGCTCGCGAGCACGGCCGCGACCTTGGATGGAAGGCGCTGACGGCGCCACTACAGCCGCTCGACGAGGTCCGCGCCCGGCTCGGTCTGCGCGCCGACCGCCCGACTTGGGTGCTGTTCACCTCCTCCGACGACGAGGTGGCGGGCGACGACGACTTCGGTAGCCGGTTTGCCTCCCAGCGCGACTGGATCGAGCGAACCATCGACCACGCGCGCCGCAATCCGCAGATCGACCTGGTCATCCGCGTGCATCCGAACACCGGCAGCCGCCGCTCGACTGGCGCCAACCGCGTTCAGCTGGAGGAGATGAGGCAGCTGGCCGAGAACCTCCCGCCCAACGTGCAGATGATCGATCCCGACGAGGAGATCAGCTCCTACTCGCTGATGGATCTCTGTTCGGTCGGACTCGTCTGGGTGAGCACCGCGGGTCTCGAGCTCGCCTGCAAGGGCAAGAACGTGGTTGTCGCTGCCGGCAACCGCATCGCCGGAACCTCGTTCGCCCACACGGTCGACAATTCGGACTCGTACGACGAGATGCTCGACTCGCTGCTGACGCTTCCGGTGGCGGCGGTGTCGGTCGAGGTCAAGCGGCTCGCGCTGCGCTTCGCCTACTGCCTGTTCTTCCGGCTGTCGATCCCGTTCCCGCTGATCAGAATGCCGGACGCCCACACGGGAGAGGCGGCGTACTCTTCGATGGAGGCGCTCCTGCCCGGGCGCGAACCCGGACTGGACCGCTCCTGCCGCATCGTGCTCGAAGGTGAGCCCGTTTGTCCCGCGCCGACCCAGGCCGAGCTGGCCCGGAGCACGGAGGCCGAGGACGCGTTCCTGAATGCGACGGGCAAGCCGCGCCTCACCGTGCTCGCCTACGCGGAGGAGCTGATCGCGGACGGTGGGCTGCTCGAGGCCTGGGGTGAGACGTTCGGCGCCGTGGACGACGTGACGTTGCTGATCCATACGCCGGCCGATGTGACGCCTCAGCTTGTCGAAGCCGTGACGCGCGCGGGCCTCGACCGCGAGGACGGTCCCGAGCTGGTCGCCGGCGAGCTCGACGACGACACGATGGCAAGCGTGACCGCGGTCTTCTCGAGCTCGGTGCCCGTCGGGGCGCTGGCGGCGGCCCCGCGGTACGACGCCGCCTCGCTGGCCGAGCTGGCCAAGGTCGCATGAGCGACCCCGCCGTCACCGTCGTCATCACCTGCTTCAACTACGGGCGCTACCTGCCCGAATCGGTGGGGAGCGTGCTCGAGCAGACCTTCACGGACTTTGAGCTGATCATCGTCGATGACGGCTCGACCGACGATTCGCTCGCGGTCGCACATGGTCTTGCCGCTCGCGACGAGCGCATCACGGTGATCACCCAGCCGAACGCCGGACAGCCCGCGATTCCGCGCAACCTCGCGATCAGCCGAGCGCGCGGGCGCTACATCGTGTGCCTCGACGCCGACGACAGGCTCGGTGCGAACGTGCTCGAGCGCTGCAAGGCCGAGCTCGACGCCGACCCGCAGGCGGGGCTGGCGTGGGCGCGGCTGCAGGAGGTCGGCGGGACGAACACGTTGCACGACCACCCCGGCTGGAGCATCGAACGCCTCAGGACCCGCAACTACATCCCGTGCACGACGATGTTCCGCCGCGAGGCGTGGGAGGCGGCCGGCGGCTACAGCACCAACGTCCGCGGCTACGAGGACTGGGACCTGTGGCTCGGCATCGCCGAGGCCGGGTTCACCGGCCGCGCCGCCCACGGCGCGGTCTGGTACTACCGGATCCACGGCGCTGGCTTGTTCGAGGCCTCCAGGGGCCACGATCAGCTGCGCAAGGCGCAGATCGCGGTCAACCGGCCCGGCGTGTTCAGCGACGGCGTGCTCGCGTGGGCGCGCGGCGTGCTCGCCGGGGACCCGGTCGCGCTCGCCGTGCCGCACGCGCTCGGCGTGTTCCCGTCCGCGCGCGAGCCCGAGCGTCCTTTGATCGTGACCCGCGACCCCTCCGAGCGTGCCGACTGGTACGTCGAGGTCGACGGGCTCGAAGCCCCGTGGCCCGGACGAACGCTCAGCCAGGCGCTGGCCGCCGTCGACGCACAGGGCTACACGCGGGTGCACGCCGGAGGTGTCGAGGTGGCCCGCAAGCGCGCCAGCGACCCGGTCGTCTACCCGCTTCCGTTCTTCACCGGCGCGGCCGATGCCGCGGAGCGCGCCCTGGCGCTGGCCGAGGTCGCCGAGAGCCTCGTGCTGGTCGGCGCGCTGCGCGCGGCCGGCACCTTTGACGCCGGGCGCACCGCCAACTACGTCGGCGTGGCACCGACCGAGCTTGCCGGGCTCGTGGCCGAGGCCCAGGCGCTCATCCGGACCGCGGAGCCCGTGCCGGTCCAGCGGGCCGGCGCGCTGCGCCGGATCGCCGCCGTCCTGCGGGCCGACCGGATTCAGGCCGGCGACGCCGACGGCGCGCGCGGCGCGGCTTCGCTCGAGCGAGCAGCGGCGCGGGCCGGGCTCGAGCAGGCTCGCAGCGTAGCGGTGCTCGCGTTCTCCGATGAGCTGGTTGCCGACCCGGCGCTGCTCGAGGCCTACGGTGCGGCGATCGCCGGCGCGGACGACATGACGCTCGTGATCGTGACAAGCGACCCCGAGCCGCTCGTGGAGGCGGTCGCCGCCGCCGGGCTCGACGGCGCGGACGCAGCCGACCTGATTGCGGTCAGCGCGCCACCCCCGGGCGTGAGCGCGCTGCTATCCCGGCGTGACCACGGCGGGCTTCCGCGCTACGACGAGACTTCGGTGGCCGGTCTCCGGGAGCTGATCGCCGCATGAGCACCGCACCTCGCGCATCGGTGATCATCCCGGCGTTCAACCTCGCGCGGTATCTGCCCGCGGCGATCGACAGCGCCCTGGCCCAGGATCCGCACGGCGGACCCATCGAGGTGATCGTCATCGACGACGGCTCGACCGACGAGACGCCTCAGGTGCTCGACGCCTACCGCGACCGGGTCAAAGTGGTTCGTCAGGCCAACCGGGGTTTCGTGGCTACGGTGGACCGGGGCCTCGGGCTTGCTAACGGGGAGTACATCGCGCTCCTCGACGCCGACGACGAATGGCCTCGCGACCGCCTGCGCCGCCACATCGAGGTCCTCGATGCCCGGCCGCTCGCGGGACTCGTGCAGGGCGATATGGAGATGATCGACTCGGCTGGGCACACCACCCACCCCTCGTTCTTCGCCCTCAAGGGGATCCAGCCGACCGACGGCCGGGTACTCGGTCGCCTGCTCGGCAACAACTTCGTCTCGGGCGGCGCGAGCACGTTTCGCGCCTCGCTACTCCCCGCCATCCACCCGATGGCCGAGGAGGCCGCGTACCCCGACTGGTGGATCGCCGCGTGCGTGGCGGCGGTCGCCGAGATCGTGCACGACGGCGCGACCAGCAATCGCTACCGCTCCCACGGCGCGAACATGGGCCTCAATGCCTCACCCGGCAAGGCGGCCGAGATCTACCGCTACGAGCTGACATGGCGCCGCTGGATGATGTGGAACCTGATCGATGACGACACGGTCTCGCCCGGGGACATGCAGGCCGCGCTCCAGGCCTGGAACATGGGTCTGGGAACTGCCGCCGCGGGCGCAGGTGTCCGCACTCGTGAGCTGCTCGAGGTCGACCCGGACGCCGCGCGCGACGTACTCGCCAGCGCGCCGGCGGGCAGCCTTCCCGACAGCCGGGCGCTGATGCGCGCGTTCTCGCGCGACCCTTTCGACGGCGCGCTCGGGGTCGACCTCGCGGTCGCCCTTCACCGCGAGGCGCACCAGGCGCTGCCTGCGCCCTCGGCGCCCCTGATCGCGTTCCAGGCCCGGCCGAGGCTGACGCTCGCGTGGCTCGACGAGCTCACGGCGCGACCCGAACTCGTGCGCGCCTACGCCGAGGAGGCCGGCGGTGACGAGGATGCGACTCTGGGCGTGCTGTTTCCCCACGGCGCGGATCTATCTTCGCTCGTCGCTCTGGTCGAGTCGGACGAGCTTGCGTCCCGCGAGGGCTGCGACATCACCGCGCTGCCCGAGCCGGTGACGCCGCCTGCCAGGGCGCTGATCGCGGCCCGCGCGTGCGCGTGGCTTGGCGAGCGTCCTACGACGCCGCCTTACTCGGATCTGCGCGTTCACGGCGCAGTAGAGCGGGCCGAATTCGCCCTCGGGCGGTAGCGGCGGTACCACTCGATCGTGCGGCGCAGCCCCTCCTCGAGGTCGACCCGCGGCGCCCAGCCGGTCGCGGCCCGCAGCTTGCTCGAGTCGAGCCATTGACGCGGGATCTCTCCTGCCGGGGTCCCGGTGCCGCGCACGTCGGGCTCCTGTCCCGTGCCGGCCAGCCGGCAGATCAACTCGGCCACGGACAGGACCGAGTGCGGTTCTTTGCCGCCGGCGTTGAACGCCTCGCCGGCGCCCTCGCCGCTGTCTAGGAGCCCGACGATCGCCAGGTAGGCCTCGACCGCGTCCTCCACGTAGAGGAAGTCACGTTCAGGCGTGCCGTCGGAGCGGATGACCGGCCGGCGAGCATCGATAGCGGCCAGCACGGCCTCGGGCACGAGCCGGGACAGGTTCAGATCGCCCCCGCCGTACAGGTTGGCGAAGCGCGTCACCGCGACCGGCAGCCCGAAGGTGTGCCAGTAGGAGCGCGCGATCAGGTCGGCGGCCGCCTTCGAGACGTCGTAGGGGTAGGTGGGCTGAAGCGCGAAGTCCTCGCGGTAGGGGAGTCGGTCGTGCACGCCGTAGGCCTTGTCGGAAGCCGCGACCACGACCCGCTGAACCCCGACCCGCCGGCAGGCCTCGAGCAGGTTCCAGGTTCCCCGGATGTTGGTCTCGAACGTGGAGATCGGCGAGGTGGTCGCCACCCCGACGATCGCCTGGGCGGCAAGATGAAACACGGTGTCCACCTCGTACTCGGCGAGGACTCGCTCGATCAACTCACGATCCCGGACATCGCCGTGGACGACGTTGACCGCGTGCTCGGTCCCCTCCAGGATCAGCGCGGAGGAGAACACGAGGTCGCGCTTCAGCACAGTGGTCCGCGCGCCCCGCGTGAGCAGCGCCTTGACCAGCCAGCTACCGAGCAGACCGTACGCCCCGGTGACGAACACCGAGGTCGTGCTCAGATCGAACGTTTGGGATGAAACTGGTGCTATGCGCGAGTTCTATCCCAAGCAGCGCCGCGATCCGCTCGCCGCAGGCCGCCTCGCTGCAGATCCGGGCGACAGCCTCCGCGCGCGCGGCGCGCTCGCCGGCGCGGGCGAGCTCCCCGAGCACGGCATGTGCGGGGCCGTCGGCGGAGCACACCACGGCGGCCCCCGCGCCGGCCGCGACCAGCGCGCAGCGCTCGAACTGGTCGTCGGGATCGGCACACCAAACAGTGTCCGCCGTGAGGCAGAGCTCGCGCAGGCGCGCGTTGCTTGGGCACGGCGGCAGGAGCTCGGCTCCCGGCAGGCGACCGGCGACCAAGGCCAGCACTGGGGTCGAGGCGGCCGTGGGGAGAACCCGGATCCGGGTGGATTCGATCTCCGCGAGCGTCTCGACGACGACGCGCGCACGCTCGAGGTCGTGGCCGGGGAGGATGCAGAGGATGCCATCGCCGCCCGGTCCGGCCGGACCGGTCGGCACGCAGGGCGGGACCCAGGCGACGCGGCTGGGGTGCACGCCGGCGGCGCTCAGCTGCTCGCACAGGCGCGGAGAGGCGGCCCAGACCGCGCAGCCGGCCTCGGGAATCTCTGAGGCCATCCGGGCCAGGCGCAGGATTCCGCCCGCTCCGCGCTCGGACCCGTAAGGAACCTGTACGCAGACCGCGCCGGAGTGCGCCGGCCGCGTCA
This sequence comes from Solirubrobacteraceae bacterium, assembly GCA_035455845.1. GTDB lineage: Bacteria > Actinomycetota > Thermoleophilia > Solirubrobacterales > Solirubrobacteraceae > Palsa-465. The sequence continues at coordinate 22,090 of DATIEI010000186.1, forward strand.
GCGCCTCCCACGCCGTGTGGTCCTCGTCGGCGCTCAGCTTCGCCCGCACCATCTCGAACAGCGGCTCCCGGGCGGCCACCGCGCCGGTCGCGGCGCGGCAGGCCGCAATCAGCCCACGCGCCTCGGCGGCAGCCGGCGAAAGCCCGGTGACCGGCCCGAGCACGCCGATGGTCGCGGGCGGGAGGGGCGCGGCGTCGCGCTGGGACGGAAGGAGACCGCCGAAAACCCGCGCGACCAGCTCGTCGTCGGGGTCGAGGATCGCGCTCCAGCGGGCGTAGAAGCGCTGGGCGTTGGCATCGGCGCCGAGGACCTGGCCACGGGTGCGTCCCTCGTCGTGCCACAGCCACAGGTCGCCTCGGTAGACGATCCGGCGCCCGGCCACGCGGACGCGCAGGCACAGGTCGACGTCCTCCCACCCGTTGGCGTAACCCTCGTC
>DATIEI010000187.1:0-9856 GCA_035455845.1 Solirubrobacteraceae bacterium
ACAAAAAGAAAGCCCGATCCCCCTAAACACGGGCGATCGGGCCTCAAACCCTCAAAAACTTCCGGCTAAGCCCGCGAGTAGGGCCGGTGGTGGGCCTGGCCTAGGCTGTCGAGCGCCGCGCTCAGGGCGGCTTCGGTCCCGGACACGGCGGCCGGTTCCTCAGGCGCGATCGAAGGCTCCTCGAGCACCACCGCAGGCTCCTCGAGCACCACCGCAGGCTCCTCGAGCACCACCGCAGGCTCCTCGATCAACGTCGCAGGCTCCTCGAGCACCACCGCAGGCTCCTCGATCAACGTCGCTTCGGGCGGGGCCTCCAGTTCGCCGACCGGCTCCTCCGGCTCCTCCGGCTCCTCCGGGCGCGGAACACCGCGCCAGTACGCCTTGAGCCGTGCCCAGCGGCGCTTGCGCACGCGTGGCGGGGGTTCTTCCACCACGGCCTCGCTGGACGCTTCGACGACGAGGGACTCTGGCGCCGGCGGGGCGACTGCGACCGCGGGCTCTGGTTCCGGTGGCGCGTCCGCCACCGCCTCCTCTCCTTCCTGCACCGCGGTGAGGATCACCTTCGTCCCCCACCCCGCGGGCTCGATCCGCACCGTGCCGCGTGCGCGCTCGCCCTCCCAGGCGACGGCGGTCTCGGGCTCGAGCCGGGTGATCCGGATCTCGCCGAACCCGTCGAGATGGCGGGCCAGCGAAGCGGCGTCGCTGCACTCGGCCCACAGCTCGGGGGGTGACTTGACCAGGGTTCGGCTTGCCTGGAGCTCTGTCATGGGTGGTGGTTTCGCCCGCGCCGACGTGACTCCTCTAACTTGAGCCAGATGCAAGGGACGCGACAGCTGGGAGCCGCCGGACCGGCCGTGTCGGCTGTCGGGCTCGGCTGCATGGGGATGTCCGGCGTGTACGGCGCGGCCGATCGCAAGGAGAGCATCGCCACGATCAACGCCGCGCTCGACACGGGCGTGAGCCTGCTCGACACCGGCGACTTCTACGGGATGGGCCACAACGAGATGCTGATCGCCGACGCGCTGGCCGGCCGGGATCGCGATCAGGTTCTGATCAGTGTGAAGTTCGGCGCCCAGCGCGGCCCGGACGCGAGCTGGCTCGGCTACGACGCGAGCCCGGCCGCGGTGAAGACGGCGTGCGCCTACTCGCTTCAGCGGCTGCGAACCGACCACATCGACATCTACCGCCCGGCCCGGCTCGACCAGAACATCCCGATCGAGGAGACCGTCGGCGCGATCTCAGACCTTGTCCAGGCCGGCTACGTGCGCTACGTCGGCCTGTCCGAAGTGGGGGCGGAGACGATCCGCCGGGCTGCCGCGGTTCACCCCATCTGCGATCTGCAGATCGAGTACTCGCTGATCTCACGCGGCATCGAGCGCGCGATCCTGCCCACGTGCCGCGAGCTCGGGATCGGGATCAGCGCCTACGGCGTGCTCTCACGTGGGCTGATCAGCGGGCACTACCGAGCCGGCGCCCAGCCCCAGGGCGGCGACATCCGCGGCCGCATGCCGCGCTTCCAGGGCGAGAACCTCCAGCACAACCTGGCGCTGGTCGACGCGCTGCGCGAGATCGCCGAGGCCAAGCCCGCCACCGTGGCCCAGGTCGCGTTCGCGTGGGCGCTCTCGCGCGGAGAGGACATCGTTGCGCTGATCGGCGCCCGCCGGCGCGATCAGCTCAGCGAGGCGCTCGGCGCGCTCGAGCTCGAGCTCACTGCCGAGGACCTCGAGCGGATCGAGCAGGCCATCCCGCCCGACGCGGCGGCCGGCGACCGGTACGGCGCGCCGCAGATGGCCGACCTCGACAGCGAGCGGAACTAGTGGGTCGACCGGAAGCGTTTCTCCACTAGGACAAGACAAACAGCAGCACATCGAGCCTCCACGGCTCGACGCTCAGCGCCAGTTCGGCGCTCCCCACCTGCCGCCAGCCGCGGCGCTCGTAGAAGCCGATCGCGTCCTGGTTGTGCTCGGCAACATCGAGCGCGAGTCGGCGACGCTCCGCGGCCGCGTGCCGCTCGGCGCGGGTGATCAGCGCGCCGCCGATCCCGCGCCCGCGGAGCTCGGGCGAGACGAAGAACCGGGACACCACCGCCAGCCCCTCGACGCCGACCCCGAGCGCCTCGAGCCATTCGGGGCGCGCCCGCGTGTCGTCGGTGCCGTGCAGCGACAGGTGCCCAACCAGCCGCTCGTCCTTCTCGGCCACCCAGGCCGCCAGCGGATCGCGACCGGCCAACCATGCGACCGTGTCGGGCGGCCAGACCACCGGATACCGATCGACCTCGTGGACCCTGCGCAGGAGCGCTACGCACCGCTCGAGATCCTCCTCGCGGCGAGGACGGATCATCCCTCGAGGCTAGTGGTATCGACCTTTCGAGACGAACACCTCGATCTTGCTCCCGGCCCGTAGGCGGCGGCCGGCGCGCGGTGTGGTGCTCATCACCCGCCCGCGGGCAAGCTTGCGCGAGCGCACGTGCTTAACCTTGCCGACCCTGCAGTGAGCCTTGCGCAGCGCCTTCTCGGCCCCGCGGAGTTTCATCCCCTTGACCCGGGGCACGTGGCATTTTGCGACGGGAGCAGGAGGCGGCGCCGGCGGCTGGTAGACGACGGTCACCTGGTCCTGCGTCGTGGCGCCGGCGCCGTCGGTTGCCACGGCGGTGATCGTGTTCGCTCCCGGGCTCAGGGGCACCTGCGCGCTCCAGGTTCCGCCAGGGGCGACCGGCACGGTCTGACCGCCCACCACCACCGACGTGATGCCGGAGCCGGCGATGGCGGTTCCGCTCAGGGTGACGTCGGCGCTCGACACCGTGGTGCCGTCGGCGAGCGAGGTGATCTTGACGGCGGGGGGCTGGAACCGATCCTGGGCCGCCATGGCCAGGCCATTGCTGTTGGCCTGCGAGGAGGCGATCGAATACACGTAGCTCAGACTGGCGGTCCCGCCGGCGGGGACGGTGAGAAGCTGGTCCTCCTCGAGCTCGCTGGGGCCGGCGAAGCGAAACCCGGCAGGGGCGTGGCCGTAGGTGATCGCCCCGAAGCCCTCGTTCGGGTCACCGTCAGGCGCGCTTACGTTCGTGCGCAGGAGGATCGAGCCGGGCGCCGAGCCGGGGGCTGGTACCGACGCGTCCGCGGCGTACTGAGTGAAGCCGCTCTGGCCGGGGAACTGCCATCCGCGCTCGCCGTCGGCGTTGCCGAACACGCCGGCGTAGTCGTCGTAGAGGAGGTCGAGCGTGTGGCTTCTGCCGTCCGTCGAGGACCACGTATCGGTGAGCGTCATCACCTGGCCGCCATTGCTCGTGGTGATCACGCGCGTGAGCGCGACTCCGGTGTCGTCGAAGCTCGGGCACGCGGTGGTCGTGAGCGGCTTGTAGGGGTCGGTGCCGTGGCAGGAGACCCAGGACTCGAACAGGCGCGAGGAGACCTGGCCGGTGCTGGGATCGAAATCGACCGACACGTTCAGCGAGTTCGGGAAACCGGGCAGGTCCTGACTGCCGTTGTCAAGTCCGCTGGTCCGAGCGATCAGACCCTGGGCCGAGGCGGGATCGTAGGCGTTGCGGCCGTCGATCACGGCCTCGGAGCGTCCGCCCCAGGTGCCGAGATCGTCGCCGAACAGCGAGCCTGCGCAGTCGATCGGATACTCGCTGCCGAGATCGAAGGCGGGGTCGACCGTCGTCGCGTAGGGTCCGCCGCAGCCACCGACCCCGGGCGCGGCAGGCGTCCCCGGCGCTTTCCAGGCGGCAAACCCCGTGAACGTCACGCCGTTGACGTAGAAGTTGTAGAACGCGTTGTTGTTCGGCCCGCCCGCGATCGCTGGAAGCAGCGCCGTCTCGGAGATCGCGAGATTGGGGCCGGCAAATGTGCTCTTGTCGCCACTGCCGGCGCCGTTGCGGGGAACCGCGCGCAGGTGGCAGGCGCGACCGGCGATCGCACTCAGTGGGGGCGCCGCGGTGCCGGTGAGGGTGCTGAACGTGCCGTCGGGCTCGACCGCGACGTTGTTGACGAGTGTCTTGAACTGAGAATTGGCGCCCGAGTAGCAGACGATGTCGACGTGGTCACCGGAAGCGGCCCCTGACGTCGTGCCGGTCACGGCCAGAGTCGTGGGCTGGTTGTCGTAGGAGATCAGGTACGGGCTGTTGGGCGGCGTCCCGCTGCTGTTCGACGTCCAGCTGGTGATGTCGGTTGTGGTTGGGGTCGCCTGCGCGATGGCAGGCACCACTCCCAGCGCCGTGATCGCGGCGATGATGGCGGCTATCCCAAGCCTCGGCAATTCGGGGGTCCCTTCGGCTCGTTGACTCCCTCCGCCTGCGCAGCGACCCCAAGGCAGCGGGATCTGGTCCCCTGCCGCGGGGTGGGGAGGAGGTTATCGGTCATATCGACACCGAATGGCGGTTCCTTTAGCGCTGCGGTGAAGAAATCAGCACAAGTCCGCCGTGGGCGGCGAGCACCATGCGCCGTCGTACCGGGACAAGCCGCAGATGCCGGCCGCGCGTATCGGCTCTCGGCCCGATCGCGCGCGCTGGACCCAGGTCGACCCCGTACTCCGGGACCCATTGCGGCTCCGACCCGATGTCCATGTTCACGAACGTGTGCGACCCCTTGACCAGCAGGTAGGAGCCGAGCACGAAGCCGCGGGCAGTGCGAGCGCGACGGACAGGGCCAGGATCAGAACGTCGGCTGATACTCGCCGTAGACGTCGCGCATCGCGCCGCATACCTCTCCCAGCGTGCAGCGGTCCTTCAACGCCTCACGGAGAACCGGCAGGAGATTGTCGGTGCCTCGGGCGCCCTCGCGAACCTCCTCGAGGCGCCGCGCCACGAGATCCCCGTCGCGATCCTCCTTGAACGCCTTCAGGCGCCCCACCTGCTCGCGCTCTGACTCCGGATCGACGCGCAGGATGTCCGGCACCTCGGGCTCGCCCTCGTCGACGAACTTGTTCACGCCGACCACGACGTCCTGCCCGGTGCGGTAGCGCTCGTGATAGCCGAAGGCCGACTCCTCGATCTCGTTCTTGATGAAGTCGATCGCCTCAACCGAGCCGCCCAGGCTGTCGACCTTGTCGATCAGCTCGGAGGCCCGGACCTCGATCTCGTCGGTCAGCGCCTCGACGAAGTAGGAGCCGGCGAACGGGTCGACGCTGTCGGCCGCCCCCGACTCGTGGCCGATGATCTGCTGGGTGCGCAGCGCGATCTTGGCCGCCCGCTCGGTCGGCAGGGCCAGCGCCTCGTCAAACCCGTTGGTGTGCAGCGACTGCGTGCCGCCGCACACGGCCGCGAAGCCCTGGAGGGCGACCCGGACGATGTTGTTCTCGGGCTGCTGGGCTGTCAGGGTCACGCCGCCGGTCTGGGTGTGGAAGCGCAGCCTCCAGGAGCGCTCGTCCTTGGCCTCGAAGCGCTCACGCATGATCCTGGCCCACATCCGGCGCGCGGCACGGAACTTGGCCACCTCCTGGAAGACGTTGTTGTGGCCGTTGAAGAAGAAGGCCAGGCGCGGCGCGAAGTCGTCGACGGCCAGGCCGGCGTCGAGCGCCGCCTGCACGTAGGCGATCCCGTTGGACAGCGTGAACGCCACCTCCTGGACGGCCGAGCAGCCCTTCTCGCGGAAGTGGTAGCCGCTGATCGAGATCGTGTTCCAGCGTGGGATGCGCTCGCGGCAGTAGGCGAACAGGTCGGTGGTCAGCCGGATCGCGCCGTGCGGCGGGTAGATGAAATTCCCCCGCGCCATGTACTCCTTGAGAATGTCGTTCTGCGTCGTGCCGCGCAGCTGATCGGCCGGCACGCCCTGCTCCTCGGCAACCAGCTCGTACAGGAGCAGGAGCACCGAGGCGGGCGCGTTGATCGTCATCGAGGTCGAGACCTGATCGAGCGGGATCTCGTTGAACGCCGTTCGCATGTCGTCGATCGAGTCGATCGCCACCCCGGTCCGTCCCACCTCGCCCAGGCAACGCGGGTCATCGGAGTCCAATCCGAGCTGGGTGGGCAGGTCGAAGGCCATCGAGAGCCCGGTCGAGCCGTGGGCGAGCAGGTAGCGGTAGCGCTCGTTTGACTCCTTGGCGCTGGCGTACCCGGCGTACTGGCGCATCGTCCACAGCTGCTTGCGATACATGTCGGGGTGGATGCCCCGCGTGTAGGGGTACTGACCGGGTTCGCCGAGCCGCTCGGGCAGGTCCGCGGGAAGGTCGCGCTCTGAGTAGAGCTGCTTGATCTCGATCCCGGAGTCCGTGAACCGTCGCGGGTCGTCGGGACCGACAATCGGGGCGATCGTGCGGTGCTCGTCGGTGGTTGCCATGTCCGCGAGGTTACCTCCCCGCGGCCGGCAGACGGCCCGTTCAGAGCACTTTCGAGAGGAACGCCCTGGTGCGCTCGTGGCGGGGCGAGGAGAGCACGTCGGCCGGGGGACCGGCCTCGACCACGACGCCTTCGTCCATAAACACGACCTCATCGGCCACCTCGCGCGCGAAGCCCATCTCGTGGGTGACGACGATCATCGTCATGCCGTCGCGCGCCAGCTGACGCATGGCGTCGAGCACGTCGCCGACCAACTCGGGATCGAGCGCCGAAGTCGGCTCGTCGAACAACATCAGCTTGGGCTCCATGGCCAAAGCCCGGGCGATCGCCACACGCTGCTGCTGGCCGCCCGAGAGGGCCACCGGGTAGGTGTTCAGCTTGTCGCCCAGCCCGACCCGTTGGAGCAGCTGCTGGGCGCGGTTGCGCGCGTCGCTGCGCGGCACGCCCTTCACCCGTGTCGGCGCCAGCGTCACGTTCTCGAGCGCGGTCATGTGCGGGAACAGGTTGAACTGCTGGAAGACCATTCCGATCGCGGCCCGCTTGCGGGCAACCTCGTCCTCGCGCAGTTCGTACAGCTTGCCGTCCGCCTCGCGATACCCGACCAACTCGCCGTCCACGTAAAGCCGTCCGGAGTTGATCTTCTCCAGATGGTTGATGCAGCGCAGAAGCGTCGACTTGCCGGACCCGGATGGGCCGAGCACGCACATGACCTCGCCGCGGCGCACCTCGAGGTCGATGCCCTTCAGCACCTCAAGGCGACCGAAGCGCTTGTGGACGGCCTCAGCCTTGACCATCGTCTCGCTCATCGGCGGCCGCTTCCCAGCGACAGCCAGCGTTCCCGCATGGTCGCATGCTCCGCACGCGAGAATCCCTTCCCGTAGCGCCGCTCGATGAAGTACTGACCGACGTACGCGATGCTCGTCAAGACGAGATACCAGATGCTTGCCACGATCAGCAGCGGGATCGTCTTGTAGTTCGCCGAGTAGATCGATTGCGCGGAGTAGAGCAACTCCGTGTAGGCGATCACGCTCACCAGCGACGTGTTCTTGAGCATCGAGATCGTCTCGTTGCCGGTCGGTGGGAGGATCACCCGCATCGCCTGCGGGAGAACAACCAGCCGCAGGATCTGAAGACGTCCCATGCCCAGGGATTGGGCGGCCTCGGTCTGCCCCTCGGCTACCGACAGGAACCCGGCCCGCACGATCTCGGCCATGTAAGCACCCTCGTTCAGCCCGAGTCCGAGCAGCGCGGCAACGAAGGACGTGATGACTTGGTTCGCGCTGCCGTGAATGATCGCCGGCCCGAACGGGATGCCCAGGCTGATCGTGGGGAACAGCGCCGCGATGTTGTACCAGAACAGCAGCTGTACCAGGAGTGGCGTGCCCCTGAAGAACCAGATGTACAGCCAGCTGGCTCCGGACACCAGCGGGTTAGGCGACCGGCGCATGCTCGCCAGGACGATCCCGAGGACGATGCCGATCACCATCGCGAGCACCGTCAGCTCAAGCGTCACGACTACGCCGTGGAGGATCCGCGAGTCGAACATGTAGTGCCCGACCCACGTCCATTGGAAGCCCTTGTTCGGGCCCGTGTTCGTGACGACCGATCGGATGATCGACGCCGCGATGACGAGGATGATCGCGGCGGCGATCCACCGGCCGGGATGGCGAACCGGGACGGCCTTTATGTCCTCGGGCCGTCCCGACCGCTTATCAGTGTGCTCAGAGGTATCCACCTCGGAGCCGTAAACCTAACGCCTAACTAGTCGCGCCGTTGATCTTCACCTGGGCGGCGGGAATCGCCCCCTCGGTCAGCCCCCAGTGCTTCAGGATCGAGTCGTACGTGCCGTTCTCCATGACGACCTTGAGGGCGGCGAGAACCGCGGGAGCGAGGCTGCCCTTGGGCAACGCGAGGCCGTACGGACCGGTCGCGTAGGCGGCGCCGACGACCTTGAACTGCCCACCGGTTTGCTTGACCTGGTACGCGGCGATCGGCGAGTCGAGGAAGCCGAGTTGCGCCCGGCCGCTCGACAGGGCCAGGTTGGCCTGGTTCTGATCGGAGAACGAGAGGATCTTGACGGCCGGCTTGCCCGCCGACTGGCACTTCTTGCTCTGCGTGCCGGCGTCGGCCTCCTCGGTCGTCCCCTTCTCGACGGCGACCGTCTTGCCGCAGATGTCCGAGATCGAGCTGATCGACGTACCACCCGACGCCTTGGTGATGAACGACTCGCCGGCGATGAAGTAGTCGACGAAGTCGACGGTCTTCTCGCGCTCCTTGTTGTCGCTGAACGACGAGGCGCCCATGTCGTACTTGCCGGCAGCGAGGCCCGGGATGATCGTGGCGAACGTGGCGTTCTGAAGTTTCGCCTTCAGGCCCATGACTGTGGCGAGCGCCTTGCTCAGATCAGCGTCCATGCCGATCACGGTATGGCCGTCAGAGGCGATGAACTCGTCCGGCGCGTAGGTCGCGTCGGACGCAACGACCAGCGTGCCCTTCGACTTGATCGCGGCCGGGACGAGCTTGACGACGGCCGGATCCGCGCCGCTGCTCGAAGAGCTCGCCGCCGTCGTCGACGTCGACGTCGACGCAGGGGCTGCAGGGGCAGCGCTGGAAGACGCGCTGCTGCTGCTGTTGCTGCTGCCGCACGCGGCCACGAACGCGACGCAAGCCACGATGAGCGCCGCCAGCAGCGGTTTGCACCAAGTAACCATCCGACTCCTTCTCGTTTGTAACCCCAGGTTGAGGCGGATCAGCATAAGCCAACAAAACGCGTCGGCGGGCGCGCCTTAACCCTGCGCAAACCGTCCACTAGCCTTTCGGTGATGCAGATTCGCGTCCGCCTGTTTGCCGGTTTGCGCGAGCGCGCCGGCGCTTCCGAGCTCGAGCTCGAGCTGCCCGAGGGCGCCGTGGTCGCTGATGCGCTCGAGCGGATGCGCGAGCTGACCGACGGCGTGCCGGTGGTCATGGCGGTCAATCACGAGTACGCCAGCCCGGGCTCGACGCTCGCCAGCGGCGACGAGGTCGCGCTGATACCGCCCGTGTCCGGTGGCTCGGTGGGCGCGTTGCACGTCCGGCTGACCGGCGACCCGCTGAAGCTCGATCCGCTGATCGAGATGGTGCGCGACCCGCGCGCGGGCGCCGTGGTCACGTTTCTCGGCGTGACCCGCGAGGTGGCCGAGCTCGAGTACGAAGCGTACGCCGAGATGGCCGAGCCGCAGATGGCCGAGATCGTGGCCCGGGCGGTCGAGCGCCACGGCTTGTGCGCGGCCGCGGCCGAGCACCGGGTGGGCACCGTGCCGCTGTCCGAGCCGTCGGTGGCGATCGCGGTGTCGGCCCCGCATCGCGACGCCGCGTTCGCCGGCGCGCGGGAGATCATCGACGAGCTCAAGGCCCGGGTCCCGATCTGGAAGAAGGAGGAGGGCGAGTGGGTGCCAGGAGCGACGCCGCAGCCCTGAGGTCCCTTCCGGCCGTCCACGAGCTGGCCGGCACGCTGGAGGCGCCGCATGTCCTGGCCGTGGCGGCGGCACGGCACGCGATCGACGAGCGTCGAGCCTGGCAGGCTGGCCAGCCAGGCTCCACGGA
>DATIEI010000188.1:0-3183 GCA_035455845.1 Solirubrobacteraceae bacterium
GCATCTCGGGCGAGTCGTCGGGCGGCTTGTAATACTCGGCGGCGCGGACCTGCTCGTCGGACAGCGGCAGTTCGAAGCGGTCGCGGAAGGCCAGCAGGGCGTCCTCGGTCATCTTCTTGGCCTGGTGGGTGACCATCTGGCCCTCGCCCGACGCGCCCATGCCGTAGCCCTTGATCGTCTTGGCCAGGATCACCGTGGGCTGCCCGGTGTGGCGGACCGCCTCGTGGTAGGCGGCGTACACCTTCTGCTGGTCGAGCCCGCCGCGGTTCAGCAGCCAGATTTCATCGTCTGACATGTGCGAGACCCGGTCGAGCAGCACGGGGTCCTTGCTGAAGAAGTGCTCGCGGACGTACGCGCCGTCGCGGGCCTTGTAGGTCTGGTACTCGCCGTCCACGGTGTCCTCCATCACCTTCACGAGCCGACCGTCAGTGTCGGCGGCCAGCAGCGGGTCCCAGCGCGCCCCCCAGATCACCTTGATCACGTTCCAGCCGGAACCGCGGAAGTCGGACTCGAGCTCCTGGATGATCTTGCCGTTGCCGCGCACCGGGCCGTCGAGCCGCTGCAGGTTGCAGTTGACCACCCAGATCAGGTTGTCGAGGCGCTCGCGGCCGGCCATCCCGATCGACCCCATCGTCTCGGGCTCGTCGACCTCGCCGTCGCCGACAAAGCACCAAACCTTGCGCCCGTCGGTCTGCGCGAGCCCGCGCGCCTGCAGGTACTTCATGAACCGCGCCTGGTAGATCGACGTGACCGGGCCGATGCCCAGCGACACGGTCGAGAACTGCCAGAAGTCCGGCATCAGCCAGGGATGCGGATAGGAGGACAGGCCGCCGGGCTTGGAGACCTCATGGCGAAAGGCGTCGAGCTGCGCCTCAGTCAGCCGGCTCTCCAGGTACGCGCGCGCGTAATTCCCGGGCGAGGAGTGGCCCTGGAAGTAGATCAGGTCGGCTCCCGACCCGGCATCGGACCCACCCGCCCCGTGCCAGAAGTGGTTGAGGCCAACCTCGTACAGCGTGGCCACCGACTGGTAGGAGGCGATGTGCCCCCCGATCCCGTGCGAGCGCTCGTTCGCGCGCACCACCATCGCCATCGCGTTCCAGCGGATCAGTGACCTCAGTCGCCGCTCGACCGCCGGATCGCTAGGAAGCTTCGCCTCTCGCTCCGGCGGAATCGTGTTCACGTACGCCGTGTTCAGCGACGCGATCGGACCCGTACCGGCGTGCTGGGCACGCTCGACGACCCGGGTCAAGATCTGCCGGGCCCGATCCGGTCCGTCGTGGACGACGACCGCGTCCAGCGCCTCCAGCCACTCGCTCGTCTCAACCGCATCGATATCGACCGCGGCGCCGTCAGTCAATGCCATCGCTCGCCTCCAATTCGGCACTGGGTGGGCTCGCGTCCCGCGCCAACGAGCCGCGCGACAGCCACCCGGTAGACCGCGGCGGCCTTCTCCTCGCGATCGAGCGCGGCGCGATACGCAGCGTAGGCGAAGTGACGCTCGGCGCGCTCGCAGTCGGCCCACCGCCCATACGCCCTCTCCACCGCCTCACACTCCTCACGCCACTCCGCGTACGTGTCGATCAGCGCATCGACCCGCGCCTCCGGCCACGCGACCTGCGCCCGCGACCCGGCGCGAGCCCTCGCGAAGCCCGGGATCCACGCGGCTGTCTTGCGCAGCAACATCGTCCGGTCTGAGACTCCCACATCGCGACCAATCGACCCATCCCACAGCCGGAGGAGCGGATCGACGATGTCGCTCCCGATGCTGATGGTCCGCCAGCCACCCGACGCGATTGAGGCGGGGTGCGCCGGCTGCTCCATCACCGCTCTGGGGCCGGGCCTGAGCTTCTCCCGAGAGCACGTGCCGCGATGGCTCCCGCTCTGGGCCCCGCGGCGGCGTCAGCGTCCCTCATCTGTGGGATGAGTGCTCCGCTGCTCAAACCGGCCGCGGTGGGATGACATTCGCCGTCGGACTCCTCGACCCTGAGAAGCATGGCTGGCGAGCCGCTGGTTCTGGCGGTCGCGTGGACGCCCACTTCTCGCAACGACGGCGCACGCGCCTGACGGCGGTCGCACGGAGTCGGAGCGTAAGAACTTGTGAACCGCGGGACGCTGGAGAAAGTGGACTGAGTCGTTGCCTTCGGTCAGTCGCCCCAAATGAAAGGCCACGATGAGCGATCTTGCATTTGAGAACCAGCTGAACCGGTCGGCGTCGGCTACCCGCGCCGTCGGCCGGATCGCCCCCGGCGTCGAGGCGCGCACACAGGTCGAGCAGCTCGCCGAGTTCGTCACGAGCACCCGGTTCGAGGACATCTCCGAGCCCGCGCGCGAGCAGCTCAAGCTGCGCGTGCTCGATTCTCTCGGCTGCGCGCTAGGCGCGCTGGACGGCGAGCCACCGCGGATGGTGCGCGAGCAGGTCCTGGAGTTCGGCGGCGCGCCGCTGGCGACGCTGATCGGCGGCGGACGGAGCGCGCCCGACCGCGCCGCGCTCTACAACGGCGCGCTGGTCCGCTACCTGGACTTCAACGACTCCTTCCTCGCCCCCGGCGAGACCTGCCATCCATCCGACAACCTCGCGCCGGTGCTCGCGGCCGCCGAGTACGCCCAAGCTGACGGGCAGACCCTGCTGACCGCACTCGCGGTCGCCTACCAGGTTCAGAACCGCCTGTCGGAGGTCGCGCCGGTCCGAGCCAAGGGGTTCGACCACACGACCCAGGGCGCCTACGCGGTGGCCGCAGGCGTCGCCCGCGCGCTCGGTCTCGACGCGCGGAGGACCGCACACGCGATCGCGATCGCCGGCACCTCGCTGAACGCGCTGCGGGTCACCCGCACCGGCGGGCTCTCGCACTGGAAGGGCCTCGCGTATCCGGCGACCTCGGTCGGAGCCACGCACGCCGCGTTCCTGGCGATGCGCGGCATCACCGGGCCGCGGGAGGTGTTCGAGGGCAACAAGGGGTTCTGGGAGGCGATCGCGGGACCGTTCGAGATCGACTGGCAAGCGGAGGATCTCGAGTCGGTGCGGCGCACGAGCGTGAAGAAGTTCAACGCCGAGTTTCACTCCCAGTCGGCGATCGAGGCGCTGCTCGAGCTGCGCTCGCAACACCGCCTGGCCGCCGACAAGGTGGAGCGGATCGAGCTCGACACCTTCCAGGTCGCCTACGACATCATCGGCGGCGGGGAGGA
>DATIEI010000189.1:0-14152 GCA_035455845.1 Solirubrobacteraceae bacterium
TGGAGGTTGCGCGGGTTGTTGACCCGGGCGACGATCCGCTGGACGCCGTATTTCTCCTTGGCCATCTGGCAGATAAGAATGTTGTCCTCGTCGTCGCCGGTGACCGCGATGACCAGGTCGGCGCGCTGGATGCCCGCGCGCTCGAGCACCCACAGCTCGGTGGCGTCGCCGTACTGGACGGCGTGCTCGAGCTCCTCTTCGACCACGCGGTAGCGGGCGTGGTCCACCTCGACCAGGGTCACCTCGCGCTCCTTGGCGATCAGCTCCCGCGCCAGGTTCCAGCCGACCTTGCCGGCGCCCGCGATGATCACGTACACAGTTCAGCCCTCATGCCAGCACCACCCGTGAGGCCTCGTCGATTGCCACCTGGGTCGGGCAGATCGTGAGCAGCCCCTGCTCGGCGTACCAGGACGCGCGCCCCGGATCGGCGACGCGGACGACCACGCGCCCGACCTTGAACCGCCGCTGGGCGATCTGCGCGATCACCAGGTTGGTGTTGTCGCCGGAAGTGGAGGCCACGAACACGTCGGCCTGCTCGATGCCCGCCTCGATCAGGCCGTCGATCTCGAGCGCGGTGCTCACCGTGAACCGCCCGCCGGCGTCCTCCCACGTCGTCACCTGATCCTTGTCGAGTCGCTCGTGCGACAGCGGATCGCTGTCGAGCACCGACACCTCGTGCCCGGCATCGAGCGACCGCTTGGCGATCGCCGAGCCAACCCGCCCGCAGCCAACGATCAGGATGAACATGCCCGGGACTCTAGAGACATTTCCACCGACGGAGGCTACTGCGACTAGGACTTGCGAATGAAGAAATTAGACGAATTCGTCCACTGCGAAGGGGCCCTTGACCCGGCGTTTACAAGCTGTTGGAGCATCCGGAACTACGTGACGTGGCCGCGATGCCCTCCTGGGTGCCCTGGCTCTACCAAGCTGTTGGAGCATCCGGAACTACGTGACGTGGCCGCGATGCCCTCCTGGGTGCCCTCGAGGAACCCTTGCGACGAACCCGCACGACGATCCGTCCCGGGGCACCCAGCGAGGGCGCGCGGCCTAAGTCCTCACGTGATGATCGGAATGATCAACAGCGCCACGATGTTGGCCACCTTGATCATCGGGTTGATCGCCGGACCGGCGGTGTCCTTGTAGGGATCGCCGACCGTGTCACCCGTCACCGCGGCCGCGTGCGCCTCGGAGCCCTTGCCGCCGAACGCGCCGTCCTCGATCAGCTTCTTGGCGTTGTCCCAGGCGCCACCGCCCGAGGTCATCGAGATCGCCATGAACAGGCCGACCACGATCACGCCCATGAGCAGGCCGCCGAGAGCCTCGACGCTGATCAAGCCGACGATGAACGGGATCAGGATCGGGATCAGCGAGGGCAGGATCATCTCGCGCTGCGCGGCCCGGGTGACCAGGCCTACCGCCGCGCCGTACTCAGGCTGCTCGGTGCCCTCCATGATCCCCGGCTTCTCGCGGAACTGGCGACGGACCTCCTCGACCACGGCGCCGCCGGCGCGGCCCACCGCCTCCATCGCGAGCGACGCGAACAGGTAGACCATGAGCCCGCCGATCAAGAGGCCGATCAGCACGGCCGGGTTGCCGATCGAGAAGTCCGGGGTCTTCCCCGCCTGCCCAAGCTCGGTCTCGAACGCGTTGAACAGCACCAGTGCGGCCAGCGCTGCAGAGCCGATCGCGTACCCCTTGGTGACCGCCTTGGTCGTGTTGCCGACGGCGTCTAGCGGGTCGGTGACGTTACGGACCTCCTCGGGGAGGTCGGCCATCTCGGCGATGCCGCCGGCATTGTCGGTGATCGGTCCGAACGCGTCGAGCGCGACGATCAACCCGGTGAGCGACAGCTGCGCCATCACCGCGACGCCGATCCCGTAGATCCCATTGGTCGTCCCGCCCCCGGCCAGCTTCCAGGCGCCCAGGATGCCGAGCGCGATCACGATCGCGGGCGGCGCCGTCGACTGAAAGCCCTGCGCCAGGCCCTGGATGATGTTGGTCGCGTGACCGGTCTGCGACGCGCGCGCGGTGCTCTTGACCGGCGCGAACCGCGTCGAGGTGAAGTAGTCGGTGATCACGAACAGACAGGCGGTCACCCCGATGCCGATCAGCGCGCACAGGTAGTACTTCCACCAGTGCGGCGCGGCGGTGCCGGACTTGAACGTGAGATCCTTCATCATCCAGTAGGTGATCGGGAGGAACGCCAGCGCGGCAAGCACGCCCGAGGTGATCAGGCCCTGATAGAGCGCGCGCTCGACGTTGCCGGCGCGTGACTTCACGGCGAACGTGCCGATGATCGAAGCGACGATCGAGACCGCTCCGAGCACGAGCGGGTAGAGCGCGACGGCGGACTGCTGGTTGAAGAGCAGGACGCCGAGCAGCATGACCGCCACCGCGGTGACGGCGTAGGTCTCGAACAGGTCCGCGGCCATGCCTGCGCAGTCACCGACGTTGTCGCCCACGTTGTCGGCGATCACCGCCGGGTTGCGCGGATCGTCCTCCGGAATCCCGGCTTCGATCTTGCCGACCAGGTCGGCGCCGACGTCGGCGGCCTTGGTGAAGATGCCGCCGCCCAGACGGGCGAACACAGAGATCAGCGAGCCGCCGAAGCCGAGACCGATCAGTGCGTCGACCGCCTCCTTCTGGCTCTCCCCGGCGATCCAGGTGAGGATGCCGTAGTAACCGGCGACCCCGAGCAGCGCCAGACCGACCACCAGCAGTCCGGTGACCGCGCCGCCGCGGAAGGCCACCTCGAGCGCGCGGGAGACGCCGCCGCGCGCGGACTCGGCCACGCGGGCGTTGGCCCGGACCGAGACGTTCATGCCGATGTAGCCGGCCGACGCCGAGAGCACACCGCCGATCGCGAACCCGATCGCCACACGGATGTTCTGGATCGGGATCAACACGATGAACAGGACAACCCCTACGCCGGCGATCGTCGTGTACTGGCGATTGAGGTAGGCCTTCGCACCCTCCTGCACCGCCGCCGAGATCCTCTGCATGGTCTCGTTACCGGGCGACAGCGCCAGTAGCGCGCGCGAGGTGACTACGCCGTAAACGACAGCGGCCGCGGCGCAGACGAGCGCGATGATGACGCCGTGATTGGCAAGGAAGCTGGACAAGGAGGTCCTCCGAAGAAGGTCTGAGTTAGAGAGAGGGCGCGAACAAGCGCAGCCAACACAAACTGGAAAAGGGCCACCACCCGTGCTATCGAGCGGAGACCCGGAGAGGGGCGAGTGTAGCGCGCGAGCCGGCCAGACGGCGGCAGGTGGCCGTCCACGGCCGCCATCGAGAACCGACCGGTTGGGAAGAAACTACTGCATAAGGCACAGTTTCCTACCAAGCCCCTCTAGAGAGAGGGCTCATGCCGGCGCATCGGGAGCTACTGGCCCGGCACCCAGAGACGCCCGCTGCGCTGGGCGGGCCCTGGCTCGCCGGGCTTCGGAGGCTCGGGCTCGCGCGAAGGCTCACGCGAAGGCGCGGGTTGGGACGGAGCCTGGGCCTCGGGCCGGGGAGGACCTTCCGCGCCGCCCGAAGCCGGAGTCGTCGGCTGCCCCCCGATCTTCACGTATGCGATCTGGAGCTGGGATACTGCGTCGCGGATCGCGCCGATCTGCTCGGGCGCCGACTGCTCGAGCACCGGCAGCATGGCCCGGACCGCCTCGATGGCGAGGCGAACCTGGGCCGGGTCTCGCTCTTCCTCGGTGCCGGGGACCAGGCCGGTCCGGCGCATGCCCAGGTTGACGAGCGCCGCGACGTTGTCGAGCAGAACGTGCTCGACGCGAAGCCGCTTGAGCTCCGCCTCGTAGGCCACGCGTAGCTCCTCCTCGGATGGCTGTCTGGGTTCGCTCGTCATTGGATTACTCGGCGGCGCCTGACGGCGGCGCCTTAGCGGGTCACCTCCGCTGCACTGACCGCGTAAGTGTCGCGCGTCTCAGCCACCACCGCAGCGTACGCCTCGGACAGGCTCACGCCGGTGTCCGTCATCCGCCGCTGACGTTGCGCCCCGTTCAGAGACGGCAGCGCGACCTCGATGCCGAGCTCCGCTCGCACCGGCGCGGTCCAAGCCAGCAGCCGATCCACAGCCTCCGCGGCCGGATAGGACTCGGCGCGATCGAGATCGAGCAGATCGCCGTCGAGCCCGTGCCGGATCGCCCGCCAGAAGTTCTCCTCGATCAGCCGGCGTTGCAGATCGGTGAACGGCACGCCCTCGTCGATGTCGCGCGCGGCCTGGGCCACGCAGCCCAGGATCAGGCCGGCCAGCGCCTCGGACTCCTGCGCGGTCATCTGCACGTCGCAGATCCTCACCTCGACCGTGCCGAACGAGAAATGCGGGCGGATCGACCACCACACCTGCGTGTACTCCACGATCGAGCGCGTCCTGATCAGGAAGTTGATGTATTCGGCGTACGACTGCCAGCCGCCGAAGGCGTCGGGTACCCCGCAGCGCGGGAAGCTCTTGGTGAAGATCTGCGAACGGGCGCTGTGCAGCCCTGAGTCACGACCGTCCAGGAACGGCGAGTTGGCCGAGATGGCCAGCAGCAGGGGCAGCACCGGCCGCAGCCGGTCGCACACGAGCACGGCCCGATCGGCCCCGCGCACGCCCACATGCAGATGCATCGAGAACGTGTTGTTGCGCCAGGCCACGTACTTGAGCCCGTCCTCGACCCTGCGGTAGTGCTCGGTGTCGATGATCTTCTGCTCCCGGTAGTCAGACCACGGATGGGTGCCGGTCGCGGCCAGCGCGATCCCCTGCTCCGCGGCGAGCCCGAACAGCCTGTGCCGACGGTCGCGCTGCGCCACGAAGGCGGACGCCAGGTCCGAGCATCTCCCCGAGCGGATCTCGATCTCGGACGAGATCAGCTCGCCGGCAATGGAGTGGGCGAGCACGGGATCGGCCTGGGCAGCATCCCTGAGCTCCTCGAACCGGGGCACGAGTCCGAGTGAGCTGGGGTCCAGCAGCGCGAACTCCTCCTCGAGGCCGATGGTGAAGTCCGTCGACTCCTCGAAGGCAGCGTACGCCGAATCCAGATCCAGGCTGCTCACTCGTCGATCACCGCGCGGGTCTCAGGTGAGATAGAAATAGAGCGCGTAGAGAAGGTCGACGGCCGGACTCGAGGTATGGACGGTGACCTCGGGCGGCACCTGGAGCAGGGCATCGGAGTAGTTGAAGATGATCTTCACGCCGGCGTCGACGAGCTCCTCGGCCAGGCGCTGCGCGGCGGCGGACGGCACGGCGAGCACGGCTACGACGATGTCCTCCTCGTCGATCACCTCGCGCAGATCCGAGTTGTGGCGCACCGCCAGCGGGCCGATCCGATCGCCCACCTTCCCCTGGTCGACGTCGAAGATGGCCACCACGCGGAAGCCGTGATCGGCGAAGATGTCCGAGGTGGCGATCGCGGTGCCGAGGTGGCCGGCGCCAAACAGCGCGATGTTGTGCTGGCCTGAGGTGTGGAGGATCTTGCGGATCTGGTTGACCAGCGACTCCACGTTGTAGCCCACCCCGCGCTTGCCGAACTTGCCGAAGCCGGAGAGGTCGCGGCGGATCTGGGTGGAGTTGACGTGCGTGTAGTCGGCCAGCTCCTGCGAGGAGATCGTCTCCTTGCCTATCTTGCGGGCCTGGATCAGAACCTGTAGGTAGCGCGAGAGGCGCGCGGCCACGCCGAGCGCGAGTTTCTCCCCCGGCTTCTCGACGCCGGGCGGGACCCCGTCGGCGCCGCTGCCGACCGTATAGCTCATGCCGTGTGCACCATATCGATCCGGCGCTCGAGCTCGGACTCGTTCAGAAACAGCTCGAACACCTCGACTCCGTCGATCGTAACGACCGGGATGCGCTCGAGATATGCCCGGAGCAGCGCGTCGTCGCTGTCGATGTCGCGCTCCTGGAGATCGAACTCCCGCCGGCGGCGCACCCGCTGGAGCACCTCCCGGGCGTCATCGCACAGGCAGCAGCCCTCGCGGCCGAACAGGACCACGGTCGTCATCGTGCGACCAGTATCCGCTCGCCGGTTGCGTACACATCGAGACCGAGGTATTCGGGATAGGGCATCACGTCGACGAATCGCGCGGCGCTGGCGATCATCGCCGCGTTATCGGTGCACAGCTCACGCGCGGGGACGTGCAGCTCGACGCCGAGCGCGGCCATTCGCGAGCGGACCGCGCTGTTGGCTGCGACTCCCCCGCCGATCGACAGACGCTCGAGCCCGCCCTCCAGCAACGCCCGCTCGACCCGGATCGCCAGCGACTCGACGATCGCGCGCTGGTAGGAGGCGGCCAGATCGGCCCGCCGCTGCGAAGCCTCCGCCTCACCCAGGTCGCGCACCCGGTAGAGCAAGGCGGTTTTGAGACCGGCGAACGAGAAGTCCAGGCCGGCGAGACGCTTCGCCGTCGGAAACTCGAACGCAAACGGATCTCCGGCACCCGCCAACCGCTCGAGCGCCGGGCCGCCCGGGTAGCCGAGCCCCAACAGCCGCGCGCCCTTGTCGAACGCCTCGCCTGCGGCGTCGTCGAGGGTCTGGCCGAGCACCTCGTAACCGGGCCCGTGATCGATGACCCGCGCGAGCAGGGTGTGCCCCCCACTCGCGATCAGGGTCAGGAACGGAGGCTCAAATGGTTCCGGTCCGAGGAACGCCGCTGCCACGTGGCCGTGCAGATGATCCACGCCGGCCAGCGGCAACTCGTAAGCCGCCGCCAGCCCCTTGGCGGTGGCCGCGCCGACCAGCAGCGCCGCCACCAGCCCCGGTCCACACGTCACGGCCACGAGATCAACCTGCGGAAGGGACACGTCCGCCTGAGCGAGCGCGTCGTCCACAACATCGCCGACCAGCTCCAAATGGTGACGCGACGCGATCTCGGGCACGACCCCGCCAAAGCGGTCGTGCACGCCCTGCGAGGAGATCACGTTCGAGCGGATCTCTCCCTGGGCCGTGACGACCGCCGCGCAGGTGTCGTCGCAGCTCGTCTCGAGCGCGAGGATCACCCTGAGGCGCTCGGGGTCGAAGCCGTGTCGGCCGTGCGCCACATGATCACGGCATCCTCGCCGGTGTCCTGGTAGTAGCGCCGGCGCGTGCCGGCCGACCGGAAGCCGAAACGCTCGTACAGCGCGATTGCCGAATCGTTGGAGGGGCGCACCTCGAGCGTGTAGGAGGCGTCGGCGCCAGCCCGGGCGATCATCTCCTCGAGCAGCGCGGTGGCAATCCCACGGCGCCGGGCCGGCGGATCGACCGCGATGTTCATCAGATGCCACACATCCGCGTAGCGCGAGCAGATCAGGTAGCCGACGATCCGGCGATCCTCGATCGCGGCCACGCACACGCCCGACGGCTTGGACAGCTCGAGCACGAACATGGCCAGCGACCACGGGGTGGGAAACGCGCGGCGCTCGATCGAGATGACCTGCGGGAGGTCGGAGTAGCCGAGGGAGCGGATCGTGATGGGCGGCGTGCTCATGGGGTGCGGTGGGCGATCTCGGCGTCCGGAGCGCGTAGGTAATCCGGCCGGACCTCGTCGGGGGAGCCCCCTTCCAGACGGTCAGCGAGCCGACAGTGGTTCGTCGCCGTGACCTTGTGGAGCGGGGAATCGTCCTCTGGAATGAAGGATCCCGAGCGCTCGAGAACGTCCCTGAATGCTATCGCCCCGTCTCCGATCGCCAGCGTGGCCGGGCCGAGCGGAGCGACCAGGTCCGCGAGCGCCTCGGGTGCGACCGCGCGCGGGGGGAGCAATGCATTGTCGAAATCATCCGCCTCATCCATCCGCCAACTCGCCGCGAAAACCTCGCCCCGTCGCGCATCGAGCACGGCAAGCACCGCGTCGAGCCCGGCCGGAACGTCGTCAGCCCGCGGGCGGCCCAGCGCCAGCGACTGGAGTGTCGAGACGCCGATCAGAGGCACGGAACGCGCCCGTGAGAGTGCCCGTGCGGTGGCGATCCCGATGCGAAGGCCGGTGAACGTCCCCGGGCCGACACCGACGGCGATCTGATCGACCCCGTCCCATCCAATTCCGGCCCGTTCCATCACCCGCGCCACCAGCGGCAGCAGCCGGGTGGCGTGGCCGGGGCGCTCGCCGGGCAGCGGATCGTGCCGCGCCGTGAACACCACATCGCCCACGCCGGACAGCGCCACCGTGGTAGCCGGGGTGGCCGTGTCAAAGGCGAGGATCGTCATCGCGATCTTGGGGCTGCGCTTCGCGCAGCATCCGTGGGACCGGGTACCCCGTCCGGACAGGAACCGAGCCCCAGCGGCGCCTCGATCGTCACCGTCCGCACGTCCCCTCCGGCGTGCTCGATCAATACCCGCGCGGCCACGTGCGCGAGCCCGGCGATCCGCGCCACGGCGCCGCCGGGCCACTCGACGAATGCGACCCGGTCCGGACCGATGTAATCGGCCAGCAGGTCCGGGTCTTCCTCATCGAGGTCGGCCACCCGATAGAGGTCCAGATGGGACACCGGCACCCGGCCCGCGTAGCGCTGTCCGATCGTGAACGTCGGGCTCGTGACCACCCCCTCGACCCCGAGCGCCCGGCAGGCACCTCGCACGAAGGTGGTCTTGCCCGCCCCGAGCTCACCCTCGACCAGGACGACGTCACCGGGAGCCAGACCCGAGGCCAGCTCGGCGGCGAGGGCCTCGGTCTCGGCGGAAGTGCTCGTCTGCTGGCGCCGCGACATGGGAAAAGTCCAATGTAGTGCAGGCGGTTCGGCGTCACCCCTCCGCATGGTTCGGTACCGTCACGGCCAGGATGTGGCGACGCTTCGAGCCCCAGCTGTCGGCCCTTCGTGGCTCGGACACCGCCAAGGCCGCGGGCCTGGCCGGCGCGATGGTGGCCAACAACGTCATCGCGCTGGGCTCGACGATCGTGTTCTCGCGCGAGTTGAACGACTACGGCTCGCTCGCCGCGCTGGTCAGCTACTTCCTGATCCTCGCCGTAGTCGGCTACGCGATGCAGCTCGCCACGGCCCGCGAGGCCGTTCTCGGCCACCTCGGTGTTGGGGCCGGCCTGGCCGCGACCATCCGTAACTGGACGCGTTGGCTGCTGATTTTCACTGCGGTCATGACGGTGGTCTCGGTGCTCCTGCGCCACCCGATCGCAAGCGCCGTCGGGGTCAAGCAGGACTGGGCGGCCGCGCTGGGGATCCCGGCCGGGTGCCTGTACGTGCTGCTCTGCATGCTGCGCGGCTTCCTCCAGGGACTCGGCGACTACAAGGCGGTTGGCATCAGCCTGGTCGGCGAGCAGGCCACGCGCCTGGCGATCGGCGGGATCCTGGCCGGCGTCGGCCTGGGGGTCACCGGCGCGTACATCGGCACCCCCCTGTCCTTCGTCGCGATGATGTTCTACTGCGCCGGCCCGCTGCGCCGCCGGCTCGGCGTGGCCGAGCCCGGGCGCCGCCCGGCCCTCCCCCTGTGGACCCACGTCCGTAACGCCTGGACCGCGATCGCCGCGCTGGGCGTGATCGCGATGCTCCAGAACATCGACATCATCGCCGCCAAGCACCAGTTCTCGACCGACCTGGCCAGCTCCTACAGCGCCACCGCGGTGGCGGCAAAGGTCCTGATCTGGGTCGCGATGGGAGCCGGCTTCTACCTGGTGCCCGAGGTCTCGCGCCGCCACGCGGAAGGCGAGGACACGCGCCCGGTCCTGGGCAAGTCCCTGGCCATCGTCGGCGTTGCCGCGATCCCCTGCCTGCTGATCTTCGCCGTGGCCTCCCGCCTGCTGATCAAGCTCGCCTTCGGTTCTGACCGGCTGCTGGCCGTCGACGCGTTGTTCATCCTCGGGGTCGCCTTCACCGTCCTCGCCGCGACGTACCTCGCCGTGCAGTACATGCTCGCGCTCAAGCGCAGCTGGTTCCTGGTCCCGCTCGGCGCAGTGGCCGTCGCCGAGCCGATCCTCCTGCTCAACGCCTCACATGAGCCCAAGCCGTTCGCGCTGGTCGTGCTCGCGGTCCAGCTCGCCGCGGCACTGGTCGCCTTCGGATTGGCCCTCCGCCCGGCCAGGCGGGAGACGAGCCGACCCACGCCCCCGGAGGAGGTTCCCGAGCCGGAGCTCGTCGGGGCGTCGGGGGTCTCTTAGATGGCGGTCACCAAGATCATCGAACTGGTCGGCAGCTCCACGACCAGCTCCGACGACGCGGTCAGGGCCGCGCTGGCCGAGGCGCAGGCCTCGCTGCGGAACATCAAGGCGGTTGACGTGGTCTCGGTTGGGCTGCGCGGCGATGACCTCGACGAGTGGCGGGCCCTCGTCCGCATCTCGTTCCTGGTCGAGCGCGTCAGCGAGTAGCGGGAAACCCGGCCGCAGACGGTCGAAAGCGAGACCGTGTACCGCGCCGGATTTCCTAAGGGAATTCGGCGCCATTACGGTGCTCTTGTCCCCAACCGCCTAGGCGCCGAATTCCCCCGCGAACCTCAGAACAGGCCCAGCTGCGCGGCCGGCTCGAGTTCGCCGTCGCGGTCTGCGGCATCAGGCTCGGGCGCGTCGTCGAGCTCCGGGATCGGCTCCTCGAGCGTATGCGGCTGCTCGGGCGGCCCCAGCGCGAGCAGCTCGGGGATTCGATGGAAGTCGGCCCGCAGCGCCTCGAGCATCGACGGCGTGTACAGCGCGGCGGCCGGGTGATACAGCGGATAGAGGCGCACCGCGCGCGGGCCGATGATCCGCACCTCCTCGCGACCATGCAGGCGGGAGATCCCCGTCGTGTCGGCCCGTAGCAGCTTGGTCGAGAAGTTGCCCAGCGTGCAGATCACGGTCGGCTCGATCAGGTCGACCTGGCGCCATAGATAGTCGTTGCAGGCGTCGATCTCGTTGGGATGCGGATCGCGATTCTGAGGAGGCCGGCATTTGAGGACATTCGCCACGAACACGTCCTTGCGGTCGAGATCGATCTCGGCTAGCAGCTTGTCGAGCAGCTTCCCGGCCTGCCCGACGAACGGAAGCCCCATCCGGTCCTCGTTGGCCCCTGGAGCCTCGCCGATGAACATCAGGTTGGCGTCGGCGTTGCCCGAGCCGAACACGACCGTCGTACGCGTCTGGTGCAGGGGACAGCGCGTGCACCCCCGCGCCTCCTCGTAGACGGCCTTCAACAGCTCGCGACGCTCCGCGGCGGTCCTCACTGGTTCGCGATGGTATCCGCGCAAACGGACGGCGCCGGCAGGCATCCCCGGTATTTGCGGGGTCGATGGCGGGTAGGAATATCCCCGCATGTGATGCATCGCACGCGTAACCACCGGCCGGCCATGGGTATCCTCTTACCCGAGGCCGTCACGCGGATCGCGCGGGTGGACCTCAAAGCCGATTCGTCTTGACCAAACGCCGACCGGTATCTCGATGCGGGAACTGGAACGGGACTCCACCCCAGACACCCCTTCATGTAGGCGGCTGACCATCGTCGGCCGTGGCCGTGTCGGCCACGCCCTGGCGGACGCGCTGCGCGCCGCCGGCTACGAGGTGAACGGACCTCTCGGCCGGGGCGCCGACGGGACCGAGGCCGACATCGTGTTGCTGTGCGTTCCCGACGGGGAGATCGCCCGCGCCGCGGCGCACGTCGCCCCCGGCCGATTGGTCGGGCACTGCTCGGGCGCGACCGGTCTGGGACCGCTCGCTCCGCACGAGGCGTTCTCGCTGCATCCGCTGATGACGGTGACCACCGTGGGGGCGGAGTTCGCCGGCGCCGGAGCGGCCATCGCCGGCGCCACGCCCCGCGCTCTGGGCCTGGCGCGAGAGCTCGCGCATGCGCTGAACATGCGAGCGGTCGAGATCGCCGAGGCAGATCGGGCGACCTACCACGCCGCGGCCTCGATCGCGTCGAATTTCCTGGTCACGCTGGAGGCGGCGGCCGAGCGCCTCGGTGCCACCGTCGGCCTCGAGCGCGAGCAGCTCGTGCCGCTGGTGCGAGCGACGGTCGAGAACTGGGCGCGGCTGGGGCCCGAACGGGCGCTGACTGGCCCGGTGGCCCGGGGAGACGAGGCCACGGTGGCGGCTCAGCGCGCAGCGGTGGCCGCCGCGCCCGAGCTGCTCGACCTGTTCGACGCGCTCGTGAGCGCCACCCGCGAACTGGCGGCCGAGTACGGCCGGGAGGCGCAGCCCGCATGAACGTCGTCCATACCGTCGCCGAGCTGCGGGCCGCCCTGCTCGAGCCCCGGCGGGCCGGGCGAACCATCGGCCTGGTGCCGACCATGGGCGCCTTCCACGAGGGCCATCTGTCTCTGATGCGCCAGGCCCGCCGGGACTGCGACGTGGTCATAGTGTCGCTGTTCGTCAACCCGGCCCAGTTCAACGACCCCACCGACCTCGAGCGCTATCCCTCCGATCACGATCGCGACGAGGCGCTGGCTGCCGAGTTGGGGGTCGATCACCTGTTTGCGCCGGCCGTCGACGAGGTCTACCCCCCGGGCTTCGCGACCACCGTGTCGGTGGCCGGGATCACCGAGACGCTCGAGGGCACCCATCGCGGCCGGGCCCATTTCGACGGCGTTACCACCGTGGTGACGAAGCTGTTCAACATGGTCGCGCCCGACGTCGCGTACTTCGGACAGAAGGACGCCCAGCAGGCGCTGGTGATCCGCCGTCTCGTCCGCGACCTCGACATGCCCATCCGAATCGAGGTCTGCCCGACCGTGCGCGAGAGCGACGGCCTGGCCCTTTCGAGCCGGAACGCCCACCTTTCCCCGGCCGACCGGGTCCGCGCCACCGCGCTTCACCGTGCCCTCGCCGCCGTGCAGGACGCGGCCAGCACCGGTGAGCGCGACGCCACCGCCCTGCGCGCCCGCGCGCACGCCGAACTCCGAGCCGCATCGATCGAGCCCGATTACTTCGAGCTCGTGTCCACCGACACGCTCGCCCCGGTGAGCCGAATCGACGGCGCCGTCCTGGCCGTCCTCGCCGCCCACGTCGGCGGCACCAGACTAATCGACAACCAGCTGATCCACCCGTCCCTCAATCACCACCGCGAGGTGGCGACCCCGTCCGGGGCGCCAACCACCGCGTGAAGGAGAGAACGAAAGTGTCCGCCACCCCTCGCATCCCGATCCCTCACAACCTCGATGCTCCGCTCCCCATGACGCTGCCCCGGCTGGCCGAGAAGAAGCGTCTTGGCGAGCCGATCGTGATGGTCACCGCGTACGACGACCCGTCGGCTCAGGTGGCCGAGGCGGCCGGCGTCGACGTTGTGCTGGTCGGCGACTCCGGCGCGATGACCGTGCTCGGCTATCCCTCCACGGTGCCGGTGTCGATCGACGAGATGCTGATGCTGGCGGGCGCCGCGCGCCGCGGCCTGCAGACGCCGCTGCTGGTCGGCGACCTGCCGTTCGGCTCCTACGAGGCGTCCGACGAGCAGGCCATCGCGACCGCTCAGCGCTTCATCAAGGAAGCCGGGTGCGACGCGGTCAAGCTCGAGCGCGGCGGCACCAGCGTCCAGCGCGCCCGGGCGATCGTCGAGGCGGGCATCCCGGTCATGGGCCACGTCGGGCTGACCCCGCAGACCGCCACCGCGCTCGGCGGCTACCGGGCGCAGGGCCGCACGGCCGAGCGCGCGATTGGCGTCGCCCGCGACGCCCTCGCGCTGCAGAAGGCGGGCTGCTTCTCGCTCGTGTTCGAGGCGATCCCGGCCGCCGTGGCGGCGCGGGTCATGGAGCATCTCGACATCCCGGTGATCGGGATCGGCGCCGGCCCGGCCACCGACGGCCAGGTGCTCGTGTTCCACGACCTGCTCGGCATCTACGACGGCCACGCCCCTCGCTTCGCCAAGCGCTACGGCGAGCTGCGCGACCACATGGTGGCGGGCGTCGCCGCCTACGCCGCCGAGGTGCGCAGCGGCGCGTTCCCGGCCCCGGAGCACACCTACTCGATCGACGAGGACGAGCTGCATACGTTCGAGGCCGGGCTGGACGAAATCGACGCCTGAGCGGCGCGCCGCCAATACCATCCGAGGCCATGCCGCGCCTCGGAGACCTGTTCGCTCCGCGCGACCGGGCCTACTTCGAGTTGTTCGAGGAGGCCGGCCGTAACGCCACGCTGGCGGCCGAGCTGCTCGAGCGCCTGCTCGAGAACTTCCCCGACAGCCGGGAGCTTGCCGGCGAGATCCTCGAGTGCGAGCACGAGGGCGATCGGATCACGCACGACATCATCGATCGGCTCAACCACACGTTCGTCACGCCGATCGACC
>DATIEI010000190.1:0-8795 GCA_035455845.1 Solirubrobacteraceae bacterium
TGCGGGTCTGGCGTGCTGGCCATAGCCGCCGCCCGGCTCGGCTGGGGGCCTGTGACGGCGGTCGACTTCGATCCGGTCGCCGTGGAGGCGGCGGCGTCGAATGCTTCCGTCAATGGGGTCGCGATCGAGGTCGGGCGCCACGACCTCCGCGTCGATCCCGTCCTCGTGGCGCCGTGCGTCGCCGCGAACCTGCTCCGGCCTCTGCTGTTGACCTGGGCGTCCCGGCTCGACGGGGCGTCCGAGTTGCCGGAGCGCGTGATCGCCGGCGGACTCCTGGTCGGTGAGGCCGACGAGATCGCCGGCGCGTTCGGGGCGGTGGGGCTACGCGAGGTCGACCGCCGCGACTCCGGCGACTGGGCGGCCCTCCTCCTCGCCCGCCCCCGCTATCTAGGGCCCCGGACGCCGAAATTTCCGCCATTGGCATCGGCGACCGGCGCCAGTGACGGATAACTCGGCTGACAGCCGAGAAATCCGACGCTGGTTAGGGCCGCGACGCCGAATGGCGGAAATTTCGGGGTGAGGTGGGACGGGCGACAGCGTGGACAAGGCACCCAACGCAGATCTTGTCCACCGGGCCGATGGAACCGGGGCCCCGCGGGCGCATCCTGTCGGCACGTTGCGAGCTCGAAATTCTCTCAGCAGAAGGAGGTGAACCCAGTTGCCCAACCCGCTTGCGATCGGCGTGACGCTCGGTGGCCTGCTGCTCGATGTGCTCGTGCCGCGGCCAAAGCCTCGGGCCGGAATTACGCGTGAGCCATCTCTCCTCTCACCGCGCGTCGTCTCGAGGACACCGCTTCACGAAGCCGCCCACGAGCAGCACGGGATCCCGCCGGCCGCGGGCGTGCGACTCAACTGAGACCGGGTTGTCCACGGTGGCCGCGCTAACGTGCGGCCACCGTGGCGTCTTTCGCCGTCAAGTTCCTCGGCTGCAAGGTCTCGCAGGCTGACGCGATGATCGCCCGGCAGTCACTGCTGGCCGCCGGGCACAGCGAAGCCGCCGAGGATCAGGCCGATCTGCACGTGATCAACACGTGCTGCATCACCCGCGAGGCCGAGGCGAAGTCGCGCCAGGCCGTGCGGCGCTCATTGAACACCGCCGACCGGGTGCTGGTGGCGGGGTGCGCGGTCAACCTGAACTCGTGGCAGTTCCGCGACATCGACGACCGGGTGAGCGCGTTCGTCGGTACCGCGGAGGACGTGGCCGGAGCGATGGCGGCGGGGCTGGGCGCGTGCGCCGACATCGAGCACGATGTCATGGCCCGCCGCTCGCCCCGGACGCGCATCTCCGATCGCACCCGGGGGTTCATCAAGGTCCAGGACGGCTGCGACTGCCACTGTGCCTACTGCATCATCCCGACGGTCCGGGGGAGCGCGCGATCAAGACCCGCCAGCGCGATCCTCGCCGAAGCCGCCCGGCGAGCGCAGCAGGGACAACCCGAGATGGTCATGACCGGCATCAGCGTGGGGGACTACCGCGATCCGGAAAACGGTCTCGAGCTAGGTGAGCTCATGATGAAAGTGGCCCAGGTCCCAGGGGTCGAGCGGGTGCGGCTCTCGAGCGTCGAGGTGATCCACGTGAAGGATTCGCTGCTCGAAGCAATCAAGACCGAGCCCAAGGTGTGCCCGCACCTGCATGTGCCGATGCAGTCGGGCGATGACCAGGTTCTCAGGGCCATGGGCCGTCATTACGACGCAGCCGAATACCTCGAGGCGATCCAAACCCTGAGAGGAGCCGTGCCCCACGTCAACGTCACGACCGACGTGATCGTCGGCTTCCCGACCGAGACCGAGCAAGCGTTCCAGAACACCCTGGATGCCGTCGAGCAGGCCGGCATCACGCGAGTCCACACGTTCTCGTACTCACCCCGCCCCGGAACTGAGGCCGAACAACTGGGCGACCGCATCCCGCCCCAGGAGAAGAAGCGTCGATCCCAGACGGTGCGGGGGCTCTCCGAGGTGCGCTCGAGGCACCATCGCACCGGCAAACTGGGCACCGTCGAGCCCATACTCATCGACAAGGTCGCCGACTCCCAATGCAGCGGCTACACCGCCGACTACACCCGTTGCTACCTGCCGCCCGACGCGGGCGCGCGGGGACGCCTCGTGGACGCCCACTGCGACGAACTCCATGCGGACGGCATCCGGTGCGAGGCTATCCTGAAGGGGTGAGCGTGATCGAACAGGTGCGCGGCGACATGACCAGCGCGATGAAGGCCGGCGAGAAGGACCGTGTCGGCGCGCTGCGGCTGGTCCTGTCCGAGCTCCAGAAGGCCCAGAAGGACGGCAGCGCAGACGAACAAGCCGTCCTGCGCCGCGAGCGCAAGCGCCGCCTGGAGGCGGCCGAGCAGTTCCGCGGCGGCGGGCGCCCCGAGCTGGCTGAGCAGGAGGAGGCCGAGGCCAAGATCATCGAGGGCTACCTGCCGGCCGAGCTCGACGACGCCGCACTTGACGCGATCGTCGCGGCCGCGATCGCCGAGACCGGCGCGAGCGACCCCAAGGACATGGGTCAGGTCATGAAGGTCGTGATGGCCAAATCCGGCGGACGCGCGGACGGCAAGCGGGCCTCGGCTCGCGTGCGGGAGGCTCTGCAGAGCTGACACGGGACGTAGTGGGTGCGTAGGCAGATCGAGCTCGAGAATCCGGTCGCGGCCGAGCTCGCGGGCAGCAAGGACGCTGTGCTGCGGGCGCTGGAAGGACATCTGGACTGTGACGTGTTCCTGCGTGGCAACGTGCTCACGCTGGACGGCGAGCCCGAGGCGGTCGACGCCGCCGCGGCCGTGATCAACGAGCTGTCCGCCCTGATCGTGCAGGGCCACGAGATCGCCCCCGGCACGATCGAGGCGGTCAAGCGCGCCCTCGACGCGCACGAGTCCCCCGGGAAGATCCTCGAGGACGTCGTTTGGCGCCACCGCGCGACCAAGGTGTCGCCCAAGACCGTCAACCAGAAGCGGTACGTCGACTCGATCCGCAACAACACGATTACGTTCGGCATCGGCCCGGCCGGCACCGGCAAGACGTTCCTCGCGGTCGCGCTGGCCGCCGCTGCGCTCAGCCGGCGCGAGGTCAACCGGATCATCCTCACCCGGCCCGCGGTCGAGGCCGGAGAGCGGCTCGGGTTCCTGCCCGGCGATCTGATGGCCAAGGTCGACCCATACCTGCGGCCGCTGTTCGACGCGCTCCACGACATGCTCGAGCCCGAGCGGGTCTCCCAGCATCTGGAGCGCGGCGTGATCGAGGTGGCGCCGCTCGCATTCATGCGAGGCCGATCCCTGAACGACAGCTTCATCATTCTCGACGAGGCCCAGAACACGACCCCAGAGCAGATGAAGATGTTCCTCACCCGTCTCGGCTTCAACTCGAAGATGGTGGTCACCGGCGACATCACGCAGATCGACCTCCCGCGCGATCAGGGCTCCGGTCTCGTTCTCGTGGCCGACATCCTGGGCGACGTCGAAGGCATCGAGTTCGTGCGTTTCGGCGAGGAGGACGTGGTCCGCCACAAGCTGGTGCGCCGGATCGTGGCCGCCTACAGCGAGCACGCGCAGCGCCTGGCGCCTGAGTTGCGTCCGCGGGCGGCCACCCCGAGGGGCTAGTGAGCGACCACTCGCCGCTGTGCTCGAGATAGAAGTCATCGGGATCGACCAGATCGCGCCTGAGGGCGAGCGCGCGGTCGGCCTCGCGGTGCCCACCGCGGCCGAGCTCGAGCGGTTGTGCGCCCTGGCCATCGCTTCGGCGGGGATCGAACACGGCCACGTCGCCATCGAGTTCGTCGACGCGGAGCGCATCCAGGTGCTCAACCGCCAGCACCGCAACCTCGACGAGCCGACCGACGTCCTGTCGTTCGTAGTCGACGGCGACGGGACGAGCGCCGGCCCCCGTGAGCTCGGCGACATCGTGATCTGCCCGCAACACACCGAAGACCTCAGGGAAGCCGTGATCCACGGAGCCCTTCACCTCACCGGGATGGACCACGAGACCGACGACGGCGAGATGCTGGCGCTCCAGGCCGAGCTGCTGCGCTGGGCGCGGTGAACGCCCCGACTAGATCAGGCTTCGTCGCGCTGGCCGGTCGCCCCAACGTGGGCAAGTCGACCCTCGCCAACGCGATCGTGGGGGCCAAGGTGGCGATCGTCTCCGACAAGCCGCAGACGACGCGGCGGGCGATCCGCGCCGTGGCCACGGGGCCGGACTGGCAGCTTGTGCTGGTCGATCTGCCCGGCGTGCAGCGGCCTCGCGACGCGCTCACCGAGCGCATGCAGCGGCGGGTCGAGCAGGAGCTCGAGGACGCAGACGGCTGTCTGTTCGTGATCAATGCCGAGCAGGGGGTGGGGCCCGGCGACCGGTTCATCGCCCGGCTGCTGGCGTCGGCCCCGGTGCCCGTGCTGATCGCGGTCAACAAGGTCGACCGGGCCGACCGCGCCGCGCTCGCGCCCGCCCTACAGGCCGCCGCTGACCTCGACCTCGCCGAGGAGATCTTCCCGGTCTCGGCCCGCACCGGCTCGGGCGTGGGAGCGCTGGTCGACCACCTGGTCTCGCTCCTGCCTTACGGACCGTTCTACTTCGAGCCCAGGCAGCACACCGACCAGCCCGAGCACGTCCTCCTGGCCGAGCTGGTCCGCGAGCAGGTCCTGGCCCGCACCCGCGAGGAGGTGCCGCACGCCGTCGAAGTGGTGGTCGAGGGCATCGAGCACGGGGAGCCGATCCGGATCGAGGCGGTGATCCTGGCCGAGACCGAGTCGCAGAAGCGCATCCTCATCGGGGCGGGCGGGCAGATGGTCAAGGCGATCGGGATCGCCGCCCGTCGCGCGATCGAACGCCACCTCGGCGCCCGCGTGCACCTCGACCTGCGCGTTCGCGTCCGCCGGCACTGGCGCGCCGACGAGCATCTGCTCGACCGGCTCGGCATCGAGTAGCCAACCGCCGGGCGACTAAGGCCCCCCGGTCGCCACGTAAGGCCTGGGGCCCCGAGATCCGCACCGAACGCCCGATGTGGCGCGCGGCCACGTAGCTCAATCTGGTCTGAGTTCACCGAGCGAACCCCGGAGATGAGACCGATGAGCCATAGCCAGACCGCAACCGCAGGCACCGACCGGCACAGATGGATCGCGCTCGTAGTCCTGTGCGCCGGCTTTCTGATGATCGTCCTCGACCAGACGATCGTGAACGTGGCGCTCCCCTCGATCCAGACCGATCTGCACTTCTCGCAGTCCGCGCTGGCCTGGGTGGTCAACGCCTACCTGATCGCGTTCGGCGGGCTGCTGCTGCTGGCCGGGCGCCTGGGCGATCTGATCGGCCGCCGGCGGGTGTTCCTGGCCGGCCTGACCGTCTTCACAGTGGCGTCGCTCGCCTGCGGGCTGGCCGACACCCGGTCGACGTTGATCGGCGCGCGCTTCGTCCAGGGCCTGGGTGGTGCGATGACCTCGGCCGTGATCCTCGGGATGATCGTGACGATGTTCCAGAGGCCCGCCGAGCGGGCACAGGCGCTGGGCGTCTACAGCTTTGTGGCCGCGGCCGGAGGCGCGATCGGTCTGCTCGCCGGCGGGGTGCTGACCCAGGCGATCAACTGGCACTGGATCTTCTTCGTCAACCTGCCGATCGGGGTCGCCACCGGCGTCCTGACCATGCGGCTGTTGCCGAACGACACCGGGATCGGCCTGGAGAAAGGCGCCGATGCGCCGGGTGCACTGCTGATCGTCGCCGCCCTGATGCTGATCGTCTACGCGATCGTCGAGACCGGCACCTACGGTTGGGGATCGGCCCGGACGCTCACGGTGGGGGCGGCAGGGCTGGCGCTGCTGGCGGCGTTCGTCGTCCGTCAGGCGCGTGCAGCCAACCCGCTCGTCCCGCTCCGTGTGTTCGCCTCGCGCACGGTGAGCATCGCGAACCTCATGTTCGCCCTCGTGGTCGCGGGCGTGTTCGGGATGTTCTTCATGGGGGCGCTCTACCTGCAGGGGATCCTCCACTACGACGCCATCGAGGTGGGCCTCGCGTTCCTCCCGGTGGCGATCGGGATCGCCGCGCTCGCGCTCGGGCTGGCGGCCAAGCTGATCATGCGCTTCGGCGCCAAGCCCACCCTGATCAGCGGGCTGACCCTCGTCTTGGCCGGCCTGATCCTGTTCCGGCGCGCGCCGGCAAACGCCGACTATCTGACCGACCTGCTGCCCGCGATGGTGTCGATCGGCGTAGGCGCTGGGCTCGTGTTCCCGTCCATAGTCACGCTCGCGATGTCCGCCGCCACCCCCGAGGACTCGGGCCTGGCCTCAGGGCTGGTGAACACAACCCGCCAGGTCGGCGGCGTCCTCGGCATCGCGGTCCTGGCCACGCTGGCCACTGCCCACTCCGATGCCTTGCGCGCCCACGGAGCCGCCGGCCCGGCCGCCCTGCTCGGCGGCTACCGCCTCGCCTTCACGATCGCCGCGGCGCTGGTGCTCGGGGCGATCGCGATCGGCGCCATCCTCCTGCCGGGGAGGCGCAGCCCCGAGGCGGTCGCGGAGCCGGAACCGTCCACCGCGCTCTCCGCTCCGGACCTCGAGCCGGTCTATCTGGAGGAGGCCGCCTAGGCCTCGAGGGGATCGTCTGTTGCCGGATCTTCTGCGGAGCGAACTATCCTTGGGGCCATGGCCACGGGAACTGCGCAAGCTCCGGCACCGCTCGCCTCGGACCTTTGCTGGCTGCTTTCGCGCGCCAGTCACGGCCTTACGACCGAGTTCACCGCCGCGCTGGAGGATCTGGGAATCTCGCCGCGGGCCCACGCCGTCTTGACCACGGCGATGTCTGGGGAGCACACCCAGAGCGAGATCGCGCGGTTGGTGGGGCTCGACAAGACCACCATGGTCGTCACCGTGGACGAGCTCGAGGCCGGCGGCCTGGCCGAGCGGCGCTCCTCCAGCGCCGATCGCCGAGCCCGCGTGATCGCGGTCACCGAGGCCGGCAAGCGCAAGGTCAAGCAGGCCGACAAGGTGCTCGACCGGGTGCGGAGCGACGTGCTCAGCGTGCTCGAGCCCGAAGAGCGCGAGATCTTCCTGGGCGCTCTGGGTCGGCTTGCCTGCGGTCGACTGGCCGAGCCGGTGGCCTGCACGCACACCGTGCGTCGGCCGCGCTAAGGCCGCTCGAGCCCCACGTAAGACCGAATCGCGCCGACTTCGCACCGAACGCCCGATGTGACGTCGGGTGGCGTAGCCCACACTGGGAGCACGTCCGAAGCAGATCGTCTGTTAATAGATCATCTGCTACGGTTCTATCTCGAACGGACCGAACTCCCAGCTCCTAGGAGACGACCGCATGAGCCAGACGCCCTTAGCCCCCGCCGCCGACAGAAGCCGCTGGATTGCCCTGGTGGTCCTGTGCGCCGGCTTCCTGATGATCATCCTCGACCAGACGATCGTGAACGTGGCGCTGCCGTCGATCCAGACCGACCTTCACTTCTCGCAATCGGCGCTGGCCTGGGTGGTCAACGCCTACCTGATCGCGTTCGGGGGGCTGTTGCTCCTCGTCGGCCGTCTGGGCGACCTGATCGGCCGGCGGCGCATCTTCCTGGCCGGCCTGACCGTGTTCACGACCGCCTCGCTGGTGTGCGGCCTGGCCGACGATCAGAGCCTCCTGATCGGCGCCCGCTTCGTGCAGGGCGTCGGTGGCGCGATGACCTCGGCGGTGATCCTGGGGATGATCGTGACGATGTTCCCGCGGCCCTCCGAGCAGGCCAAGGCGATCGGCGTCTACAGCTTCGTGGCCGCGGCCGGCGGCGCAATCGGACTGCTGGCCGGGGGCGTGCTCACGCAGGCCATCAACTGGCATTGGATCTTCTTCGTGAACCTGCCGATCGGTGTCGCCACCGGAATCCTTGCCACCCGGCTACTGCCGAACGATGTCGGCATCGGCCTACAGAAGGGCGCGGATGCCCCAGGCGCGGTGCTGCTCGTCACCTCGCTGATGCTCGCCGTCTACACGATCGTCGAGGCCAGCACGTACGGCTGGGGAAGCGCGCACACGCTGGGCTTCGGCGCGGTCGCCGTGGCGCTGCTGGCCGGCTTCATCGTCCGCCAGGCCACCGCGGCCAACCCACTGATCCCGCTGCGCATCTTCCGCTCGCGGACGGTGACGGTCGCGAACCTCATGCAGGCGCTGATGGTCGCTGGCATCTTCGGGATGTTCTTCCTCGGCGCGTTGTACCTCCAGCGGGTGCTCCACTACGACGCGATCGAGGTCGGCCTGGCGTTCTTGCCGGTGGCGCTCGGGATCGCGGGGATGTCGCTCCGCTTCACGGCGCAGCTGATGATGCGCTTCGGCGCCAAGCGGACGCTGCTCGCCGGTCTCGCCCTGGTGGCCGCCGGGCTGCTCGTATTCCGGAGCGCACCCCTGAACGCCTCCTATGTGACAGACCTGCTGCCGGTCATGCTGCTTCTCGGCGTGGGCGCCGGCCTGGTGTTCCCCGCGCTGATGACGCTCGCGATGTCCGGAGCCACGCCCGAGGACTCGGGCCTCGCCTCCGGGCTGGTCAACACGACCCAGCAGGTCGGCGGAGCGCTGGGCCTCGCGGTGCTGGCGACGCTGGCCACCACGCGGACCGGCACGCTGCAGGCGCACGGTGCGTCAACCGCCGCCGCGCTAACCGACGGTTACCACCTGGCGTTCACGATTGCCGCGGCCCTCGTGCTGTCGGCGATCGCAATCGGCCTGGTGTTCCTGCGGCCCGAGCGCGCGCTCCACGCCGTGGCGCAGGAGGCGCCCGAAGCGCTCGACGGGCAGAACGTCGTACTCGAAGAGGCCGCGTAACCCAGGGGCGTGGGGGGGGGGTG
>DATIEI010000191.1:0-8923 GCA_035455845.1 Solirubrobacteraceae bacterium
CCCACGTCGGCCCCGACGTCCTCGCCCAGCGCCTGCGCGAGCTCGAGGCAGCGGGCATCGTGCGGCGCGGCACGCTGCCACCGCCGGCGGGCTCGCGCGTCTACGCGCTCACCGAGCGCGGCCAGGAGCTCGAGCCGGTCGTGCTCGCTCTCGGCCGGTGGGGCAGCCAGGCGCCATTCCCGCCTGGGTCGGGTGAGCTCGGCGACGACGCGATGGTGCTCGCGCTGAAGACGGTGTTCAGCCCCGCGCGCGCCGAAAAGCTGCGCGGCCGAACCTTCGAGCTGCGGCTCCGCGAGACGCCGTTCGCGATTCGCGTGAGCGAGACCGCCTTGGAAGCGTCGCGAGGACCAGCCATCGATCCGGTGGCGGTCATCACCACCGAGCCGGGAATCCTTCAGCAGGTGCTGTGGCGGGGTCGCCCGGTGCGCGCCGGCGGCCTCGAGATCGACGGCGACCGGCGAGCCGGCGAGCGGTTCCTCACGCTCTTCCCCCCACCGGCCTGACGCGTCCCGGACGCTAGCGCTTCATCTGCACGGCCGCCTGCATCATCCGGTCGGCGGTCGTGATCGTGCCGGCGTTGGCCTGGTAGCCGCGCTCGGCCTTGATCATGTTGACGAACTCGGCCCCCGTGTCGACGTTCGACTGCTCGAGCTGGCCGCTGATCGTCTGGCCGTAGTTGCCGATGCCCGGCTGACCAACGATCTCCGAGCCGGAGACCAGGTTGGCGGCCCACAGCGATCCGCCGGCGCGTTGGAGGCCCGCCTGGTTGGCGAACGTGGCCAGCGAGATGTAGCCGGCCGTGGCCGGTACGCCCGTCGGCGTGACGTAGCCCACTGCTCCGTCAGGGCCGATCGTTACGTCAGTCGATCCGGGCGGAACCACGATCGGGTTCCCGGCGCCGCCGGCGATATCGGCCTGGTAGCCACCGCCGGCGACCGGCTGCGGGGCAAAGCCGAGCACGAACTGCCCGGCCTGAGTCGTGAGATAGCCCAATGCGTTGACCGTCAGATCGCCCGCCCGGGTGTACTCCGTTGCGTCGAACACCGGCGGGCCGGAGCCAACGTCGCCGTTCGCGACTCGCAGGAACCCGTCGCCCTGAATCGCCACGTCGGTCGGGTTCGCGGTTGACCGCACGCCCCCCTGGACCATCATGTTGTCGACCGCGCCGACCTGGGCACCCAAGCTGATCTGCACCGGGTTCGTACCGGCGCTGTAGCCGTTGGCCGGCCCGCCGGCGGCGATCGTCTCCGCCAACTCGTCGGAGAACTCTGTCCGCTGACGCTTGTAGCCAACGGTGTCGACGTTGGCGAGGTTATTCGCGGTCACGTCGAGCATCGTCTGATGCGCGTCCAGTCCACTGACCGCGGCACACATACCTGACATCACTGAACATCACGTCCTTCTGCGGCCCCCGCCGCCCGCGGTCGTTGTTGACCGTCCCGTGTCCTCGTCATCGACGCCGGGTGCTGCCCCAAGAGAGTGCCCACACCACAATCACGCAACTGCGGTAGGCCAGGCCAGCTGACCCGGCCGTCACAACTACGCCCGGCCGGGCAATGACCGACGATGCAGCTCGTAGTCGCTCTGCTTGCCGTGATCGCCTACGTGCAGCAGCAACTCGACACGAGCGGCAGCAGCCTCGCCGCCGCCACCACGGTCGCCACGGAACCGTGCGAACCCCCGCAGAAGTTCCGGATCTTGCCTCTCACCGGGGCAGAATCCGTCACTAGCCAAACCACGGCCCCGTAATGGCGGAAATTGCGCCCCCGCCGTGGGTGGGGCCGGCTTACAACTGGGAGGCTTCGCGGCGCAGGACGTCCCAGGCGCGGCGGACGTCGTCCTCGGTCGTGCTCATGAC
Organism: Solirubrobacteraceae bacterium; assembly: GCA_035455845.1. GTDB lineage: Bacteria > Actinomycetota > Thermoleophilia > Solirubrobacterales > Solirubrobacteraceae > Palsa-465. The sequence continues at coordinate 1,859 of DATIEI010000191.1, forward strand.
CCCGACGGCCAGGCGCAGCGTGTACCGGCCGTTCAGCACACAGTGGGAGATGAAGATCTCGCCGGATGCGTTGACCCGCTCGAGCAGTGTGCGGTTGCGCTCATCCGCGTCCTCCCCGGAAAGCCGGAAGCACACGACTGAGAAGTGGCGTGGCGCGCAGAGCTCCCAGCCGTCCTCTGCCCCCACCCAGCTCTCGAAGCGCTCGGCCAGCTCAACCCCATTCCGGATGTGCCGCTGCAAACCGCTGCGGCCAAAGCAGCGGAGCACCGCCCACAGCTTGAGCGAGCGGAAGCGCCGTCCGAGCGCCGGGCCGTATTCGCTCAGGCTGAGCGCGTCCTCGGCGTCGGGGGTGCGCAGGTACTCGGGGATCAGGCTGAACGCGCGGCGGAAGTCGTCGGGTCGGCGGGTCCAGAGCAACGAGCAGTCAACCGGCGTGAGCATCCACTTGTGCGCGTTGACGACCAGCGAGTCGGCCCGGTCAACGCCCTCGAACGCCCAGCGGAACTCCGGGCAGACCATCGCCGCGCCGGCGTAGGCGGCGTCGACGTGCATCCACGCCCCGCTCGCCGCACACGCGTCCGCGATCTCCGCCACCGGGTCAACCGCGGTGACCGCGGTCGTACCGACCGTGGGCACGACGACGGCCGCATCGGACAGATCGCCGAGCGAGTCGGTCCGCATCCGGAACTCGGCGTCGACGGGCACCTTGCGCAGCCGCATGCCCAGCATCCGCGCGGCCTTGTCGATCGACGAGTGCGTCTGCTCGGAGCACACGATCAGATCGCGGCCGGTGGCCTCACGCGCGGCGATGATCGCCGCGAACGTCGAGGTCGAGGCGGTGTCCTCGATGTGGCCGTGCCATCCGGACGGGAGCCCGAGCAGATCGGCCACCCACTCGAGCACCACGCTCTCGAGCTCGGTCGACACCGGCGAGGTCCGCCATAGGATCGCGATCGTGTTGAGCGCAGCGGCCAGCATCTCGGCCAGGATCCCCGGCTCCGACGCGGTGGTGGCGAAGTAGGCGAAGTACCGCGGGTGCTGCCAGTGGGTCACGCCGGGGAGCAGGACCTCGTCGAGGTCGCGGAGCACGTCGGCAAACGGCTCGGGGTCGTCCGGGGCGCGCGTGGGCAGCCGCGATCGGATCTCCCCCGGCGCGACTTGGGCCAGAACGGGCAGCGAGCCGACGCGCTCGAGGTAATCCGCCGCCCAGTCGAGCGCGGCGTGGCCGTCGGTGCGGAAGTCGCTCACGCGCGCGCGCCCGCGAACTCGTAGTGCACGCCGGTGAGCTGCTCGGAGAGCTCCCACAGCCGCCGCCAAGCGTCCTCGTCATACGCCTTGCGCGCCGCGGTCACCACCTTCGGATAGCCGCGCTGCTCACTGCGGCCGCCGGGCCCGACGAACGTTCCACCGGGAAGGTCCGCCACGGTGGCGGCGTAAAGGGTCGGCAGTGCGCCCATATCCGCGCTCTGCGCCACCAGCCGGTTGCCGATCCACCCGACCGCCTTCTCGTAGAAACGGTCGGTCGCGGCGAACTGGAGGTTGGTCGACGCATAACCGGGGTGGGCCGCCAGACTCAGCAACGCCGTGTCAGCGGCCACCGCCCGTCGCTGGAGCTCGAAGCAGAACATGAGGTTGGCCAGCTTTGACTGCTGGTACGCGCCCCACGAGCTGTACTTCCGCTCACCCTGGAGGTCGTCGAAGTTCATCGTCCCGCGCCGGTGCAACAGGCTCGAGACGGTGACCACGCGGGGCGCCGGCGCCTCAAGCAGCGCGTGCAGCAGCAGCCCGGTCAAAGCAAAATGCCCCAGGTGGTTGGTGCCGAACTGACTCTCGAATCCGTCACGGGTCAACCGGCGCGGCGCGGCCATGATCCCGGCGTTGTTGATCAGCAGGTCGAGCTGCCGTCCGGGAGCGACGAAGCTCTCGGCGAACGCGCGCACCGAGCTCAGGTCCGCGAGGTCGAGCCGCCCGACGGTCAAATCGGCGTCCGGGACCAGGTTGCGGATTGACGACACGGCCCGCCCGCCCTTCTCTTCGTCGCGCACCGCGATCCACACTGAAGCACCGGCGCGGGCCAGCTCACGCGCGGTGGCCAGGCCGAGCCCGCTGTTGGCCCCCGTCACGATCGCGGTCCGCCCGCGCTGATCGGGCATGTCTCGCGCGGTCCACCTACCCGACTCCATCGAGCACCTCGAACTTGATCCCGGCCGCTTCGAGCCGCCGGCGCAGCGCGTCGCCCATCGCCACAGCAGGAGTGATCTGCCCGGCCCGCGTCGGCAGATCGTCGAAGGCCAGCGACAGCGCCGACTCGCCGAGCATGATCGCCGTGCCACCGTATCCCGGGTCGCTTCCGGAGACCTGTGTGAGCACCCGCCGACCGCCGCCCTCGCCCCGGAAGCGCAGCCGGAACCATGCCTTCGCCCGCTGCGCTGCCGACGGTCCCTCGCCCGCACTCTTGAGCTTGAGCAGCGCCTTGCGCGTGGGCGGGATCTGGGCCAGCGCGATCAGGCCGGCCGCCCCTCCGGTCAGCCCGACCAGCGCCGGCAGGCGCTTGGCCACCAGGTAGTGGCTGTAGGTGAAGTCCGGCCCGTAGCGCTCGAGTGCGCGGGCCGAGCGCAGGATCGTCTGGGGGTCGATGGTCGGGAGCGGCAGCACCCAGCCGCCGGCGAACTCGTCATGGCGGGGCATGCCGGTGATCCCGCGCACCCGCCGCTCGGATGGCCGCGGCTCGCGCCCGCGCCGCTCGCGCGCCGTCGCCGCTCCCTGGCGCAGTCGGCTGAAGATCTCGATCGTGGTCTGGTACGTCCCGCCGGACGGCGAGATATTGCCCCGGATGAACCCCTCGAGCGAGATCGGCACCTCCTCCGGCAACTGCTCGACGGTGAACAGCGCGCCCAGGTCATAGGGGATCGAGTCGAAGCCGCACGAATGCACGATCCGCGCGCCGCTGGCAACCGCCTGCTCGTGGTAGCCGAGCCACATTCGGTCGACGAACTCGGACTCACCGGTCAAATCGACATAGTCGGTACCGGCGGCGGCGCAGGCCGCGACCAGCGGCTCGCCGTAGCGGATGTACGGCCCGACCGTGGTGATCACCACGCGGGTGGCCTCGGCGACGTCCCGCAGCGACCCCGCGTCGGTCACATCGGCTCGGAGCAACGGGACCTCCGCGAACCCCGAGCCCAGCCGCGTCCGGACCTGCTCGAGCTTTTCCATGTTGCGCCCGGCCAGCGCCCAGCGGGTCTCGGCCGGCGCGTGACGGGCCAGGTACTCGGCGGTCAGCGCTCCGGTGAAGCCGGTCGCGCCCAACACAACGATGTCGTAGGGGCGTTCAGCCACCAGACCCGTCGACCTCGCGGGCGACCCGTAGCGCCTCGGCAGGGTCGACGCCGGCCCGCGCCGCCACCCAGCAGGCCACGGGCGCAGCCACGCGCTCGGAGGAGTGGGCGGCCTCGGCCGCCACGTCCAAGAGCGTCTTGAACTCCTTGGTCGAGGGCGGCGTGGTGCCGAGCTTCTCGGCGTAGGCGGCCAGCCAGTCGCGCGCGTTCATGGCTGTCGCACTTTAGTGATACGGAGCGATTGGTACATTTGTACCACTATGCCCGCAACCGCCCCGACCCACGCTCGACCCCGGGGAGCGGCCCGCCGCGACGCGCTGCTCGACGCGGTTCTCCGGGTCGTCGCGGAGGTCGGTGTCGATGCGGTCACCCACCGGCGCGTCGCCGAGGAGGCGGGACTCCCGCTCGCCTCCACCACCTACTGGTTCGAGTCCAAGGAGCACCTGCTGACCGCCGCGCTTGAGCGGGCGGCCGAGCGCGACATCGAGCGCCTGCGTGCGTTCCTGAGCGAGGTCCGCGACAACACCGCCGACCCGCTCGCAACCGTGGTCCGCGCGATTCTCGGCCCCACCGAGGCGTCGGCTCAGAGCTGCCGCGCATGGCTGCTCGCGACCTACGCGCTGATGCTCGAGGCCGCGCGCCGGCCCGCTCTGCGCGAGGTCACCACGCGGTGGACCGACGCGTACCTGGAGGCGCTCGCACCGCTCATGGCCGCTGCGGGCTCGACTCAACCACGATCCGATGCGGAGCTCCTGCTGGCTGCCACGGACGGCCTGCTGATCGAGCAGCTCGCCTCCGATGACGCGACCGACCTCGCACCGCGGCTGTGGCGTCTGGCGGACGCGCTGGTGAAGCCATGAGCACGATCCTGACGCGCCGGCCGCGCCTGGCACCACCCGCGCTCGATCCCGAGCGGCGGACGATTGTGCTGATCAGCGTGCTGCTCGGCTTCGAGTCTGTCCTGTACTCGGTCATCACCCCGGTGCTGCCGCACTACGCGCACGCGTTCGGGGCCTCCAAGCCGGCGATCGGCTTGCTCGCCGCCTCCTACCCGGCGGGGATGCTCCCCGGCGCTTTGCTCGGTGGATGGATCGCCGCCCGCGCGGGGGTGCGGCGAACCACCGCGCTCGGCCTGCTGCTGTTCACCGGCGCGATCGTGGCGTTCGGGTTCGGCTCTGACCTCATCGCGCTCGACGTCCTGCGGTTCGTCCAGGGGATCGCGTGCGGCTTCATCTGGGGTGGCGGCCTGGCCTGGGTGATAGCGATTGCACCCCGAGAACGACGAGGAGAGGTGCTCGGCGCGGTGTTCGCGGCGGCGATCTTCGGCACGCTCATCGGACCGCTGCTCGGCACGGCGGCGGTGGCAGCCGGGACCGCAGTCGTGTTCGCGTGTGTCGGCGGCGTGTCGCTCGCGTTGACCGCATGGACGCTCACACACCCGGAGCCTCCGCGGACGGCACTCGGCGCGGGAGCGCCCCTGCGCGTGCTGGCGAAGGACCCCAGGATCACTCTCGGCTGCTGGCTGATCCTGCTCGAGGCATGCGCGATCGGTGCCACCGGGACGTTGCTCCCGCTGCGCCTGTCGCGCTTCGGCGCCTCGGGCGTGGCGATCGGCGTCACGTTCGTGCTCGCGTCGGCGCTGTCCCTGCTGCTCAGCCCCACGGTCGGCCGCGTCGTCGATCGGCGGGGGATCGCGCTGCCGCTGAGCGTCGGCCTCGCCACCGCGGCCGTCCTGCTCGCGCTCCTGCCGCTACCGCACTCGACGCTGCTGCTGGCGGCACTGACCGTGCTCGCGCTGGGCGGGCCGCTCACCGCCTATGCGATGCCGGCGATCTCGATCATGACCGACGCGATCGAGCGGATCGGCGCCGCGCTCGTGTTCGGCTCGATGCTGCTCAACCTGGCCTGGGCGCTGGGCGAGACGGTCGGCGCGCCGGCCGCCGCGAGCGTGTCGCGGGCCACCAGCGACACTGTGCCGCTCGTGGCACTGGCGGCGCTGATGCTGGCGACGCTCGCGATCAGTTCGGCGCTGACACCGCGCTGGTCACGTCCAGCGGCTGATCGCCGAGAGTCTCGTCGCGAATCTCGCTCTCGCAGCTCCTGATCGGGTTCGGGGCCGACGCCGATCCACCGGCCCGGGTCCTACGAGCACCATCACGCGGCCACCGGAGGGGCGGGTGGTGCTCGCCGGGTCCGACATCGCCAACGGCTGGGCCGGCTTCATCGACGGCGCGATCGAGTCCGGGCTGCGGGCGGGCACGCGGGCAGCGGCACTCGCGAGCTGACTCCTCCGCGCACCGTGCGCTGGCATCATGGCCAGCCTCACCAAACCGAAATCGGAGGCCGACATGGCAATTCTCGACGACAAGGTGGCGATCGTCACCGGCTCGGCGCGCGGCATCGGACGCGCCACCGCCGAGCTGCTCTCCGAGCAGGGCGCCAAGGTGCTGATCAACGACATCGACGGCGACGTCGCCGAGCAGGCCGCGTCGGAGATCTCCGGGGAGACGCTGGTGTTCTCAGGAGACCTGACCAGGGAGGGCGTTCCCGACCAGCTCGTGCAGAAGGTGATCGACGAGTGGGGCAAGGTCGACATTCTGGTCAACAACGCCGGCTACACCCTCGACGCGCCGATCCACAAGATGAGCGACGAGTGGTTCCAGAAGATGATCGACATCCACTCGGTCGTGCCGTTCCGGATGTGCCGAGCGGTCGCCCCCCACATGCGCGAACCGGCCAAGAAGGAGCGCGCGGAGGGGGTCGAGGTGTTCCGCAAGATCGTCAACGTGAGTTCGATCTCGGGCACCATGGGCAACGCGGGACAGGCGAACTATTCGAGCGGCAAGTCCGCCGTCGTCGGGCTGACCAAGACGCTGGCCAAGGAATGGGGTCAGTTCAAGATCAACGTCAACGCGGTCGCGTTCGGGTTCATCGAGACCCGCCTGACCGCGCCGAAGAACGAGGAGAACGTCGCCGACATCGGCGGGCAGAAAGTGCAGCTGGGCATCCCCGAGCAGATGATCGCGCTGGGCCCGGCGCTGATCCCGCTCGGCCGCCCGGGTAAGCCGCTTGAGGCCGCCGGCGGGGTGTTCCTGCTCTGCACCCCGTGGGCCAACTTCATCACTGGCCAGGTGCTGAACATCACCGGAGGTCAGTTCAGCGGCATGACGACGTAGCCGGCCCGGACTTGGTCAGAAAATCACGCTGGGGCGGCGGCAGCCTCCGTGGCCGTTGACGTTTGAAGCGTGACGGTGTGGCCGAGACGCTCCAGTTGCGCGACGAGTCGTTTGGTGATCCGTTCGGGATTCGCGCGGCGGGCGAAGTGGTCGCCGCCGAGGTCTTGGTAGGGGATGTCGTCTTTGAGGATGTGGTAGGCGGCGATGAGGATCGAGTGGGCGACTGCGACGATCCGCCTTCTTGTGTCCTTGGCGGCGTTTGACCTGCTCGTATTGGGCGCGCAGATAGGTGTTCTTGGTCCGGATGGCGGCGTTGGCGGCCTCGATCAGCGCCGCGCGCAGGTAGGGGTTGCCTTTTGCGGGTCTTGCCGGAGCGGCGCTTGCCCGCGGACTCATCGTTGCCGGGGCAGATGCAGGCCCAGCTGGCGGCGTGACGGTCGGTGGCAAACCGGGTCATGTCCGGGCCGAGCTCGGCGAGGATCACGTGGCTGGTCCGCTCGGCAACCCCGTGGATCGTGCACACGTTCTCAGCCTTGTGCGCGAACGGGGCA
>DATIEI010000192.1:0-11232 GCA_035455845.1 Solirubrobacteraceae bacterium
GGGCAGCTCGGCGAGGTTGATGATCAGGTCCGGGCTGGCCAGCTCGATACACGCGTCGAGGTCGCCTGCGTTCAGCGCCTCGAAGCCCGCGCGCACAAGCTTGATGTTGGTCTCGCTCGCCATTTCATGAATATACTACACTATGTATCTAGGCCAGGATCTCCCGAAGGCGCGCGAGCACCGCGTCGAGTCCGCGCGTGAACCCGCGGAATGTGCTCGCCGGCATTTCGCCGAACAACCTGCCCGCGAGTTCGATGTGGTCGCGCTCGAGCGCCTTCGCCGCCCGCTCTCCGTGCCTGGTGAATGTGACGAGCGTCGCCCGGCGGTCGCGCGGATGCGGCTCACGGGTCACGAAGCCCCCATCCGTGAGCGCGTCGACCAGTCCCGTGATCGCGCGCGGAGTCACCCCGAGCGCCTCGGCCAGCCTCTGCTGCGTTGACGGCCCCAGCCGGTGCAGCTCCCAAACGAGATGGGCGCGCGAGCCGGTCAGGCCGCGGCGCGCCAGGTCGCGGGCCATGTCGTCGCCAAGCAGGACCGAGAGCTCGAGGACGCGGTCAAGTGCACCGCGCATTTCCTGTATGTCGGTCATCGTGAAGACGCTACACGGTCATGCGGATCGCCCTAGAGGGTCTCTAGGGACCGCTGGCCAGCGTGAGCGTCCACGTCGAGGTGTAGGTGCCGACCCTGGCGTTGCCTGGGACGTCCAGGTTCGCGGTCAGCACGACGGTGACCGGCCCCGCTCCGCTGCCGGTGGCGGCGTCGAACACCTTCACCGCGGCGGGCGCCGAGGCGGCGGCCGGGACGGTCACCGGGTAGTTGATCTGGTTGACCGGCAGCGAGCAGGTCCCGCTGGCCGAGGACGCGCTCGCCGCGGTGATCTGAGCCGCCGTGGTCGGCAGCGTGCGGGTGCCGGAGGCGAATGTGGTCGACGTGGCAGTCACGTTCCACCCGGCGCCGGAACCGGTCTGGTCGTTGGGCGAGAGCGTGAGCGGCGTGGTGATCGACCGGTCCCGGCCGGTGAGCGCGGTGCTCGGCCAGGACAGGGTGGCCGGGGGCGTGAAGCTGAGTCCACCCGCGGCGCAGCCCCTGTAGCCGAGGATCGTGCTGCCGGCACCGACCGCCTTGCCCGTGGCCTTGCTCACATCGACGTTGTAGAGCGGGCGGCTCGTTCCGGACGTCTGCCAGCTCCAGCCGGTTCCGTTCGACGTTCCCACGATCGTGCCCGAGGAGCCGACGGCGACGCAATCCGTCGCGTCCCAGCACGACACGTCGTTGAGCGCCTTGGCGGTGCCATCGGATTGATAGGACCAGGTGGCGCCGCCGTTCGTGGTCGCGACGATCTCGCCGGTGCCGGTTATCGCGTTCCCGACCGCGAAGCACACGCTCGTGCTCGGACAGGCGATGCCGTTCAGAGCGACGCCGTCCGCGACGGGCGGCGTCTGCGCAGTCCACGTCGCGCCACCGTTGGTGGTCGCGATGATCGTGGCCGTCCCGTTCTTGCCGCCGACCGCGAAGCAGACGTCGGTGCTCGGGCAGTCGACGTCGTTCAGCTGAGTGTGCGTCGTGGTCGGCGCGGTCTGCGGCGTCCAGGTCGCGCCGCCGTCCGTGGTCGAGACGATCGTCGGGAACGTCCCGAGCATGCCGCCGACCGCGATGCAGTTCGACGCGCCCGGGCACGACAGGCCCTGGAGCGCCACCGTGACCGGCTCGGGCGGCGCCTGCGCGGTCCAAGTGGAGCCGCCGTCGGTCGTCGCCGCGATCAGGGGCGCCACGTTGTACACGCTGCCGACCGCCCAGCAGTCGCTGACGCTCACGCAGTCCACGTCGTTGTACTGCGAGAACGCGCCAGCCGGCGGCGTCTGCACCGACCAGGTTGGGCTACTCGCGGCTCCGTTCGAGGTGTGGATGATCTTCCCGGAGCCCGAGCCGCCGCCCACCGCCCAGCAGTCGCTTGCGTCCGGGCACGAGACCCCGAGCAGCGCACTGCTCGTAGGCGAGGTCTCCGCTGACCATCCGGCTGCTCGCGCGGCCGGCGCGCTGGCCAGACCCAAGAGGGCCAGCACGCCGGCTGCGATCGCCACCGGCAAGGCAATGGTTCGGGCGCCCCGGCGTCCCCTCACCCGCGTGTCGTTCCTTTCTAGTCCGTATTCGGGGCGCGCCGGCGACGGCCGAACAGGGCCCCCACGACGATGCCGCCGAACCCTACAAGGGCAATCGGCCACCACGGCACGGTGCTACCACCGCTCGACGTGCGCACGTCAGCCGGCGGCACGGCGCTCCGGACGAGCTTGGCGCCCAGTGACGCGCTGCCGTGCAGGATCACCTTGGGCCCGCAACCGGTCGCCGTGATGTTCGCGGTGTAGTTGCCGGCCGCGAGAGCGTGCGGCCACACGAACGGATACGGGATCGAATCGCCGGGCAGCACTGTGTCGAGCCGGCGGGCGGCGTGTTGCACGCCCCCTGGCCCGTTCAGCGACACCGATAGCGCCGGCTTGCACAGGTTGGTGCCCGCGTTCGTCACGCCCACCACCACTGACGGGGTCGTGGTGCCCTCGATCGGCGCGATCGAGAAGCTCTGGAGGCTCACCCGCGAGCGACTGGCGCCGGGCACGACCACCTCGATGCCCACGACGGTGCGCAGCACCTCGGTGACCGAGAAGCGACCGGTGGACTTGCCCGAGTGGACGTCCTCGAGCGCGAGCCCCGCGAGATGCTGCCCCGTATCCTCGCCTTTCGGCACCTTCACGGTGAAGCCCACGGTTATCTGAGAGCCGGCCGGGACCGTCACCCGCGTGTTCGCCGGCGTGACCCACCGCCCTGCACCCTGGAGACGATCCTGGCGGTTGCCGTAGACCACGCCCGAGGTGGCACCGGTCAATCCGTCAACCGGATAGACCCGCAGCGTGACCGGCTTGGCGGCGGTGTTCGACACGATCACCTGATCGCTGAACGACCCGCCCCGCGCCACATTGCGGATGAAGTAAGCCCGGGTGGCGGGATTGGACGGGTTGTAGTGCGCCGGACGGGCACCGAAGCCGCCGATCGTTGCGGCGCTCGCGGTGGGCACAAGTACGCCGAAGGCCACCGCACAAGCGGTGGCCAGCAGCGAAATCGTGTTGAGCCTCACGCGCCCTACGGTCCGCTGACGAGTGAGAGGGTCCACGTGGACTGATAATTACCCGCATATGCGTTACCGGGAATCGCCAGCGTCCACGTCGGACTCAGGGTCTGGTCACCCATGCCGGTGCCCAGCCCCGCGGTGAACAGCTTGGTCGCGGTCGGCGCGGTGCTGCCGGCCGGGAGGCTGTACGGATATGACACGGTGTTCGAAGCAGCCGGCGTGCAGGTCACGCCGGTGTCGCAACTCGCCGCGGCCGGAGCCGAGGTGATCGTGGTCGCGCCGGCGGGAAGCGTGTAGGTCCCGGACTTGAACAGCGTCGAGGTCGCGGTGACGTTCCAGCCCGCGCCCGAGCCCGTGGCATCCGCGATGTCCAACCCCTGCGCCGCGTTCACGGTGCGGTTCTGACCGTTCAAGGCCACCGACGGAAACGTTACGTTACCCGGCGTGCTGGCAAATCCCAGCGAACCGGCGGTCAGGGTGGCGGAGGCAGTGGTCGCACCGGCCGGCGCCGCGATCAACAACAGGCTGCCGAGCACGGCAACGCCCGCGCCCAGCTTCTTGCCAAGCTTCATTCGGTCCCTTTCTTCGCTAAAGGTGACCCAACGTATTCACGTCAGGTTCATCGAGGTCAGCCCTGTTGTCGGCCATTCCCGTACATATCTTGAGGACCTGTATGCACTTTGATCCGCGCCCACCAGGCCGCTATGCGCAGGTTTGGTAAATAATCGTCAGGTGAAGGCAGCCCTCTTCTCGATCGTCCCGTACCAGCCCCGGCCGCCCCAAAGCGGCTGGCCGGCGCCCGGCGCCGATTACTCATCCGAGGCGGCGCAGGCTTCGATGCAGGGCGCGCTCGAGCAGTTCGAGCTCGCCGACCAGCTCGGCTTCGATTGGGTGACGGTCGCTGAGCACCACTACTCGCCGATGTCGCTGACCCCCAATCCGATGGTCATGGCCGCCGCCGTGGCCCAGCGGGTCAAGCGCGCGAGGATCGCGCTGCTCGGCTCGAACATCCCGATCCAGAATCCCGTCCGCGTGGCCGAGGAGTTCGCGATGCTCGACACCCTGAGCACAGGACGCCTGATTGCGGGCATGCTGCGCGGCACCTCGAACGAGTACGTGACCTACGGGGTCAACCCGGCCGAGTCACGCGAGCGCTTCGCCGAGGCACTCGAGCTGATCGTGCGCGCATGGACCGAGCCGCAGCCGTTCGGCTGGCTCGGGCGCTACTACGAGTACCGCACGATCTCGATCTGGCCCCGGCCCGTGCAGACGCCCCACCCCCCGATCTTCATGTCGATCTCGAGCCCGGAGGCGGCCGAGCTCGCCGCGGCGCGGCGGATCGGCGGCGGTCTCGCGGTGACCACGCTGGACCGTGCGCGGGAGTCCGTACGGGTGTATCGAGAGTCCGCCCGGGAGAACGGCTGGGAGCCGGGGGGCGATCAGCTGCTCTACCGGATCGCCGTGCACGTGGGCGAGACCGATGCCCAGGCCCGTGAGGAGTGGACGCCGCTCGCCGCGGCCCATGGGCACTCCGGCGGGCTGCGGTTGAGCGCGGCCAACCGGGCGGTTGACGACGCGGCCGCCGGCGCCGGCTACTACGGTCGCGACGCGGAGCGTCAGCGCTCCCGGCTTCACGCCGGCGGGGACATCGACGAGCGGATCGACACCGCCCAGCTGATGATCGGCTCGCCCGACACGGTGCTCGGCCAGGCGGCGCGCATCGGCCGCGAGCTCGGGGTCGGAATCCTCGAGCTGATCTTCGTCGCCCCCAGCCCAGATCTCGCGCGCCGCAGCCTCGAGCGGTTCGGCACCCAGGTGCTACCCCGGATGCCGGAGCTGTGATGTTCACCGAGCGCTTCGTCGAGGCCGACGGCTTCGAGATCCGCTACATGGAGGCCGGCGACGGGGCTCCCCTGATCTGCTTCCACGGCGCCGGCGGGCTGCGGATCTCGCGCGCGCACGAGCTGCTGGCCGAGCGCTACCGGGTGATCGCCTTCGAAGCGCCAGGCTTCGGCACATCGCCCGTCAACCAGCGCTCGCAGTCGATGATCGAGCTTGCCGCGACCATGGGGGCCGCGATCACCGCGCTCGACCTGGAGCGGTTCTCGCTGTGGGGCATTTCCTTCGGAGGCAAGCTGGCCCTTTCGCTCGCCGTGCAGGACCCGGAGCGTCTCGAGGCTCTGGTGCTCGCGGCGCCGGCGGCGATCCGCCACGCCTCGGGCGGCCTCCCTGCGCCAGGCGACCTGCCGGCTCTGCTGCATGCCCATCCCGAGCGGCGCCTGGACACCACGCCCCTGCCGCCAGAGATCGACGCCAAGCAGCGCGAGCTGGTAGAGCGGCTGATCGGGCCCCCGCGGGACTCCGAGCTCGAGGCCGCGATGCGCGAGCTTCACGTGCCTACGCTGGTGCTGTTCGGGACCGATGACCGGCTGACCCCGCCCGAGCTCGGCCGCCACTACCGCGAGATCCTGCCCAACTGCCAGTTCGTGATCGTCTACGACGCTGCGCATGCCCTCTACGACGATCGGCCTGAGGCGTTCGCCGCGATCGTCACCGACTTCCTCGAACGCCACGAGCAGTTCGTGGTGCGGCGCGAGAGCGGACTGCTCTACCCGTAGAGCTCGCGCAGCTCCTCGAGCTCGGAGCGCAGCGTGGCCACCTCGGCCTCGAGCGCCGCGACCCGATCGGCCAAGCCCCCGTTCTCCCTCATCGTCGGCGCCTGCACCGGCGCCGGCGGAGAAACCGTGGCCGCAGGCTCCTGCGCCGGCATCCCCCCTTCTGCACCGCCCGCCCCTCCGAGCAGGTGCTCGAAGCGGTCCTCCTTCTGCCCCGGCCGGCGGCCGATCCGCCGGACGAAGTCGCGCTCGGTCAGCGTGTCGATGACCCGCTCGACCTCGGCCAGCGAACCGAGCGACGCCATCCGCTCGGACCGGGACTTCAGCTCCCCGGGCGTCTGGGGCCCGCGGAGCAACAGCACGGCCAGGATGGCCAGCTCCTCGCGTCCCAGGCCGAGCGCCTCCTCGGCCAGGTGCCGGTACTTGGTCGCCCGGCTGCCGTGACCGCTGGCCAGCCGGGCCAGCCCGTACAGACACAGGCGCTGCGCGGCCTCCCGTACGGTCGTCTCGTCGTAGTTGGTCACCGGATCGCGATTGGTGGACTGGTTGCACGCCAACCGCAGGCCATTGAGCGAGAGCGGATACTGGTCGGGCGTCGTCCAGCGCTTCTCGATCAGGCAGCCCAGCACTCGCTGTTCAGGCGGCGTAAGCTCGGCCAGATGCATCGGTGCGAGCATAACCCGGCCGCTCGCTGACAGGGATCTCGGCCTGACCCGCGCTCGCGGACGCGTGGGAAGGTAAGGCGCTGCTTCACTGGCGACATGCCGTCGCCCGACGCCAACGGCCGGCCCACCGCGGTCGTGTTCGACCTCGGCGGCGTGCTGCTCGACTGGAACCCGCGCCACCTCTACCGCAAGCTGTTCGACGACGAGGCCGAGATGGACCGGTTCCTCTCGGAGGTCTGCACGATGGAGTGGCATCACGCCCACGACCTCGGCGTTCCGCCGGAGAAGACGATCCCTCCGCTCGTGAAGGCCCATCCCGAATACGCCGAGCACATCCGGGCGTGGCCGCGGCGCAGCGAGGAGATGCTCGCCGGGCCGATCGATGAATCGGTCGAGATCCTCAGGGCGCTCAAGGAGCGCGGCGTCCCGGTCTACGCGCTGACCAACATGGAGACCTGGACTTATCCGGGCCGCCGTGATCGCTATCCGTTCCTGCGATGGTTCGACGGCACGGTCGTGTCAAGCTTCGAGGGCGTGGCCAAGCCCGATCCAAAGGTGTTCGAACTGCTGCTCGCCCGCTTCGGCCTGAACGCGGCGACGACGCTGTTCATCGACGACTCGGCGAAGAACGTCGCCGCGGCACGTGGCGTCGGCATGCGGGCGATCAAGTTCGAGTCCGCGGCGGCGCTACGCGAGGAGCTCGTCGCGGCCGGCCTGCTCCAAGACTGACACCATCTGAACCGATGACCCCCGCCCACGAGACGATCTTCACGATGGAGGCCACGCCGGTGAAGTTCGGCCGGGGTGCCTCGGCCGAGGCCGGTTGGGAGCTCAAGCGTCTCGGCGTGCGCCGCGCGATGCTGGTGACCGATCCGGGCGTGGCCGCGGCCGGCTATCCCGATCAGGTGCAGAACGCGATCGAGGCCGAGGGCATCGAGGTCGTCCTTTACGACCGCTCGCGCGTCGAGCCGACGATCGACTCCTTCCAGGCCGCGGTCGACTACGCGCTGGCACACGAAGTCGACGGGTTCGTCTCGGTCGGCGGCGGCTCGAGCATCGATACCGCCAAGGTGGCGAATCTCGTCTCAACGCACCCGGCCCCCGTGATGGACTACGTCAACGCGCCGGTTGGCCAAGGCCGCAAGCCACCCTCGCCGCTCAGGCCGCACCTGGCGATCCCCACCACGTCAGGCACCGGCTCGGAGGCGACCACGGTGGCAGTGCTCGACATCCCCGAGCTCAAGGTCAAGACGGGCATCTCACACCGCTACCTGCGTCCCACGCAGGCGATCGTCGATCCGGACCTGACCCGGTCGCTGTCGCCCGAGGTCACGTCCTCAACCGGGCTCGACGTGGTGTGCCACGCGGCGGAGTCGTTCTTGTCCAAGCCGTTCGACACCCGCGATCGTCCCGCGTCACCCGACGATCGCCCGCCCTACCAGGGCTCCAACCCGGTCGCCGACGTGTGGTCGGCAAAGGCCCTGGAGTTCGGGGGCCGCTACCTGCGCCGGGCGGTGGCCGACCCCGAGGACGTCGAGGCGCGCGGCTTCATGATGCTCGCCGCCACGATGGCCGGCGTCGGCTTCGGCTCCGCCGGCGTGCACATCCCGCACGCCTGCGCCTACCCGATCGCCTCGGTCAAGCACGAGTATCAGCCGCCCGGATATCCCGACGACCACCCGTTCGTGCCGCACGGTCACTCGGTGATCGTCACCGCGCCGGCCGCCTTCCGCTTCACCTACGACGCGGCGCCCGAACGTCACACGCACGTCGCAGGGCTGCTGGCCCAGAGGGCGATCGCCGACCCCGGCCCGGACACGCTGCCCGAGGTCATCCGCCGTCTCATGCAGGACGTCGATGCCCCCCGGGGCGTGGCCTCGCTCGGCTACCACGAAGACGACATCCCGGATCTCGTGGCCGGCGCACTCAAGCAGCAGCGGCTGCTTGCGGTGGCCCCCAAGCCCGCGACCGAAGACGATCTGAGACGGATCATCACCGCGTCGATGACGAACTGGTGATGGTGGCCCGTCCCGCTAGTCCTCCTCGTCCCAGCCGCGCGCCCGCGGATCCTTTCCCTCCATCAGGTCGAGGAATCGCCGCCACGAACTCGGCTTGACGCCTGGCTCCTCCGCCCGCCATGCCGGCGCCCCGCCCTCGGGCTCGGGCAGCGCGGCGGTGGCGGCCCGGTCGATCCGCAGATCGACGCCGCGCTCGTGAAGCGAGGCCACCTGATCAGCCGGAACGAACCGCTGACCCCGCTCGCAATCGAGCACGATCCCGTGGAAGATGTCCTGCTCCAAGGCGGCCACCACGTGCCCAACCGTCCCCACCTGCTCACCCCCGGACGCGTACACCGGGACGCCAGGCTCGAGCACCTCGTAGGCGATCGGCAACCCCTCATCCATCATGCCTGCGCACACTAACGCCATGACACGCGTCGGAGTGGTTGGACACGTCGAATGGGTCGATTTCCTCCCCGTCCCGCGCTTTCCGCGGCGGGGTGAGGTGATCCACGCCGTGGGCGGGTCTCTGCGCGCCGGCGGCGGGGGCGGAGTGGCCGCCTCGGTGCTGGCCGAGATGGGCGCGGAGGTCGACTTCTTCACCGCCCTCGGGGACGACCTGGACGGCCACGCGGCGGTCGCCCAGCTCGAGGAGCGCGGTGCCCGCATGCATGTTGCGTGGCGCGCGGAACCAACGCGGCGCGCCGTCACCCTGCTCGAGCCAGACGGTGAGCGCACGATCATCACGCTCGGCGAGCGCCTCGAGCCGCGTGGATCCGACGATCTCGACTGGGAGCGCCTGGGCTCGGTGCAATCCGTGTACTTCACCGCCGGGGACGCGGGCGCGCTGGAGCATGCCCGCCGGGCGGCCGTGGTCGTGGCATCCCCGCGCGCCAGGGCCGTGCTTGCGACAAGCAGCGTGGACGCGCTCGTGTTCAGCGAGAGCGACCCCGACGAGAGCGAGTGGGCCACGCGCGCGGAGCCGCATGCGCGGCTGCTCGTGGCCACCGAGGGCGAGCGCGGCGGGCGCTGGTGGGGAGAGTCCGAGGGCCGCTGGATGCCGGTGACGCTCCCGGGACCCGCGCGCGACTCCTACGGGTGCGGCGATTCATTCGCCGCCGCCTTCACGCTCGGCCTGGGACGCGGCGACTCGGTCGACGGCG
Organism: Solirubrobacteraceae bacterium; assembly: GCA_035455845.1. Classification (GTDB taxonomy): domain Bacteria; phylum Actinomycetota; class Thermoleophilia; order Solirubrobacterales; family Solirubrobacteraceae; genus Palsa-465. The sequence goes on from DATIEI010000192.1 coordinate 9,565, forward strand.
CCGCGGCGCTCGGCGCACAGTGGGGAGCCCTCGCCCTGACTCGCGTCGGCGCACCCTGACTGCCACGCGATCGTCAAACCTATCAGAACATATGTAACGCGTCACCTGCTGACACTGTTGGATTTGAACATGTAGTTACAATTCCGCTTGGCGCTTCGGCAGGGAATTTCGGACGCCGCTGCGGGCCGGCTGCGGAAGAGCGCCACTAACAGGTTTTGCCGTTAGTTATCAGCTTGCCGAATCCAGGCGGGAAGGCGTTGCGGTGAACGCATTCGATCCATGGCTCAGTGACCTGCGCATCCTTGTCGTGGATGATGAGCCCAACAATGTGCTGCTTCGGATCTGGCACACGAGCGCATTGCTCGCCTCTCGGCTTCGGTTGCCGGACGACACGATCGAGCTGATCCAGCGGGCTGCCCCGCTGCACGACGTGGGCAAGATCGAGATCCCGCTGGCCGGTCAGATCGTGGCGGTGGCCGACGTCGTCGACGCGCTCACCCACGAACCGCCATACAAACCGGCCTGTCCGGTGGACCGCACCGTCGGCGAGATATGCCGACAGGCGGGTGAGCACTTCGATCCTCGCGTCGTGGATGCGTTCTGCACGCTCACGCACGCGTCGCTCGCAAATGAACCTGGAAAGGAGGCGGCGGCGTGACCGTCGATCAGCGCTACCGCGCGTCCACACAGCTCTCCGAGGAGGAGCTGAATGCACTGCGCGAGTTCTGGCAGGTATGCGAGCCTCGCCATGACGAGCTCGTGGCCGACATCGCCGCGGCCACGACGCACTCGACCGGACCGATGCGAGCTACGTCGACATCATCGTCGAGGAGGGCCGGCGCCGGGTTGCTCGACGACTTCCTCGAGCTGCGACGCATCGATCGGGCTGCAGACACGATCCGTCCCCAGGAGGTGGACGTGCACGGGCTCTTGACGCTACTCGCCACGAGGGTGAGAACCGGCGAGTGCCACGAGCTCGAGGAGCTCTACCGACTCTTCACGCTGCCGGTCGCTCATGGAAGCTGACCTCCCGCTCGGGCGAGGCCGACCACCGTCCGCGTCGCCACGTGATCCGCGTCCCGTCGGCGAGCCGGACCGACGCGTGCCCGAGCCGCGGGTTGCCCCACAGCGTGACCTCGAGCGGTCGCTCGGCCTCGACCGCGTCGCCCAGACCGCGCGCGACGTGCGAGGCCGGATACGTCACGACGATCGAGCCGGCGCGGACCCACACCGGGATCCGCTCGAGCGGCGCATCCACGACGTGCTCGCCGCCGCCGCGCACCTGCCGACCCGACCAGGTCTCGATCCACTCGCCGCGCGGCAGCGCGACCTCTCGCTCGCGCGCCTCGTCCTCGAGTACCGGCGCGACCCACAGCGCCGGTCCGAAGCCGTAGGCGTCGCCGATCGACCACCCGCGCGGATCGGACGGATCGGTCAGGCACAGGGGCCGGATGATCGGCAGGCCGGTGCGCGCGGCGGTGTTCGCGGCGGCCCGCACGTAGGGCACGAGCTGCTCGTGCAGCAGGACATAGGCGCGGTACAGCTCGAGCACGCGTTCGGAGTAGTGCCAGGGCTCCTGCGGCATCCGGCCGTGGGCGTGCATGAGCGGCGTGAAGCAGCCGAACTGCAGCCAGCGCACGAGCAGCTCGGGCGGGCAGCGCTCGACCA
>DATIEI010000193.1:0-7126 GCA_035455845.1 Solirubrobacteraceae bacterium
AACACGCACCGGTGAAGTCTTGGCGCGAAAGCGACCGCGACGCCAAGCTGACAAGCTCCACGCACGGATGGCGGCCGACTCGGAGTTCGACCTCACCGGCCTGCTGAGCGGTTGGACCATCGAGCGGGCGCTATCGCTCGGTTGTGCCTGCGGCGCACTCTCCACCCGAGCGGTCGGAGGGACGAGCGCCCAGCCGACGCTGGCGGAGGCGCTCGAGGCGGTCGAGTCACTGGCGGCCGCCGAGGATCGAGGATGATCCTGTGCGTCGCCGGCAACCCGTCGATCGACAGGCTGTTCGAGGTCGAGCGGCTGGCCCATGGCGACATCCACCGACCGGAGCAGTTCGTTGCGCTGCCCGGCGGCAAGGGGATCCATGTCGCGCAGGTCGCCACCACACTCGGATCAGAGGCAATCGCGACGGGCATCCTTGCCGGCCACGCGGGACGCTGGCTCGACGAGGAGCTTGGGGCAGAGGGAGTCGGCAGGCGATTCGCCTGGTCGGCCGGCGAGACGCGGTCTAGCCTTTCGGTGGCCGATCGCGAGACGGGGCGTCTGACCGAGTTCTACGAGTCCGGCACCCCGGTCTCGACCGACGCGTGGCGCGAGCTCGAGGAGATCGTGTCTGGTCTCCTGGGAGGTGCCTCGTGGCTCGCCATCGCGGGATCGCTCCCGCCTGGAGCGCCCGACGACGGATACGCCCGCCTGATCTCGGCCGCCCGCGGAGCCGGTGTTGCCACCGCACTCGACTCCCGCGGCGACGCCCTGGAACGCTCGCTCGACAGCCATCCGAACCTCCTCAAGATCAACGCGTATGAGGCAGGCGAGCTGCTCGAGCGGTCGATCTCGACCGTTGACGAGGCGCACGACGCGGCTCTCACGATCCACCGCCGCGCCGGTGGTGGCGGCCACGCCACGGTCATCACGATTGGCGAGCAGGGCGTCGTCGCGATCGATCCCGCCGGAACCACGCGTCACGCGCGGACGCAGGCGCGCGGTCGGTACCCAGTCGGCAGCGGCGATGCGTTGCTCGCAGGGTTGCTGGTCGCCCTGGAGCGTGGCGATCCGTGGCCGCGCGCGCTCGCGCTCGCGCTCGGCGCGGCGGCGGCCAACGCTGAGAGCCCGGGCGCCGGTCGACTGGATCCGGCTCGCGCCCAAGAGCTCGCGGCGCAGACCGAGATGACCGACCTCAGCGAATAGCGATCCCGGTGTGGGCGAAGCGGCGATCAGCTCCGCAGCCAACGATCCATGGACGATGAGCTCGTCGCCGAGCGGCTCGACCACGGCGGACGCCCAAGCTGCTGCAGCCTTTCCTCGAAGTACCGAACCCGAGGTCCTAAGGTCCTCACCGTGCGTTCAGCCGGCAGGGAGCCCCCGATGCTAGAAGAACGAACCATCCGAATCCTGGCTCTGGGCGGAAGCCTCCGCGAGGCGTCCAGGAACCGGGCGCTGCTCGCTGAAGCCGCGGCCCTCGCTCCGGCCGGCGCCGTGGTTGATCTGAGCCAGCTCGCGATCATCGGCTCGCTTCCCCTGTTCAATCAGGACGTCCTCGAGAGTGAGGGCTTTCCGGCAGGTGTGTCAGAGCTGAAGGACGCGCTGCGGGGAGCGGACGGCTTGCTGATCGCGACCCCCGAGTACAACTGGGGCATTCCCGGGTTCCTGAAGAACGCGATCGATTGGGCGTCGCGTCCGTCCTCGGACATCGCGTCCGTATTCGGGGATTTGCCGGTCGCGCTCATCGGTGCCGGCGGAGGCGCCGGCACGCGCTTTGCGCAGCAGGCGTGGCTGTCGGTGTTTCGCTTTCTCAAGATGCGGCCCTGGTTCGGGAAATCGCTGTATGTCGACCGCGCCCACGAGCGCTTCGACGAGCAGAACTGCCTGATCGACGAGGCAACTCGCGCGCAGCTGCGGGCGGTGATCTGCGGCTTCGCGGCCCATTGCAGGCAGCTCCCCCGCAGCCGCGATGCGAGGTAGGGGCTAAAGCGTCAGCGGGGGCAGGTCGATCACTTAAGTGTTCGGAGCGAAACCGGACGCATACGCAGGCAAACGGTTCGCTCTCGAGCCCCCGAGTTCGAGCGATGCGCAGACTAAAGCACCACCAAGAAGTTGAGATTCACCTCGACGTCGAGGACGAGGTCGTCCTGGACTGCCGTGTGCTGGGCGTCGAAGGGTCGGTGGCGACCCTGGAGGGCATCGACGCCGAGCCGGGCGCGCTGCTCGGAAGCTCGGTGCCGGCGGTGCACGGATATCTGATGTTCGATCACGCCGGCGGCAAGGTCGCGCTGAAAGGCATCGCCACCACCAGCACCAGCGAAGGGCCGGAGCTGCTGTTCGTGGTCGTCGATGGGGTCCAGCTTCCGGAACGGAGGTCGGCCGCGCGCGTTCAGGTCAACGCCGTGGCGCGGATGTTCCGGGCCGGTTCGCCGCAGGATTCTGAGTACGTCCAGACCCGGCTGGCGGACCTCAGTGTCAGCGGGATGCGCGTCGAACGGCACCCGAGCCTGGACGCAACGACGGGCTACCGGGTGGAGTTGTACTTCGGCGACGCCCAGACGCCGATCCGCTGCGGAGCGGAGGTCGCCCGCACGACTCCCACGCACGTCGGCTTGAAGTTCGTGGATCTCCAGGAAGCCGATCGAGCGCTGCTCGACGCGATCGTTCGCGCCCACGCTGAGTCCTGACCAGGCTCAGGCGGCGAAAGCCGGCCAGAGCTGCTCGACCACGTGCTCGGCCCACCCCTTCTTGGGAGTGCCCTCGGCGATCCGGTGGTACATGAACGCGCCCATCAGCGCGTGCACGGCGACGTCGCAATCGAGGTCGGTCCGGACCTCTCCGCGCTCCTTGCCTCGCTCGAGCGCGGCGACGATGTCCGCCACGCGCGGCTCGAGCATGCCCCGCCGGAAGCCCTCGAGCAGCTCGGGATGCTTGCGGCCCTCGACCATGATCGTCCCGGCCAGCTCGACCGAGAACCGCCGCCGCGCGAACTCCAGATGAGCGATGAGATCGCCGCGGGCGCTGCCCGTGTCGATCGGCTGCGTGGCCGATTGCTTGCTGGCCAGAACCGCGGCCACCAGCTCTGACTTGTCGCGATAGCGCCTGTAGATGGCTGGCCGGCCTACCCGGGCCTCCTCGGCGACCCGGGCGATGGACATCCGCGCGTAGCCCTCCTGAATGAGGAGCCGCCAGGCCGTCTGGAGGATCGCCGCATCGACGTTCTCGTCGAGGGGCCGGCCGGCGGCGCGGACGCGAACCGGATCGACCTCCGCGGCCTCGTTTTGACCTCGCGCGGGCATCGCGGCAAGTCTCGCAGATGACTCTGACACCGGATCTGATTCGAAGAGACCGCTCACGTTACGTAACTTGATTGTAGCGTTACATTGCTGTATCGTCACGCAATCAGTCGAACGAAGAGGTGTCAAATGAGCAGTGTTAGCCGCGAAGAATTGCCTGAGCCTGGCTCGCCGCATCGAAGCACAGCGCTGCGGGGCATCGACGGACTGGGGGAGACCAGCGCGCCCGCGGTGCAGGTCTCAGCCCTGCGCAAGACCTATCCGGGCGGCGTCGAGGCGGTCAAGGGGATCGACTTCCAAGTTGCGCCGGGCGAGGTGTTCGGCCTGCTTGGACCCAACGGGGCCGGCAAGTCGACGACGATCGGGATGCTGACCACCACCGTGGCGCCCACCTCGGGGAGCGCACGCCTGGCCGGCTACGACGTCGCCGCCCAGCCGCTTCTCGCGCGGGGCGTCAGCAGTGTGGTGTTCCAGGACGCCGTGGTCGACGGCCCCCTGAGCGGCCGCGCGAACCTCCTGCTGCACGCCCACCTGTGGGGGATCCCGGCGGGTCAGGCCGCCGGCCGGATCGGGGAGCTGATCGAGGCGGTCGGCCTCGCCGAGCTCATCGATCGTCCCGTCGACAGCTACAGCGGCGGCCAGCGCCGCCGGCTCGAGATCGCTCGCGCGCTCGTCTCCCGGCCGCGCGTCCTGTTTCTCGACGAGCCGACGGTCGGGCTCGATCCGCGGATCCGGCACGAGTTGCTCGATGTGATCGCCGGCCTGCGCACACGCGAGGAGATGACGATCGTGCTCACCACCCACTACCTCGACGAGGCGCAGCGCCTGTGCGACCGGGTGGCGATCATCCACGAGGGCGCGATCGTCGCGCTGGACAGTCCGAGCGCACTGCTGGCCGGGCTCGGTCGCGAGATCCTCGAGTTCCGCGTGAGCGGCAGCCCCGAGGCCGCGCTGGCCGCTCTGCGGGAGCGCAGAGTAGCCGGGAGCGATGCCTTCGCCGTGGGCGCTCGCGTGACCGTGCCCCTGCACGAGCACACCGCCACCGACGCGCTGGCGGTGATCGATGGCGATCACCTGCACATCTCGGAGATCGCCACGCGCATCCCGACCCTCGACGACGTCTACCTCCACCTGACCGGCGCGCGCATGGCGAGCGCCGCCTGACCACGACAACCCACTCCCAAGGAGACCTCACCATGTCCGCGATCGCCGAAGCCCCATCGATCGCCCTGCCTGCGCCGCCCGGTCGCGCGCGAGCCGCCGGCGCGCTGCTCACTCTCGCCAAACGGCGAGCGTCCCTGACCTCCAAGACCCCCAGGCAGATCGCGGTACCCCTGCTCGGACCAGCGCTGCTGGCCACGGTCGTGGCGCCTGCGCTCAAGGTCGCCACCGGCGGCCTGCACTCCCAAATCGACTACACCTCGTTCGTCGGGGTCGGTGCGGTGGGCCTGGTGATCCCGCTCAGCTGCATATTCGCAGGCCTGAGCGTGCTCGTCGACCGGCACTCGGGCGCCCAGCGCGAGCTGCTGGCGGCACCCGTGCCACGTGCGTTTCTGGTGCTCGGCAACCTGATCGTGGCGATCGGCCTGGCCACCCTCCAGGTCGCCGTGCTGATCGGGCTCTCGGCGCTCAGGGGAGGGACGTTCCACATCACCGCGGGCGGCGTGGCCTGGTTCGTCGCGGCGGGCCTGCTGTTCACCGTGTTCATGTACAGCGCGGCCGAGACGCTGGCCAGCCGGGTGACCAAGCAGGAGGATTACGTCGCAGCGACACCGGCCGTGGCGATCCTGCCGTTCTTCTTCGCCGGTGCGCTGTTCCCGATCGGCGCGATGCCCGGCGTGCTGACCGCGATCGCCAAAGCGTTCCCGCTCACCCACGCGCTCGCACTGATGCGCTATGGCTTCATCGACCCGAGCGGCAAGGGCCTGCACGACATCTGGGGCATGCACACCGTCACCGGGGAGGCGTGGCTCAGCCTGGCCGTGATCGCGCTCTGGGCCGTGGCCCTGGCGGCCATCTCGATCCGCGTCTTCGCACGCTCGGCGGTGAGCTGAGAGGGGCCGCGGAGACGAGACGTTTGACCGCCGACCGGGCGCCAGCTAGCGTTTTGGAGAAGTGGGGCGCTTCTCCTGGGGGATAGTCGCGCTGGTTGTGGCGCTCGGCCTGGCGGTCGTGCCGACCGCTGCCCGCGCGCAGACCGCGACGGCCGGGGTCGGCTTGAGCGACGGCGCCGCGGGGATTCCGTGCACGCTGTATCCGCTGCCCGGCTGTCCGGCGGCGAGCCTGAGCCACGCCATGTTCGACCGTTATCAGGCACTGGCCAGCGACCAGACCGGGGGCGCCAACGCATTTCGGTACGTGCGGGCCGGCATCCCGTGGGACACGGTGAGCACCGGAGGCCGGGCGATTGGCGACGGCTGCGCGTCCGAGAGGCACCCACCCTCGTACTACGGCACGCCGTGGCTGGCGCTGGCCGAGAACTATGTGCTGGCGGCGCGGCTGGCGGGGCTCGACCCGCTGATCTCGATTACCACCAACAGCGCCGCCAGATATCCCGGCAACGGGAACCCGCACGACCCGGCGAATCCGACCGCCAACCAGTACTACTGCGGCTTCAAGGGCATCGTCTCCGCGCTCGATTCATTCGCTGCGCGGCAGGGAATCGCGCCGCCGACCGAGTACGAGACCTACGACGAACCCGACGGCGCGCAGGTGAACAACACGTGCAACCCGACGCCGCGGGGGGATCTGCCGCCGCATCACGCCGACCAGTGCGCGGCCTGGTACTACTACGAAGCCGACGCGGCAAACCGGACGAGGTTCGGCCATCACCTCACGCTCGTCGCGCTCGCGGCCGACGGCGACAGCGCCAACGACCCACACCTGGTCGCGGTCAAGGCGTACGCGACGTACCTGACCAAGACGATCGGGCTCTATCCGGCGGTGTGGTCGTTTCATCCCTACGAGGACCTGAGCGCCGCTGCCTACCTGAACAACGGGCGGATGGCGCACGGCGACACGTCGCTGCTCAGCGCGTACATCGCCTCGCTGTATCCGCCCGGCCGTAGCCAGGCCTCGATCTGGTTGACCGAGGCCGCGGCGCAGATCACCGATCCGGTGCCCACCTACCTCGGGATACCGGAGGGGTGCAACGACCCGGTGGTGCTCGATCCGCTGCCCTACGGCCTGGGAAGTTGCCTGGACGGCAATCCCCGGGCTCAGGCCTACGCGGCGAGCGACTTCCTCGACCTGGCTCGCTCGGGCTCGGCGTTCCCGGGACAGATCACCCGCGTGTACTGGCATCAGTTCGACAGCCTCGCGGGGCACCCGACGACCTGGGACTCCGGACTCGTGTCACCCGGCGACGCCTATGAGCGGGCGAGCTACTGCGTGCTGAGCGGCGAGAGCGTCGCCCGGGCGCTGAACGATCCGGCCTGCAATCGCGTCGCGGGGGCGGAGGCCACCGAGGACGTCACGCGTCGCTACCCGGAGCCGGCGGACGGATCGACCGATGTGGATGTAAAGGCACGCGGACTGCCGCCAGCGATTGGCGCCTGCCCGGAACCCTGGTGCAGCTACAGCCTGATCCGCTTGCGCCTGACCGGGCTGGGGCTCAACTACTACTCATCCGATAGCCAGCCCTCGCGGTAGCGCGACCACTCCCGGGGAGGCAGGTGCGCGTAGGCCGCGCGGGGGTCAGAGGTCTCCTCCTGCGCACCGGCCCGGTGGCGCAGCGCCGTCTTATCGACCGGGTAGCGGATCGACTCGGGGTCGCCCCGGTGCTCGCGAGCGCCGACCGCGATCACCACGCACGGGCGATCACCGGCGCCGACGATCAT
>DATIEI010000194.1:0-31189 GCA_035455845.1 Solirubrobacteraceae bacterium
CCACCCGCCAAGACCGAGATCCGCCAAGCGCTCAAAACCCTCGAACACGCCGTCAACGAATACATACACGACGCCCGACTCGCCCCCGCCAGCTAAAACTCGTCACAACCGTCCACGTTCTAGCCACCAAGTCGAACTAGCGGGCCCCTAGGCTGCGGGCACCTCGCAGGTGGCGCCGTCCTCGGTCCAGCAGCGCACGATGTCGCGCATCGACAGGACGCCGGCGAGCTCGCCGGAATCGACCACGACGAGGTGCCGGAAGCGACCCCGGACCATCGCCGCCGCGGCCCGCTCGAGCGACCAGTCGGGCGCGGCGAAGGTCAGGTCCGAGGTCAGGTGGTCGGCGACCAGCTCGCGATCGGGATCCTCACCGGACCCGATCGCGCGCAGGATGTCCCGTTCGGTGATCACGCCCGGGCCCGGCGCCTCGGGGTCGAGCACGACCGCGGCACCCACGTTCCGCCGGCACATGGCCTGGGCGGCATCCCGCAGGCTGTGGCGCGGGCCGATGGTCAGGACGGCCTCGGACATCCCTTCGCGTACCTGCATTCACGACTCCCTGGCTCGCTTGCAACAATTGCCTCAATCATAGTCGAGGGCCACGCCGGCGCGGAATTCGTTCTCGCGCCGTGCACCCCACGGCCCTCTACCACCTTGGCTGACTGACCGCGTCCCGAGCGGCGCTCGGGGTGACGTCCTTCGTCGCCCAGAAGGCTTAGGATGCCGCCGAGTGACGCCCGCGGGCCAGCAGAGCGAAGACCATCGTGCGTAACCGTCCGATTCTGCAGATGGTCGTGTTCGTCGTGGTCGGGTCAGCCATCGGGATCTTCCTCGCGCTGCTCATCCCATGGTTCCCGAGCAAGGGATCGATCCAGGCCGGCAACGTCAGGACCCTCTACACCGTCCTGCTGATCGCCACCGTCCCGATCTTCGTGCTCGTCGAGACCGTGGTGCTGTTCTCGGTGTGGAAGTTCCGTATGCGGCCCGGGCAGGAGGAGATGGACGGTCCGCCGATCCACGGCAACACCCGGCTCGAGGTGCTGTGGACCGCGCTTCCGGCCTGCCTGCTCATCGGCATGTGCACCTACGCCTACACGGTGCTGCGCTCCAACGAGGCCAACAAGGCAAACGCGATGACCGTGAACGTGACCGCCCGACAGTTCGCCTTCCAGTTCGGCTATCCGCAGGCAAACGGCAAGGAGGTGACCTCCGCGGTCCTGTACCTGCCGATCGATCGCCCGGTCGTGTTCAAGCTGCGCAGCTACGACGTGATTCACAGCTTCTTCGTCCCGAGTTTCTCCGAGAAGCTCGATGCGGTTCCGGGCATCGTCACGACCCTGCGGGTCACGCCGAACGCGCTCGGCACTTATCCGGTCGAGTGCACGGAGCTGTGCGGTGCCGGCCATTCGCTGATGCGCTCGAGCGTGCGAGTGGTGAGCGCGGCGGCCTTCGCGACCTGGCTGCGCCATCAGCCGGCCAATGGCCCGCCGCCCGTGGGGACAACGCCGCCGAACGTCTCGAACGCCGTCCCGGGCTATGGGACCGGCGGCGGCGGGTCCTCGTCATCGTCGAGCTCGTCCGGTTCGAGCTCTTCCTCGTCGAGCTCGTCGTCGTCCTCGAGCACGAGCGCGGCCGCGGGCAAGGCCGTGTTCACCGGCTCCGCGGGGTGCTCCGGGTGCCACACCCTGGCCGCGGCCGCCTCCACCGGAACGGTCGGGCCGGACCTCGACACCCGCCTGAAGGCCGATTGCGCCACCGCCGCCTCCAAGAAGGCCCGGGGAGCGAGCATCCAGCAGTGCATCCAGACCGCAATTACCAGTCCCGACAAGTACCTGCCGACCGGCTACAGCGCGGGGATCATGCCCTCGAACTTCGGGCAGCGTCTGACCTCTGACCAGATCCAGGCGCTGGTCAACTTCCTGGCCAATGCAGCCAAATGAGCAAGCGACGATGGCCAGGCGAGTAGGTATCGTGCAGAAGATGGACAGCGGCCCCCGACAGGAGTCCGCTCTGGAAGTCTCGAGTCGCCCGCGTTGGGCCTCGCTTGATCAGGAGGTCGACTGATGGCAGTCACGGCAACCGCAGCTCATGAGGCCCCGGTCGCGCGCCGCTCGCGCGTCCCGCTCCCGCCGAAGCTGCGCGCGCCCGGCTGGTACCGGGCGGCCCTGGGCGAGGTCCTCGGCCTGGCCTTCGCGGTCGGAATCACCGTGCTGATCCGCTGGCTGATGCACCTCCACCCGATCATCGACGCCCACGCGATCACGATCGTCGCGCTGTTCTCGGTCCCGCTCTTCTTACTGGTTGGCCTCGGCGCGGGCGACTACTGGCTCTACTGGGCCGCGGGGCGCCCCACCCGCCCCGAGGACCACTCCGGGCACGGGGCCTATAGCTGGCGCGACTACTTCCGGGTCAACACCGACCACAAGGTGATCGGGATCCAGTACACGGTCACCTCGTTCTTCTTCCTCTTGGTGGGCGGCCTGCTGGCGATGCTGATCCGGGCCCAGCTGGCCAAGCCCGGCATGCAGTTCCTGACCCCCGAGCAGTACAACGGCGTCTTCTCGGTCCACGCCAGCTTGCTGATCTTCGCGTTCGTGATCCCGGTGTTCGCCGGGCTGGCGAACTTCGTCCTGCCGCTGATGATCGGCGCGCCGGACATGGCCTTCCCGCGCCTGAACGCTCTGTCGTTCTGGCTGCTGCCGCTCGGCGGCGTGATCATGCTGATGAGCTTCCTCGCCCCCGGAGGCTCGTTCGCCGCGGGCTGGACCGCCTACGCGCCGCTTTCGACGACGATGCCGCTCGGTCAGCTGTTCTTCTCGATCGGCGTGCAGTTCCTGGGGTTCTCGTCGATCTTCACCGCGCTGAACTTCCTCGTGACGATCATCACGATGCGCGCTCCCGGCATGAGCTTCTTCCGGATGCCGCTGCTGGTCTGGGCGAACTTCTCGACCTCGCTGCTGGTCGTGATTGCAACCCCGTTCATCGCGGCGTCGCAGTTCTTCATCCTGCTCGACACCGCGCTTCACTTCCACTTCTTCGACGCGTTCGTCGGGCCCCAGAAGAACGGCAACGTGCTCATGTACCAGCACGTGTTCTGGTTCTACTCCCACCCGGCGGTCTACATCATGATGCTGCCGGGGTTCGGGATCATCTCCGAGATCCTCGCGGTCAAGTCGCGAAAACCGATCTTCGGATACCGCATGATGGCCTTCTCGCTGCTGGCCATCGTGGTACTCGGGTTCACGGTGTGGGCGCACCACATGTTCGTCTCGGGCATGCAGCCCTGGATCCGTATCCCGATGATGATCACCACGGCGATCATCGCCGTTCCCACCGGGATCAAGATCTTCTCCTGGCTGGCGACGCTGTGGCGAGGGGTGCTCCACCTCGACACGCCGATGCTGTTCGCCCTCGGGTTCCTGACCATGTTCACGCTGGGCGGGATCAGCGGCGTGATGCTGGCCATGATCCCGTTCGACATCCACGTCAGCCAGACCTACTTCATCGTCGCCCACATCCACTACGTGCTGTTCGGCGGCTCGCTGTTCACGATCTTCGCCGGCGTCTACTACTGGTTCCCGAAGATGACCGGCCGGATGTTCGACGACCGGCTGGGCAAGCTGCACTTCTGGATGACGTTCATCTTCTTCAACCTGACCTTCGGCCCGATGCACCTGATCGGGATCCAGGGCATGCCGCGCCGGGTCGCCGAATACGCCTCCCAGTTCGCCGCCTGGAACCTGTTCATCTCGATCTCGGCATTCATCCTGGGCGCGAGCACGCTGATCTTCCTCTACAACATCGTCGTCAGCTGGCGCGGCGGGCCACGCGCGGCGAGCAACCCGTGGCGGGCGCTCACGCTCGAGTGGCAGGTGTCCTCCCCACCGCCGGTGTTCAACTTCGACGCGGTGCCGACCGTCGTCGGCGGACCGTACGAATACGGTGTGCCCGGCGCGGTGCATGGGATCTTCAAGTCTCCGGCCGAGGCCGAGAAGATCACCGCCGGCACGTTCTCGACCCCGCCCAGCGTCGAGGCGCACGAGTGAGCTCAGTCGAGAGCCCCAATATCGCCTCGAAGACGATCCTGGTCGTCGCCAACGAGACGCTCGGCGGCAAGGAGCTGCTCGACGAAGTCCGGGAGCGTGCCGACAGCGACACCCGGTTCATCCTGTGCGTGCCCCAGAACAAGCCAGCGTCGGGACTGGTGATCTACGCCGACGCCATGTTCGACGCCGCGCAGGTACGGCTCGACCTCGCTCTCGAGGTGATCCGGAGTATGGACATCCGGGCCATCGGCGAGGTGGGCGACCCTGATCCGTTCAGCGCCACGCTCGATGCCGTCCGCGAGTACGCACCGCGGGAGATCGTCATCTCCACCTACCCGGCGACTCGTTCGGGCTGGCTGCGCCGCGACCTGATCGAGAGGGTCCGCGACGCCACCGGCCTGCCAGTCACGCACGTCGTCAACGACATCGACAGCGAAGGGCTGCCCTTCCACGTGACGCTGGCCGTGGCCAACCGCACCGCGTCGGGCGACGAGCTGCTGCATGCCCTCCAGGCCAAGGCCGAGGCTTTCACCCACGACGAACTCCGGCAGCTGTTCATCGTGGTCGTTCCCGCCGAGGGCGGACAGGGCGCAGCCGTGCAGCGCGCCCGCACGCGGCTCAAGCTCGTGCTCGACCGCCTGCACGTGCGCGGGCTGTATGCCGCCGGCATGGTCGGCGATCCGGATCCGTTCACGGCGATCGCCAACGCGCTGCAGAACTTCCGGGTCGACGACATCGTGATCTCGACCTTTGCCGAGACCAAGTCCGGCTGGCTGCGCTCCGACCTGATCGAGCGCGTCCGGCGGGCGAGCGGCAAGGAAGTCGACCACGTGGTCCACGAGGACGTCCCGACGCCCACCACCTAGGAGCCAAGCTTGGAAGCCGCCTCGATCGCTCACGGCGAGCACCACGGACCGCCGCCCGCGCACCGCTCCTCGCGCGTGCACGCGCCGACGCTCGGGATGCTGCTTTTCATCATGTCCGAGGTGATGATCTTCGGCGCGTTCTTCACCGCCTACTTCTTCATCCGGATCGTCACCCACAACCCATGGCCGGCCCACGGCACCACCGTGCCCGAGGCGGTCGCCGGCGTCAACACGCTGATCCTGCTGTCCTCCTCGCTGACCCTCCACTGGGCGCTGGTGTCGGTCCGCCACGGGAACCGCTTCGGCCTGAAGGCCGGGATGGTCGCGACGTTCTTGCTCGGCCTGACCTTCCTGTTCATCCAGGTCAACGAGTACATCCATCTCGGCTGGGCGCCGCACGACTCAGCCCAGGCCACCGTGTTCTACTCGCTCACCGGGCTGCACGGCGCCCACGTGTTCATCGGCCTGTGCGCGCTTCTGATCATCAACATCCGCGCGTTCCGGGGCCACTACTCGCCCGAGCAGCACGAGGGCATGGAAGTGCCGGGCATCTACTGGCACTTCGTCGACATCATGTGGGTGATCGTCTACACGACGGTCTACGTGCTGTAGGCGCCCGAGGTCCGCGTGTCCGAAGCCGATGCCTTCCGCGTGCTGGTGCGCGTGGTCGGCGCGCTGGTCGTGATCGTCGCGATCGTGTTGATCGTCCGCGCGCTGACGTAGCCGGGGCCGTCGCGGTGGCACCATTGATGGCGTGATTCTGAGCTCGCTCCCGATCGCCGACGCGAGCCCGATCAACGGGATCGTCCCGTCCGTGGTCGTACTGCTGCTCTGGCTGCCCTACCACGCCCGCGTGCGGTCGCTGGCCCAGCACCGGCGGCCGGTGCCCGGGTGGCGTCAGGCCTGCTTCGCGGCCGGGTTGGTCACGCTCGCGATCGCGCTGAGCGAGCCGGTCGACTCGCTGGCCGACGAACTGCTGGTCGCCCACATGATCGAGCACCTGGTGATCGGGGACATCTCGGCGCTGCTGATCGTGCTCGGCTTCACCGGGCCGCTGCTGGCGCCGCTGCTGCGCGTGCGCTGGCTGGCGCCGCTGCGCGTGTTCGCGCACCCGCTGGTCGCCCTGCCCGCCTGGATGATCAGCTTCTACGTCTGGCATCTGCCGGTCCTGTATCAGGCGGCCCTGCGCCACGATCTGATCCACGGGCTCCAGCACGTCTGCTTCCTCGCCTTCGGGATCGCCGTGTGGATGGCGCTGCTCGGGCCGCTCCCCAAGCCGGCCTGGTTCGGGAACGCCGCTCGGCTCGTCTACATCGTCGTGGTCCGCCTGGCCGGAACCGTCCTGGCCAACGTGCTGATCTTCTCCGGTGGCGTGCTCTATCCGATCTACCGCGCCGGGGACGCGACGTGGCACATCAGCCCCATGGGCGACCAGATCGCGGCCGCCGGCCTGATGATGGTCGAGGAGAGCCTCCTGACCATCGGGCTGTTCTGCTGGCTGTTCTTGAAGGTGGCCCGCGAGGCCGAGGAGCGCCAGCAGCTGCTCGACGCGGCCGCCGCGCGCGGCCTCGACCTCGACGAGCGCCGGGCCGCCCGGGCCGTGGCCGCGGGGCGCGGCCAGGAGCTATGGGAGCGCCTCACGGCCGGCAACGGCACCTCGGGGCGTCCTACGGCCAGCCACGGGCCGTCCTGACGGCGTCCACACCCCCACGGCACCATGCCCGCCGCTGCGGACCGGCCGCGCCGCGGCGGACCACACCCGCCGCGGCGGACCACCCCCGCCGCCAAGGTCCGCATGCCGCCCCCGGTGCAAAAGTCGCCAAAGTCGCCTCCTCGCCGGCGCCGGGCGCACATAAGCATTGTCCGGACGCTTATATGCGCAAAGTCGATCTCGGGAAGGGGGCTTTGGTGCGTTTTGCATGGCCGCGGCCGGCGCTTCGCAGGCGCGCCGTTCCCGCCCGGCCTCCCCGCGTATTACTCGTCACGCGACCCGTCCATCGCCGGGCGTGACGACTTAGCCGCCTGGGACGCGTATTGCTCGTCACGCGGCCCGTCCATCGCCGGGCGTGACGACTGCCGCCTGAACCGAAGGCGTATTACTCGTCACGATCCCCGGAGGGCGGCTCCGGTGACGCGAGATATACGCCTCGAGAAGGCCGCGCCGGGGTCTGGTTCCCGGGCAGCCGGAGCGATCCCTATTTCGCCGCGGACGACAGGAACGCCACCAGCGCCTGGATCTGGCTGGGGCTGAGGGTCTTCGAGAACGTGTTCGGCATGATCCCGGCCGTGTAGCCCGCCGGGAGGTACTTGTACGGATCGGTGATCGCGGTCTCGATGCACTTCTGCAGCGTCGCGCCGCGGGCCTGTTGGGACGCCGGCGTCGCGCACGCTTGCTTGAGCGTGTTGAGATTCGGTCCGACCGTGCCGGTCGTGGCCGCTGCGGACAGCGTGTGACAGCTGCCGCAGCCCCCCACACCGGTGAAGACCGTCTTGCCCACGGCTGGGGTGGGATTGACCGTTTCCGCCACCGCCGCGGCTAGGGCGCCGGTGTCCTGGCCGGGCACGGCGGCCACCCGAGCCACGTAGGCGGCCACGTTCTGCGCGTCCTGGCCTTTGAGCAGCATCGCCGGCATCGCCCCCTGGGTGTTGGGGTACTGGATCCAGTACGAGACCAGGCCCTCGATCGAGGTGCTCTTGACGCCGTCAGCGCGATCTTGGCGGAACGCGTCGTCCAGGTTGGGGCCCACCGTCCCGGTCGAGTTGGCGTGGCTGAGCGTGTGGCACGAGGCACAGTTGCTCGCGAACAGCTTCTTGCCCGTGACCAGGTTCGAGGTTGGGTGCTTGATCGCGCAACCACCCAGAGCCACCACGCTCAGGGCGACGGCCACAAGCGTGGAGATGCGTCCCAGCGACTTAGCCATACCTCGACGGGCGGCACTCTATCCAAGCCGTCGGCACGGGGCCTCACCGACCCCCCTCGGAGGCGGCGTGCCGGGCCCTGCTATACGATGGCTGGGGATGAGGACGCGTCAGAGGTATCGGATGAGGACGCCATCCACCGGGCGAGAGGTTGTGATCGACGCCGAGCCCGGGCGTGTGTACGTCGACCGGGAGACCGGCGAACCGCTCGAGGTCGTAGCGCAGCTCCTCCCGCTCGCACCCACGCCGTCGGAGCTGCCATGGTCGGTCGAGAACCTGCGCTTCTGCAACTGGTGCGACCAGCTCTGCCAGAGGGATCTGAACGACTGCCCGCACTGTGGACGGCGCCTGGAGCCCCTCGACACCTGAGGTTCAGGTTGTGCCGCGTGGTCGAGTCGTGACGCTTATCGGAGGTCCCAGGCACAAGTCCCGGGCGCTCGCCGGTTTGGCCCTGTGCGCCGCTCTGGCGGCGTGCGGCGGGTCCTCCCCGCCGACCGACACCGCCGGGGCGCCGCCGCTCACCGTGCCGACCGCGACGGTGGCCGCTCGGTCTCCTGCCTCGACGAACTCGACGAACTCGACGACGTCGACGACGTCGACCACGACCTCCTCGCCAACCACCGGCGCCTCGTCCTCCTCGTCGTCTGGCTCGGCCTCGTCAGCGACCGGCTCCTCGGGCACATCGGGTTCGTCCGGCGCGACTTCGGGCACGTCAGGTACGGGCTCGAGCGGAACCAGCGGTTCGGGCTCGAGCGGCGCGTCCGGTCCGACCGGCGGCGGCGCGACCCCCAACGGCGCGACCGGCGGCGGCAACTCCGGCTCGGGATCGGGCGGTTCGACCAGCGGCGGCGGCGGCCTGCCGTAGCCGCCCGACAGCCGCCTTGGCCCTGGCGACCCGATGGCCGCCTGAGCCCTGGCGATCGGACGGCCGCCTGAGCCCCTGGCGACCCGACGGCCGCCTGAGCCCTGGCGACCCGATGGCCGCCTGGCCCCTGGCGACCCGACGGCCGCTTGAGCCCTAGCGACCCGAGCACCGCCTGGCTGATCCGCCGCCCGCGGCCTCAGGTCACTTCCGGGTCGTCTTCCGGGTCGTCTTCTTCTTGGTCGGCGGGGTGGTGGTCGCGTTCGGCACCGGAGTCGTGATCTCGGTGGCGCTGTACTCGACCCGCGTCCCGGGGTAGTCGCACGCGTACTTCGCGCTCATCCCCACCGTGACCTGAGCCTGGGTGCTCGACGGTGGGTTGTTGCAGTTGCGGCTGCGGCTCTGCCGGTAGGCGAAATGATCGGTGGAAAGGTCGATCGAGAGGACCGGGGCCCACGTCGGCGTGGTCAGCGCGATCGTCTCGCCACGAACCACGGGAAGGCTCGTGGTCAGCGGAAACTGGGCGATCTGCCCCAGGTATGGCTGCACGTCGACCAACGGGCTCGACTCGACCACCTGCCAGGTCCAGTGGTTCTTCGGGCCGACCCGCTTGAGAACCGTGACCTGAACCTGGGCGTCACCGCCGTAGGTCTTGTCGAGGAAGGCGACGTCGTTCTGGGCGGTCGTCGGGTTGCTGGACAGAGCGGACAGGCCGACCGTGAAGGCCACAAGGCGCCCGGCCTGCTTGACCGTAGACGGGTACGCGACGTTGTCCCTGATCGTCTCGAGCGCGGTGGCGCGAGTCAGGATGATCGTGCATTGCGAGGGCGAGACCCCCTTGGGGCAGCTCGGAGCGACAAGCGGCGTCGTGGAGACACCAAGCTCGACGGTCGTCGCGCCGGCAGCGGCGGGTAAGGCCACGCCCAGCGCGACCGCGCCGGCTAGGGCCAACAGAGAACGTTTCATGCTCAGATTCAACACGAAGCCGCGGCGCCAGTTGCGCCACTGCCCAAATGATGGGCGCGACCGGGCGGCGCCGATCGATCGAGCGCCGGACTCGACCGGCCGGCCCTAACGCCACTCAGAGCTTGGTTACGTTGACTGCCTTGGGCCCCTTGGGGCCTGCCTCCTCCTCGTAAGAGACCTTCACACCCTCGGACAGCGAGCGATAGCCGTCCCCCATGATGCCAGTGAAATGAACGAACAAGTCGCGCCCGCCGTCGTCGGGCGTGATGAAGCCGAAGCCCTTGTCGTCGCTAAACCACTTGACGGTTCCCGTTGCCATGTACTCCCCTTCGATGCCTGCTTTAGGACACGCACACGCCGTTACGGGGCCCATGGGGCCCCGACCAACCGCGGAAAGGTACCAAGGAACTACAGCGCGTGGGTTTTTGGACTGACCTACGCAATCTCGCCGGTCCGGATTCAAACCACGCCGCCGGAAGCTGACCAGCAACGCTGACGCGCAGCTACCGGTCGGGCTCCGGCGATTCGCTCGCGGCGGCCAGCTCCCGGGCCCGCTCGATCGCCTGCTCGCGCGAGCCGATCTCGCCCGCGAAGCTCGCCTCCTCGAGCTCGCCCAGGATCCGTCCCAACTCGCGTCCGGGCCGCAACCCCAGCGCGCGGGCCAGCTCGTCGCCTCGCAGCGGCGGCCGGGGCGGAACGGAACGCCAGGCCAGCGCCTCACCCAGCAGCACGCGGGCGAGCTCGAGGTGCCGCCGGATGGCCTCCTCCGATCCGCGGCCGCGGGTGGCCAGCCGGTCGGCCACGCTCAGCAGCGTGACGTCGACCTGGACCGGCTCGCATGAGCGCAGGTAGCGGTAGATGGCCCGCCGCCCGAGCGGCGCATCGTGGACCAGAAAGCCCAGGCGCAGGTGGTGGCGGGTCAGCGCCGCCACGTGCTCGCGCAGGCGTTCGCTCGCCCGTAGACGGGTCAGCACCGCGGTAGCCATCTCGGCCCCTTCCGAGTCGTGCCCGATGAACGTCACCCGTCCCTCGGGCGTGACCCGGCGGGTGGCCGGCTTGGCCACGTCGTGCAGGAGCGCGCCGAAGCGAAGTGCCTGTCCCCGATTCAGCTCGTTGGCCAGCGGCTCGGCCAGGAACCCAGCCACCGCGTCGGAGTGGGCGCCCAGCCACTCCTCGGGGCGTTGAGAGAGCTCGATCGTGGCGGCCAGCACCGACTGGGTGTGCTCGTACACGTCGAGGTGGTGATAGGGGCTCTGCTCCACGCCGTGCATCCGCGTGAGCTCGGGCAGGATCACCTCAGTGGCGCCGATGCGGTCCATCAGCGCCAGACCCTCCAGCGCCCGCTCGGCGATTACGATCCGCTTGAGCTCGGCGAACACGCGCTCGGGCGCTACCTGGGCCAGCGCGGCCGCGCTTGCGCCGGCCGAGACTTCGGTCGCGCCATCGACCGAGAAGCCGAGCTCGCAGGCCAGCCGCACAAGGCGCAGAACCCGTAGCGGATCGTCGGCGAACGCACTGGCGGACACCATTCGCAGCCGCCGATCGTGCAGATCGTCCATGCCTCCGAACGGGTCGACATATGGTCCGCCACCAAGCGGCTCGGCGATCGCGTTGATCGTGAAGTCGCGACCGGCCAGGTCGTGCTCGATCGATTCTCCGAACAGCGGCAGCACGTCGACCTGCCACCCGTGGTCGCGGGCCACGACTCGCCACACGCCGAACGCCTCCGAGAGCGCGAACACGTGCGCGTCGGTCGACCGCGCGAGCTCGCGCGCCAGCCCGCGCGCGTCACCGCTCACCGCCACGTCGTAGTCGTCGGTGGCTCGCCCGAGCGCCCGGTCGCGCACCGCCCCGCCCACCAGCCAGGCCGGCTCCTGCGCCGCGGCCACGAGCGCCCCGATCGGATCGATGGGACTCACGCAGGTTCCCCATCGCGGTGATACGTCCGCGGCACTCGCGACGAGACACCGCACGTGATCTCGTAGCTGATCGTGCCGATCCGCCTCGCGAGCTCCTCGGCGGTCACGTGTTCGGACCCGTCCGAGCCGATGATCGTCACGAGATCACCGCACCGAACCGCGTCGGGCGCGCCCACGTCGACCGTGATGTTGTCCATGCTGACCGTCCCCACCAACGGATAGCGCCGCCCGGAGATCAGCACCTCGCAGTTGTTGGTGAGGGCGCGGCGGATGCCGTCCGCGTAGCCGACCGGCACCGTGGCCAGCCACGTCTCGGTGTGGGCCACCCACCGGCGCCCATAGCCCGCGCTCTCCCCGGGTGCGGCGGCTTTGAGCGCGGCCACGTAGGAGGTCAGCTCGAGTGCGGGTTCCAGCCCATGCAACGACGGATCGTCGTTCATCGGGTCGCACCCGTACACGGCGATCCCGCATCGGACCAGATCGAGATGGCTGGCCGAGAGACGGAGCGTCGCGGCGCTGTTGGCCGCGTGCGCGACGATCCCCGGCCGGCGCTCGCGCAGCGCGGCCACGAACGGCTCGAACCGCGACAGCTGCAGGGCGGTGAACTCCGGATCCTCGTCGGCGCTGGCGAAATGAGTCATCGCTCCGGCCAACTCGATCCCGGGTCCCGCGTCCGTGACCCTCTCGGCCACCCGGATCGCCTCGTCGAACACCCGTGTCCCCAGCCTCCCCATCCCGGTGTCGAGCTTCACGTGCACGCGCACAGGCTCCGCAGCGGCCGGCCCGACGCGCTCGCGCGCCGACATCAGCGCGCCGACGAACCGATCGCTCCACGCGACCACCTCGGCGCCCGCGCCGAGCACCACGGGCAGCTCTTCGTCGCTCACCGCGCCCATCACCAGGACCGGGGCCTCGATCCGTGCGCCGCGCAGCGAAGCCGCCTCCTCCGCCGTGGCCACCGCCAGCGACCGCGCGCCCCCGGCCAGCGCGGCCCGCGCCGCCGGGGCCGCCCCGTGTCCGTAGCCATCCGCCTTCACGACCGCGCACAGTCCCGCGCCGCCGACCAGCTCGGCGCGCAGCCGAGAAACGTTTCGCTCGATCGCGGCGAGGTTGACCCGCGCCAGCGCCCGGAGGGCCACGATCAGGATCCCAGCGGGGCCCGCGCCCGCGGAAGGGCCGCGATCACGTCGCTGGCGATCACGCCCTCGGAGCCGATCTCGCGCGCGGTCAGCTGCCCGGCACGCGCGTGCAAGAGGACGCCCGCGCACGCCGCCTCGAATGGATCCATGCGCTTGGCCAGAAACGCCCCGATCACCCCGGACAGAACATCGCCGGTGCCCGCGGTGGCCAGCGCGGACGCGCCGCCCCGGTTGACCGCCACCAAACCATCCGGCGCGGCAACCAGAGTGTCGTCGCCCTTCAGGACAACGATCGCACGAGCCTCTGCAGCCGCTCGCCGCACGCTGTCGAGCCGTCGCTTCTCCACCGACGCGCTGTCGGTCCCGAGCAGCCGCGCGAGCTCGCCGGCGTGCGGCGTCAACACGGTGGGCGCCTCGCGCCCGGCCAGCGACCCGAGCGCGTCGGCATGGGCGTTCAGCCCGTCGGCATCGAGCAGCATGGGCAGCTTCACCTCGCGTGCTGCCGTCCGGGCGAACTCGAGCGCGCCCGGAACGCGCCCCAGGCCCGGCCCGAGGACGAACGCGTCGGCTCGCTCCGCCCGCGCCACCACCTGCTCGACCCCCGAAACCTCGAGCGAACCGTCGTCATCGGGCAGCGGCACGGTCATGACCTCGAGCAGCCGGGCTTCGAAGATCGAATTCAGCGACGCGGGCACGAACGCCGTGACGTAGCCGGCGCCGGCGCGCATCGCGGACTCCGAGGCCAGACAGGGCGCGCCGGTCAACCCGCGCGACCCGCCGCACACGAGCACGCTGCCGGCAGCGAACTTGGTCGACTCGCGGCCCCGGCGGGGAATCCGATCGAGCACGCGCCCCGAGATCAGCCCTGCCGACGGATCGGCCGGGCCCCCGGCCGGAATCCCGATGTCGATCACCCGCACCTCGCCGGCGTGCGCCTTCCCCGGGGCGATCCACAGCCCGGGCTTCCCGGCGTTGAACGTGGCCGTCGCACGGGCGGACACCGCGGCACCAATCGCCTCCCCGGTGGAGGCGTCGACGCCGCTCGGCACGTCGCAGGCCACGACGACCGCGCCCCCGGCGCCCACCAGGTTGATCGTCCCGATGGCGCCGGCCGCCGGCTCCCGCGGCTGGCCCGAGAACCCGGTTCCCAAGATCGCGTCGATGATCGCCGAGGCCCCCAACAGCGCCTCCGTGGAGAACGCCACCGGGGGATCGCCCGGCAACCGTTCCAGGTTCGCGGCAGCGTCGCCGCGCAGCTCACCGGGATCGCCCAACAGCAGTACGTCGACGCCACGCCGGCGCTCGCGCAGTACCCGCGCGGCAACCAAGCCGTCCCCGCCGTTGTTGCCCTTTCCGCACACCACGGCGATCCGGCCGGCCGGGGCCAGCTCGCCGGTCAGCTCGGCCAGCCCGGTCCCGGCGCGCTCCATCAACTCGATGCCCGGGATTCCGCGCTCGCCGATCGCCCACTCGTCGAGCGCTCGCTGCTCGCTTGCGTCAGGCAGCGGGTCCAGCCAGTCGGGGAGCCTCGCCATCGCCCGGAGGCTATCGACCGTCTGGACGGTCAGCTCGCGATGGCCACCGCGGCCGCCTCGCGCCCGGTATGGGTGAGCGAGATCTCGACCGACACACCGAGCTCGGCCGCCCGGGCGGCCGCCGTGCCGGAGAGCCGGACCGACGGCGGCCCACCGGTCCCGATCACTTCCACCTCATGGAAGTTCCACGAGCTCAAGTTGAGTGCCTTGGCCACAGCCTCCTTGGCGCAGAACCGGGCTGCGAGGTGCTGTCCCGGACGTCCCCGCGATGCCGCGTACTCGCGTTCGCCCTCGGTGAACAGCCGCTCGGCCAGGCGCGGGGTTCGCTCCAGCGCGCGTTCGAGTCGCTCGATCTCCAGCAGATCGATCCCGACCCGGAACCGGTCCCCGCTCACTCCCGGATCACTCGACCGTGACGGTCTTGGCCAGGTTCCGGGGCTGGTCGACGTTCAGGCCGCGTCGGCGGGCAATGTGGTACGCGAGGAGCTGGAGCGGGATCACCGCGAGGAGCGGCGCCAGCATCCACTCGGTGCGGGGCACCTCGATCACCTGATCGGCGTGCTGGCCGATCTCGTCGTCGCCCTCGGTGGCGACCGCGATCACCATGGCGCCGCGGGCACGGACCTCCTGGATGTTCGAGATCACCTTCTCGAGTACCGGTGACTCGGTCGCCACGACGACGACCGGCGTGCTCTGGTCGAGCAGGGCAATCGGGCCGTGCTTCATCTCGCCCGCGGCGTACGCATCGGTCGCGATGTAGGAGATCTCCTTGAGCTTCAAAGCTCCCTCGAGAGCTACCGGCAACCCGACATGGCGGCCGAGATAGAGGAAGAAGTCAGCGTCGCCGACGTCGCGAGCGATCGCCTCGACTCCATCCATGTGGCGCTCGAACATCTCGGCAATCCGGTGCGGCAGCCGCTTGACCTCGGTGATCGTGGCCTTGAGCGCGCCCGGCTCCATCGTGCCCCGCAGCTCGGCCAGCCGCAGCGCGAGCAGGTACATCGCCACCACTTGGCTGACGAACGTCTTGGTCGCCGCGACGCCGATCTCCAGGCCGGCGCGTGTATACAGGACCCCGTCAGCGTCCCGCGTGGCCTGGGATCCCATGATGTTGGTGACGGCGAGCACGCGAGCGCCGCGGTCGCGGGCGATCCGCATCGCGGCCAGCGTGTCCGCGGTTTCACCCGACTGGGAGATGCCGATCACGAGGTCGCCGGATCCCACCAGGGGGTTGCGGTAGCGATACTCGGAGGCGATTTCGACCTCGACCGGCACGCGGGAGAACTCCTCGATCGCATACCGGCCGATCAGGCCGGCGTGGTAGGAGGTGCCGCAGGCGACGATCACGACCCGCCGCACCCTCCGGAGCAGCTCGTCGTCGATCGGCCCAAGGTCCCCCAGGTCGATGCCCACCCCGCGCGCCGCACGCTCGCCAATGGTCTCCGCCACCGCGTCGGCCTGCTCGTGGATCTCCTTGAGCATGAACGTCTCGAAGCCCTGCTTCTCGGCCGTCTCGGAATCCCATTCGATCTCGACCACCTCGCGCTCGACCGGCGCCCCCTCGGGCGTGAAGAACTCAACGTCATCCGGCCGGAGGACGACGATCTCGTCGTTCTCGATGTACTGAACGTGATGGGTGTGCTTGAGGAACGCGGGAATCGCCGAGGCGATGAACTGCTCGTCCTCGCCACGGCCGACGATCAGCGGGCACTCCTTGCGTGCGCCGACGAGCAGGCCGGGCTCGTCGGCACTCATGGCCACGAACGCGTAATGGCCGCGGAGCTCTCCGTAGGCGCGGCGCACAGCCTCGACCAGATCGCCCTCGTAGTAATGAGCGACCAGGTGCGCAATCACCTCAGCGTCGGTCTCGGAGGTGAACCGGGCTCCCTCGTCGATCATCCGGCGCTTGAGCGCGATGTAGTTCTCGACGATGCCGTTGACCACGATGTGGACGCGGTCGGTCGTGTCGAAATGCGGGTGCGCATTCTGTTCGGTGACGCCACCGTGGGTCGCCCAGCGCGTGTGCCCGATCCCGGTCTCCGGCTGTGGACGCTCGGCCAGCGCCACCGCACCGGAACGATGTTGGGTCCCGCCGTTGGTCTCGATCGCGCCGCGCAGCGCGCTCAGGTTCCCCACTGCGCGCACGGCATCGATGCGGTCGCCGTCGAGCACGGAGATGCCGGCGCTGTCGTAGCCGCGGTACTCGAGCTTCTCCAGTCCGGCGAGCAGAACTGGGCGTGCCTGGCGCGGACCCACGTAGCCGACGATTCCACACATCCGAACTTACTTCCCCTTTCCTGGCGGACACGCCCGCACAGATGGCCATCCGGCGTGGGCCAGTGATGTTAGCCGGACCAGTCCTTCACCGAACAACGTCACTTGCAGCGCGAAGTTCGCGCCGGGCGCTGCGGTCCTACGGTAGCGCCGTCTCCACGACCTCACGCAGCCGGTCGCAGATCTCGTCGGTCTCCTGTTGGCTGGGCGCCTCGACCATCACCCGGATCAGCGGCTCCGTTCCAGACGGCCGGACCAGCACGCGCCCCCGGCCGCTCAGCCCCTCGTGCTCGCGGGCGATCGCCTCCTCCACGCCCGGATCCGCGAGCGCCGCCGCCAATCCGGCTCGATCGCCGGCGCGGATGTTCACCAGGCGCTGCGGAAGCTTGTCCATCGCGTGGCGGTCGGCCAGGTCGCGCCCGTCCAGCGCCTCCAGTGTGAGCAGCGCGCTGGCGATCCCGTCGCCCGAGGGGCCGAAGCCGAGGTCGATGATGTGACCGGACTGCTCGCCGCCCAGCGCCCAGCCGCGCTTGCGCAGCTCGTCGAGCACGTACCGGTCGCCGACCGCCGTGGTCGCCACCTCGATGCCAGCCGCCTCCATCGCTCGGTGAAAGCCGTAGTTGGTCATGACGGTCACGACCACGCCGTTCCCGGGCAGACGGCCGAGCGAGCGCAGGTGCATAGCGGCCAGCGCCACCAGCTCGTCGCCATCCACCACCACTCCGCCCCGGTCGACCGCAAGCACCCGATCGCCGTCGCCGTCGAAGGCGAACGCCACGTCGTGCTCGCCGCGCGAGATCCGCTCGATCACCCCGTCGAGGTGGGTCGAGCCGCAATGCAGGTTGATGTTGATCCCGTCGGGCTGGTCGGCCATGACCGTCACGTCCGCGCCAAGCCGGCGAAAGATCTCCGGAGCCGCCTGGAACGTCGCGCCGTGGGCGCAGTCCAACAGCACGCGCGTGCCGCGCAGCTCGAGGTCTCGGAAGCGCGCTTCCAGGCGACCCAGGTAGTCCTCGAGCGCGCCCTCGAACGGCTTGATGTGGCCGATGTGCGGCGGCGGGGGCGGCGGCGTCTCGAGCTCGGCCTCGATCGCGTGCTCGGTGTCGTCGTGCAGCTTGAACCCGTCGGAGGCGAACAGCTTGATGCCGTTGTCCTCGTAAGGGTTGTGCGAGGCCGAGATCACGGCGGCGAGATCCAGGCTGTGGCCGCGGACCAGAAGCGGCGCGGCCGGGGTGGGCAGCACGCCGGCCAGCCATGCGTCGCCGCCGGCTGCCGCGACGCCGGCCGCGATCGCCGACTCGAGCATCGCGCCCGACTCCCGGGTGTCCCGGATGATCAGGACCTGCGGACGTTCGGCGTCGATCCGGGTCACCGCCGTGCGTGCAAGCTTGAGCGCGAGCTCAGCAGTGAGGAAATGTCCCGCCCGGCCGCGGACACCGTCCGTGCCGAATAGATGCCGCGCCATCCGAGGTCAGCGCTTGGAGAACTGCGGCCGCTTGCGCGCCTTCTTGAGCCCGGCCTTCTTGCGCTCCTTGACGCGTGGATCTCGGGTCAGGAAGCCGCGCCGCTTGAGCTCGCCGCGCAGGTTGGGGTCGGCCACGATCAGCGCGCGGGAGATCCCGTGGCGCAGGGCGCCGGCCTGGGCGGACACGCCGCCGCCGTGCATCCGGGCGACCACGTCCATGCGGGACTCGTAGCCGACGGTCTCGAGCGGCTGGCGGATTATTCGCTGAAGGGTCTCGCGCGGGAAGAACGCCTCGAGCGCCTTGCCGTTGATCACGTAGGTGCCGCTCCCGGGCTTGAGGATCACCCGCGCCACCGCGGTCTTGCGCTTGCCGGTCGCGGTGTAGCGCGCGCCGGCGGCCAGGTCGATGGCGGCATCGGCGATCGGCCGGCTCTCCTCCTCCTGGTCGTCCAGCTCGCGGGCGGCAAGCGCTTCGGCGTCGGCCTCCGCCGCCGCCTGGGCCTCGGCGTCGAGGAACTGCTCGCCCTCGGGGACGATGTCGGGAATCAGGTCGGCACCGGGGATCTCGGGCTTCACGCGCGGCGCGACCTCGATCTCCTCGTCCTCTTCGTCCTCCGCCTCGGGCGCGGCCGCCGCGGGTGCGGCCGCCTCGGGCGCGGCCGCCGCGGGCGCGGCCGCCGCGGGCGGGGCCGCCTCGGGTGCGGACGCCTCGGGCTCTGCAGCCACTTCAGGCTCGGCCGGCTCGGGGGCCTCCTCGGCTACCGGCTCGGGGGCCTCCTGAGCCACCGGCTCCGCGGGTGCCTCCTCGGGCGCGGCGGGCTCGGGCGCCGCCTCGGCCTCGGGCGCCGCCTCGGGCTCGGGCTCGGCCTGGGCCGCCGGCTCCTCGCCAGTTGCCTCCTGCTGTTCCTCGCGCTGCTCGTCCTCGGGCCGTTCGCTCACTGCTTGATCTCCATCGGTTGCGGCTGTTGGGCGGCGTGCGGATGATCGGGCCCGGCGTAGATCTTCAGCTTGGTCAGCTGCTTGCGGGCCAGCCGATTGCGCGGCAGCATCCCCTTCACGGCGAGGCGGATGACCTCCTCGGGGCGACGCTCGAGCATGTCGTTCAGGCTGCGGGACTTCAGCCCGCCTGGATAGCCCGAGTGCCGGTAGTAGCGCTTGTCAGCGCGCTTGTTGCCGGTCACAGCGATCTTCTCGGCATTGACCACGATCACGAAGTCGCCGGTGTCGACGTGCGGGGTGTAGGTGGGCTTGCGCTTGCCGCGCAGCGTGTCGGCGATCTGGGTGGCCAGACGGCCGAGCGTCTGTCCGTCAGCGTCGACGAGCAGCCAGTTTCGCTCGCGATCGGCGGGGGTGGCAACGTAGGTCTTCATGGCACGCACAAGCCGCGCGAGGGCCGCGCGGCTTGGGGCAATGATAGGCGATCCGGCGCACAAGGCCCGTAAGCTGGACTCATGCGGCTTCCCCTGCAGGTGCGCCGGGCGGCGATGCGGGTCGCCTACGCCGGGCTGCGCACATATTGGTTCGTGGCCCGGCCCCGCGTGGTAGGGGTCAAGTGCGTGCTCACCCACGGGAATGACGTGCTTCTCGTACGCCACACCTACGGCCACCGCGCGTGGGATCTGCCGGGCGGGACGGTCAGGCGCCGCGAGGTGCCCCGCGACGCCGCCGAGCGCGAGATGCACGAGGAGCTCGGCCGCCGGATCGAGGACTGGACGTCGCTCGGCGAGCTGTTCGTGAACACCAACCACCACGACGACAACCTGCATCTGTTCCAGGCGCGGGTCGACGCCCCGGAGCTCGACTTGAACCTGACCGAGCTGGCTGAGGCGGCGTGGTTTCCCCGCGACGCCCTGCCGACTGACCTGTCCCGCTACGTGCGGACGATCCTCAAGCGCGTCACCGGAGTCTGAACGCCGACACGCGCGTGGTCGTCTGCCTGCTCACCGCCTGTGAGCTCGCCGTGAGCGTCAGCCTGAGCGAGATGTGTTGATGGCGTCGAAGCGCAGCGCGCAGTGGCAGGAGAACGCCGCGCCCCGGCTTGACCAGCAGCACCGTCGGTCGCGCGGCTCCGACCGAGGCGTGGACGGTGCCGAACTGGAGCTGGAAGGCCCTGAGCCTGCCCTTGCGGGCAACCACGGCCTTCGCCTTGATCTGGACGCCCGAGCGCGCGTCGCAGGTCACGAGGACCCCGATCCCCTGGGGCCGCAGGCGCCGGCGAGTCAGCACGCGCAGCGTGCAGCGCTGCGGGCGGATGCCCACCGTGCCCGCCGCGTCGCTCGCAGCGTGCGCGCCGTCGCCTCCGTAGTCGACCGCCAGATGGGCCTGGTTGGAGAGCCGCTGTCCGGGCGTGAACTGCACAGCGCACGACGCCACCCCGCTGACCGCCGTCGGGGCGAGCAGACAGCCGCCGTCCTGCCCGAAGCCGGCCCCGGTCGTGGTCGAGCTGAACGAGAGCAGGCCCGTCGGGGTGCTGGCGCCGGCGCCCCCGGTGTCCGACACGGTGCCGGTACACGTCGTCGTGGCGGTCACCGCGACCGAGGAAGGCGAGCAGGTGAGGCTCGTCGCCGTCGGCCGCGCCGCAATACCGAAGCTCGCGTCGGTCACCAGCTGGGATCCGCTGAAGTCGTTCACGGTGACCTTTGCCGTGTAGCTTCCGGCCTGTGCGTACGTGTGGCTGCCGGTGACGACGAAGTCGCCGGACGCGGCGTCGGCGATCGTCCCCAGCGTCCGGACGCCGTCACCCCAGTCGATCGTTGCCCTGAAGTCGGCCGGGGTCGCTGCTGGATCGGTGTCGCTGAAGCTGGCCAGCCGAGTCGACACCGGCACGCCGGCCATCGCCGCCACGCTCGGCTGACCCGCGCCGGGCTCCGCGAGCACCAGGTCATCAGCGGCGACTGGAGCTGTCGCGCCCGGGCTGCCGTCGAGGTTGAACATCGCGTCGGGGCCCAGCGTGATCACGACCCGGGTGACGACCGGATCCCCGAACAGCGCGCCGGCGAACGACGTCGTACCCGCGGGCGCGAAGATCATGCCAAGCGACGTCTGACCGTTGAAGTACTCGATCGTCGTGTCCGTGGTGTTGACGCCGGTGCTGTGCACATTCAGGAACACCACTCCGAGGCCCCGCGTGAGGGCGGGCACAGGCGTGGTCGCCTGGGAGGCGGGATCGACGATCTGCAAATCGGTGCTGTTCGAGGGCTCGGTGCTGCTCGATCCGAACACCGCCCATTCGTTCGGCGGGCTGAAGGCTGGGAAGCCGGCGTTGCCGTTGACCGAGCTGAATCCGTCATTCGCCACTGCCACGTTCTGGCCAAGCTCCACCCCCCACGGCTGCGCGCGGCTGCGCGACAGCGCGACGACCTCCCCCGGCTTGATCGCGGTCGACCCCGGATCGCTTCCGTCGAGCGCGATGCCGTCCCAGGTCACGTGCCGAAAGCCGCCGGCTTGCTCTCCGAGCCGGGTGCCGTTGTCTGCACCTCCCGCCGCTGCTTCGAACGCCGGCAGGCTCGTGTACTGCGCCGGAGTCGGCACTTTCAGCGACGCGTGCGCGACCGGCGCGGCCACCCCCAACGTGGCCACAACCGCCAAAAGCCCCCGGATCGCCCTCCTCACAGCCACCAACGGTACGTCAGTCTACTCCCACTCGATCGTCCCGGGCGGCTTGCTCGTGATGTCGAGCACCACCCGGCCGACGGGCCGGATCTCTCCGATCATCCGCGCGGCGATCTTTTCGAGCAGGTCGTAGGGCAGCCGGGCCCAGTCGGCGGTCATCGCGTCGTCGCTGGTCACGGCCCGGATCACGATCACGTTTCCGTACGTGCGGACGTCGCCCTGCACGCCGACCGTGCGGATGTCCGGCAGCACACAGAAGGACTGCCATAGGTCGCGGTAGAGGCCCGCCTTGCGGATCTCGTCTTGAAGGATCGCGTCGGCCTCGCGCAGGATCTCCAGGCGCTCGCGGGTGGCCTCCCCGCCGACGATCCGGATGGCCAGCCCGGGACCCGGGAACGGCTGGCGCCACACCAGGCGCTCGGGCAGGCCGAGCTCGGCGCCGACCGCCCGCACCTCGTCCTTGAACAGCGCCCGCAGTGGCTCGACAAGGTCGAACTCGAGGTCCTCGGGGAGCCCGCCGACGTTGTGGTGAGACTTGATCGTGGCCGCTCCCGTGCTGCCCCCGGACTCGATCACGTCGGAGTACAGCGTGCCCTGGACGAGGAAATGGACGTCGTCGAGCTTGTCCGCCTCCTCCTCGAAGACCCGGATGAACTCGGTGCCGATCCGCTTGCGCTTCTCCTCAGGATCCGTGACGCCCTTCAGACGCGCCAGAAAGCGCTCTGAGGCGTCGACGGCGATCAGGGGGATCTGGAAGTTCCCACGGAAAGTCGAGACGACCTGATCGCTTTCGTCCTTGCGCATCAACCCGTGGTCGACGAACACGCAGGTCAGCCGGTCGCCGATCGCGCGATGCACGAGCAGCGCGGCCACGCTCGAGTCGACCCCTCCCGAGAGGCCGCAGATCGCCCGGCCGTCCCCCACCTGGGCACGGATCCTCTCGATCTGATCCTCGATCACCGACGTCGCGCTCCAGGTCCGCTCGCAGCCGCACACGTCGGCCAGGAAGTTCGTGAGGACCTGGTTGCCGTAGGGGGTGTGGACCACCTCGGGGTGGAACTGGATCCCGTAGACGCCTCGCTCGACCGACTCGAACGCCGCCACGGGCGATGCGCTCGACGCCGCCAGCGCGCTGAACCCAGGCGGCGGGGCGAACACCGTGTCGCGATGGGACATCCAGCAGGTCTGCTCGGCCGGCGTGCCGGCCAGCAACCTGCCGGCCTGCGCGACCGTGAGCTGCGAGCGGCCGAACTCGCCGACCTCGGCCCCCTCGATCCGGCCGCCCAGCGCCAGCGCGAGCAACTGCATCCCGTAGCAGATGCCGAGCACCGGAATGCCCAGCTCGAGCAGCTCGGGATCGAGCGCCGGCGCGCCGTCCTCGTACACCGAGGCGGGACCGCCGGACAGGATCACGCCCTTCGGCCGACGCCGGCGCACCTCCTCCAGACCCACGTGGTGCGGGAGCAACTCGGAGAACACCCCACACTCACGCACCCGGCGGGCGATCAGCTGCGAGTACTGCCCTCCGAAGTCGAGGACGACGACCTCTTCCTGGATCGGGGGCCGCTCCGCGGCGTCCATGGGACCGTGCGGCCCCGTCCGGACAGTGGTGGTGCTCATGCGTTCGCCCCCTGGCGAGCGAAAACCGAGCCGGGCAAGGACGCAGGGAGCGTGGCGTGCATCAGCACGCGAGCGACCGAGGACGCCGGCCGGCGACGGTTTGCAGCCGCCAGGCTAGTCGACACTTACGGTCGCGGCCGCTGCCTTGGCGCCCATGCCCACTCCCTGCTCGCGCTGAAGGTGCTTGCCCTCGGTCTGGAGTGCCGGCGCCACCGCGAGCTCCGCCCGATTGAACTCCGCGATGTCCCGGTAGCCGCACGTGGCCATCGAGGTGCGCAGCGCGCCCATCAGGTTGAACGTACCGTCGTTCTCGCGGGCCGGGCCCTTGACGATCTCCTCGAGCGTGCCGTTCGGCGTGGTCGCCACGCGCGCGCCGCGGGGCAGCGTCGGGTGGAAGGTCGCCATTCCCCAGTTGTAGCCACGTCCGGGGGCCTCGTAGGCCCGAGCCAGGGCGGACCCGAGCATGACCGCGTCGGCGCCGCAGGCGATCGACTTGGCGATGTCGCCGCCGTTGCGCATGCCGCCGTCGGCGATCACCTTGACGTAGTCGCCGGTTTCGAGCATGTGCTGCGAGCGCGCCGCGGCCACGTCGGCGATCGCCGTGGCCTGGGGCACTCCGATGCCGAGCACCCCGCGGGTGGTGCAGATCGCGCCCGGGCCCACGCCGACCAGCACGCCGGCCGCGCCGGTGCGCATCAGGTGAAGGCCGGTGTGGTAGGAGGCGCAGCCGCCCACGATGACCGGGGTCGGGCTCAGCTCGCGGATGAATTCCTTGAGGTTCAGCGGCGGTCGGCTCTCGTCGCGCGAGACGTGCTCGGCCGACACCACCGTGCCCTGGATGACCAGGATGTCGAGGCCCGCCTCGAGTGCGACCTCGTAGTAGCGGCGGACCTTCTGCGGGGTCAGCGAGGCGGCCGCGACCACGCCGTGCGACTTGATCTCCTTGATCCGCTCGGCGATCAGCTCCGGCTTGACCGGCTCGCGGTAGATGTCCTGCATCTCGCGCGTGGCGATGTCCTTGGAGAACGTCGAGATCCGCTCGAGCTCGGCGTCCGCGTCCTCATAGCGGCAGAAGATTCCCTCGAGGTTGAGCACCGCCAGCCCGCCGAGCTTGCCGATGATCCCGGCCGTCTCGGGCGAGACCACCCCATCCAGCGCGGCGGCCAGGAGCGGCAACTCGAACCGGTAGGGACCGAGGGTCCAGGAGATGTCGACGTCGTCGGGGTCGCGCGTGCGCCGCGAGGGCACGATCGCGATCTCGTCAAACCCGTACGCCCGCCGGGCCTTCTTGCCGCGTCCGATCTCTACTTCCATTGCGGCATCGTAAGTGTCGGCGCGGACAGCAGCTCGTGGAACGGCATCGGGCCGTCGACTGTAGCAGCGGGTTATGGAGCGTCCGCCCCCTCCGTCCCTCCAAACTGCGGGGTATTTTTGCGGCTAGCCGATCTGAGCGCCGACCTGCAGGTGCTCGAGCTCGACCTCACCGAGCAGCCGGTCCACCGCGCCGGGATCGATCAGGCCGGCCCCGAAGTGCTGGACCGACTCGGCGCCGCAGGCCACGCCGTAGCGCAGGCACTCGATCGGCGAGCGATCCTGGTAGCGGGCGGCGATGTAGCCGGCCAGGAACGCGTCGCCCGAGCCGATCGTCGAGCGCGCCTCCTGCTCCTCGATCCGCACGCGGTAGAGCGCCTGGCCGGTGCCGTCGTCGACGTAGGCGTAACAGCCGTCGGAGACCGTCATGACCGCCGCGGCCGGACCCAGGCGGGTCATCTCGACCACCGCCTCGGCGCGGTCGCGTGAGTCGTTGAACTCGTGTCCGACCAGCTCCTCGGCCTCGAGCTCGTTGGGCGAGATGATGTCGGGCTCGGCCCGCGCGGCGAGGCGCAGCGGCTCGCCCTCGGTGTCCACCATCGTGGTCACGTTCTGCTTTTTGAGCTCGCGGATCAGGCCGGCGTAGACGTCGGGGGGTACGCCCCGGGGCAGGCTTCCGGCGAACACGCACATGCTGGCCCCCTTGGCCAGGTACAGCAGCTTGTCGCGGAACAGCTCGAGATCGTGGGCGGAGATCGCCGGCCCGCGCTCGTTGATCTCGGTGTGCACGCCGGTCGTGGGGTCGAGCACGGCGGTGTTCGTGCGCGACTCCTCGCGGGTGCGCACGAAGCCGTTGAGGATCGCTTCGTCGTTCAGCGCGTCAACGATCATGTTTCCGGTCGCGCCGCCGGCCAGGCCGGTCGCGATCACGGGCGCGCCGAGGCGCTTGAGCGCCCGGGCGATGTTGACTCCCTTGCCGCCCGGCATCGTGGTCTGCTCCACCGAGCGGTGCCGGCGACCGACCCGGAAGTTCGGAACCTCGAGCGTCTTGTCGAGGGCGGCGTTGAGCGTGACGGTGATGATCATGGCGGCCTAGTAATTACCCGCCGCGCCTTATCCCCTGGTCCATTCGCGCCAAAACATTCGCAGACCGATCGCCGCGGCCACCGCCAGCACCAGCACAGACAGCGTAGCCGATAGGACCACCACCTTTCCGGGGCCGTTTGAGATGCGGATCTGGGGCAGCGCCGCCGCCAGCTCGAGCGGGATCCGCGCCTGGACCCGGCCGCCGACCACGACCGCCGCCGAGCCGACCACGGCGTGCGCCGGGAGCGGCCCGGTCAGCTGCGCCGGCGCGCGCACCCGGATCCGAACCCGCGCCGAGCGGGGGAACACGTGTGTGTAGCCCGCGGCGGCGACCAGCCGCGCGCGGTGATGTGTGTCGTTCTTCACCGCCGCCCGGGCCAGCAGCTGGCCGGCGTGGACCGGCGTGCGCAGACCGAAATTCGCGAACCCATAATTGAGCAGCGCGAGCGCGGACGCGTCCCGGGCCGCCTCGCTCGGGGTTCCGAGCACCACGCCGATCAGCGTCATGCCGTTGCGCGTGCCCGAGGCGATCAGCACGTAGCCGGCCTGGAGCGTGTGGCCGGTCTTGACGCCGTTGACCCACGAGTAGCGCGCGACGAGGTTATTCAGGTTGGTTACGTGACGTACGTGATTGCCGGTCCGGAGCACCGCGTTCTTCTTGCTGACCACGGCCCGGATGAACGGCTCGGAGCGCAGCAGGTAGCGCGCGAGCATCACCAGATCGTGCGCGCTCGAGTAGTTGCCCGGCGTGTCGAGCCCGCTCGGCGTCGTGTAGTGGGTGTGGGTCAGGTGCAGCTCGCGGGCGCGGGCGTTCATCATCGCCACGAAGCGCGACACCGATCCGTGCCCGACGTTGTAGGCCAGATCCTCGGCGGCATCGTCGGCGCTCGGGAGCATCAACGCGATCAGCAGGTCGTGCACGCTCATCCGCTCGCCGGGCTCGAGGTGGATCTGCGAGTCCTGCGGGGGCAGGTAGAAGTCGGGGTCGGTGAACACGTCGCGCAACCGGGCGTGGTGCAGGGTCACGAGCGCGGTCATCAGCTTGGTCGTGCTGGCGATCGCCCCCTCGGCATTCTCGGCGCGCCCGAACAGCTGCTGCCCGGAGCTCGCCTCGATCAGGGCGGCCGACCGGACGCCGGGCAGGGGCGGTCCGGGAGCGGCGGCGGCGCCGGCCGATCCGAGCGTGATCGCGAGGACTGCGCCCAGCGCCAGGGTCACCACGAGGCGAGACCAGGCGGAGCGCGATCCGCCGATCGCGGGCACCTCTGTTACCTCATCGCCGCAGCCGGAGGCGCTGCTGCGGCTGTAGGGCGTCGGGATTCACGTTCGGGTTGAGCAGCTTCAGCGTGGCCAGCGACACGCCCGTCCGGGCCGCGATCTTCGACATCGTGTCGTTGGGCCGCACAACGTAGAACTTCCCCTTGGTGGAGATGCGGTGGGTCGTCCGCGAGTGGGATGTGGTGCTGCTCTGGACGATCGACAGGGACGCCGAGGCGTGCTTGTGCATGACGGCGTGGTGAACGATCACGTACGAGGCAGCCGCCACCGCGCCGATCGCGAGCGGGGCCACGTAGCGCGCTGGGTTCCTCCACCCCGTCATCCCGCCGGCGATCATACAAGCGCCCGCGCGGCCGATCACTTGGCGGCACACCGGGTTTGCGGCACGGCCGGTGCGACAGCGGCGGCCGCGCTGCCGTCGGCGGACTCACGCCGCCAGACGCCAGGCCAACTCGCGCAGACGGCTGGCCTCGCGCGCGGCGGCATCGGCCGGATCACCGCCGGCACGCTCGTGCGCGGTCACGATCCCGCGCGAGGCGGAGACCAGCCCGCTGGCCGGCCCGGCGGCGAAGGCCGCGGCAAGCTCCTCGACCCGGCCGCCCTGAGCACCCACGCCGGGGAGCAGGAACACCGCGTGTGGCATGCGCTCGCGCAGCGCGCCGAGCCGGCCCGGAGCGGTGGCGCCGACCACCGCGCCGACATCCGACAGTCCGTGCCGCCCGACCCCCTCCGACCCGATCTCGTCGACCAGGTCGGCCAGCCGGTCGCTGACCGAGCGGCCGTCGGCGAGTGCGCGCTCCTGGATGTCGGCGGCGCCCGGATTGGACGTCCGGACCAGGATGAACAGGCCTGCGCCGGTTCCCCGCGCGGTGGCCACGAACGGCTCGAGGGCATCGCCACCGAGCAGCGGGTTCAGCGTCATCGCGTCGGCGCCCAGGCCCGGGATCGGTCCAAACGGCGTGGGCGTCTCCCCCAGGAATGCCTGCGCGTACGCCGTGGCGGTGACGCCGATATCGCCGCGCTTGGCGTCTGCGATCACCAGCAGACCGTGCTCGCGGGCCAGCGCCACGGTGTCGACCAGTGCAGCCCAGCCAGGCGCACCGAGGCGCTCGAAGCAGGCCACCTGCGGCTTGACCGCGACGCAGTGCTCCGCCGCCGCCGTGATCAGAAGCGCGCAGTGCGCGGCCACCGCCTGGGCGGCCCGTGCCGCCGGCGACGCCGAACCGCCGCCGGTCTGCGGCTCGGAGCCGGCGAGCGCCTGCGGCCACAACCGCGCCGGGTCGGGATCGAGCCCGAGCACGAGCTGGGACTCGCGCTCAGCGACCCGCTCGGCCAGCCGATCGCCGAAGCTCGTTGTCGTGTGCGCCCCCATGGTCGTGGATGGGGTGGACGCCGATGCGCCGTCGATGGACGCCACGGTCACGGCATCCGGCTCGCGACCGCGGCATCCGGCGTGGACACGGTGCCAGCGGGGCTAATTGACCGCCTTCTTCAGCCCGGCCCCCGCCGTGAAGCGCGGTACGTTCGAGGCCGCGATCTGGATGCGTTCGCCCGTCGCGGGATTGCGCCCCTCGCGAGCGGAGCGGGCCGAGACGCTGAACTTGCCGAAGCCCGAGAACGACACTTCGCTCCCCCGCTTGAGCGCATCCTCGACCGTATCCAGGAAAGCGTCGACCGCCCCCGCCGCGTCCTTCTTGCTCAGTCCGGAACGATCGGCGACTTGGTCCACGAATTCTTGTTTGGTCACTTGCTCCCTCCTTCGAGGTGGTAGGAATTCCCGAAGCTAACACGAGCGGCGGACGGCCGACTGTGCCGTGGCTCCGAGCCCGGGAATTGTCCCGGGTGAGCCAGACGTGCCGCATCAACGCATAGCTCAGTTTTTCGGAATTTGCGCAATTCCCCGCCCATGATCCGCGAAGTAGACCGTGCCGAGCCCGCCGAGGCCGAAACCCCTGCCGTCGGCGATGACGAGCAGAATGCGGTCGTGAACTTGGGTCGGATCGCCTGGTTGGGCACCGTAGGGATCTGCCTGATCGTCGTGTTGATCCTCGTGCTCGAGGGCTATTACGGCTACGCCGCCGTGACCTTCGCGGTGGCGGTGGCGGCGTTCATCAACCTGCTGTAGGGCCCCGGAGCCGCCGCGGTCAGTCGCGGCCCCGAGCCGCCGCGGTCAGTCGCGGCCCCGAGCCGCGGCGATCACGCGCGGCCCGGAGCCGCGGCGGTTTAGTCGCGGTCCGAAGCGGCAGCCGAGGCGGCGGTGGCGCGGTCGAGCTCCTCACCCGGGCGGACGCGATCCTGGGGCTCCAGGTGGATCAGCACGTCCGCCCCGCCCAGACGTGCCCCGATCACGTCCTGGAGCTCGTGAGCGGTGCGGTGGGCGTCCTCGAGCGAGGTGCCGTGACGGAACTGGACGTGCAGGTCGACATAGCGCCGGGCGCCCGCCTGGCGCGTTCGCAGTTCGTGGTAGCCGACCACGCCCCGCCCCCCGAATTGCTCGATCGCGCCGCGGATGGCGGCCACCTCGCCGGCTGGCAGGGCTTCGTCGACGAGCACCCGGCCCGACCGAGCGAGCAGCCGCACGCCGGTGACGACAATCGATGCCGCCACGAGGAGCGCCACCACCGGATCGAGCCACTGAGCGCCGGTGATGGCGACCAGGGCCAGCCCGACGAGCACGGCCAGCGAGGTCAGGGCATCGGTGCGCAGGTGGGCGGCGTCGCCCTCCAGGGCAGCCGAGGAGGTCTTGCGGGCGTTGCGCTCGATCACCGTCGAGACGATCAGGTTGGCCACCAGCGAGAAGGCCACGACCGCGATGCCGACCCCCAGCCGCTGCACCTGCCCCCCGCCGGTCAGGTGGCGGATGGCCTGGAAGGCGATCGCGACCGACCCGACAAGGATCAGGATGCCCTCGATCGCCGCGGCCAGGTTCTCGAGCTTCTCGTGCCCGTAGCGGTGGCTCTCGTCGGCCGGCTCGCCCGCCTTGCGCACCGAGAAGAAGGCCACCATCGAGGCGACCAGGTCGATGCTCGAGTGCACGGCCTCGGTCAGGATCGCCACCGAGCCGGTGATCGATCCGGCCACCACCTTGAGGAGGATCAGGCAGGAATTGGAGACGACCGACAGGGCGGCCGTTCTCGTCTTGATCTGAGGGGTCCCCGGCGTCCCGTCCGTGTTCAGAGACGGATCCATCTCAGCAGCGCGCGCACCGCGTGGCCGCGATGGCTGATCGCGTCCTTCTCGGCATCCGAGAGCTCGGCCATGGTTCGATTGTCCCCCGTGGCGTCCGGAACGAACACCGGGTCGTAACCAAAACCATTCGACCCCGCCCGCTCCCGCGCCATCCGCCCGCGGCAATCGCCGAAGAACACGCGCTCCTCGCCGGTCGACGGATTCACGTAGGCCAGCGCGCACACGTAACGCAGTCGGCTGTCCGATGGGACCTCCTCGAAGAACTTCGCCAGGTTCTCCTCGTCGGTGGCGCCGTCGCCGGCATAGCGCGCTGAGCGAACCCCGGGCCCACCCGAGAGCGCGGCGGCCTCGATCCCCGAGTCGTCGGCGATCGCCGGCCGGCCGGTGGCGCCCGCCGCGGCCAGCGCCTTGGGCAGGGCGTTGTCGGCGAACGTGTTGCCGTGCTCGGGGGGCAGCTGGATGCCGTCGGGCAGAGCCTCGACCTCGAAACCCATCGTCTCGAACAGCCGCTGCATCTCCCTCAGCTTGTGGGCGTTGCGAGTGGCGAGGACGAGGGAGCTCATGCCACCGCGGCGTCCTGGAGCGCGCGAAGCTCCACGATCCCGCCGGCCGCGAGGGCGAGCAGGTCGTCCAGATGGGCGCGGGACAGCGGAGTGCGCTCCGCGGTCGCCTGCACCTCGACCAGTCCCCCATCGCCGGTCATGACCACATTGGCGTCGACCTCGGCGGTGGAGTCCTCGCGATAGTCGAGGTCGAGCAGCGGCACGCCGTCCACGATCCCGCAGGAGACCGCCGCGACCGTCCCGTTCAGCGGCGAGCGATCGAGCGCGCCCTCGGAGATCAACCTCAAGAACGCCAGCTGCAGGGCGACCATGCCCCCGGTGATCGACGCACAGCGCGTGCCGCCGTCGGCCTGCAGCACGTCGCAGTCCACGTACACGGTTCGCTCACCCAACCGGGCGAAGTCGACCACGCCGCGCAGCGAGCGGCCGATCAGACGCTGGATCTCGACCGTGCGGCCGTCGGGCCGGCCACGGCTCACGTCGCGCTGCTTGCGCTCGCCGGTCGAGGCGGGCAGCATCCCGTACTCGGCGGTGACCCA
>DATIEI010000195.1:0-2271 GCA_035455845.1 Solirubrobacteraceae bacterium
GAGGCGGTGGGTCGACTCGGGCGGGATGGTGTGTCCGCCCTGCTTGTCCGCGACCGGGAGCGCCTTGCGATCCTGACCGACGCGGAGGTGCGCGCCGCGGTGGCCGTCGACGGTGTTCCACTCGATGCTCCGGTGCGAACGGCGGCCCGCGGCCCGGTCCCGACCGTCCCGCCCGAGCAGCTGGCCATCGAGGCCACCGTCGAGATGCTCGCGTCAGGCTACGAGCACCTGGCCGTGGTCGACGGCGAGCGGATCTGCGGGATGCTCGCGGCCACCGACCTGCTGAGCCTGGAGGCCCGCAGCCCGATTGCGC
Source organism: Solirubrobacteraceae bacterium (assembly GCA_035455845.1). GTDB lineage: Bacteria > Actinomycetota > Thermoleophilia > Solirubrobacterales > Solirubrobacteraceae > Palsa-465. The sequence goes on from DATIEI010000195.1 coordinate 314, forward strand.
TGCGCCACGCGCTGCTCGGTGCCGCCGACGAGGAGTCACTGGTCCGGGGCGCGGCGCAGATCCCCAAGCTGTTCCTACTGCTCGTGCGGGCCGGCGTGCCGCCGCGCGAGCTCGGCCGTGTGCTGAGCCTCCAACACGACACCGTGGTTGCGCGGCTACTCGACTTCTCGATCGCCCGCCGCGGGTCGGCACCGCTGGCGTGGAGCTGGCTCGACCTGGGCAGCGCGGCCCGGCGGGAATTCACGCTGGCCTCCGACCAGGACAACGCGTTCGCGTACGCCGATCCCGAGGCCGGAGCCGAGGAGGCGGCTGACGCCTACTTCGCCCGGCTCGGGGGCGACGTCAACGACGGATTGGTCAGGTGCGGCATCGGCCTGGACAACAACGGCGTGCTGGCCGGTAACCGCCAGTGGCGGATGTCCACGGGAAAGTGGCTCACGACGTTCGATGAGTCGATGCGAGAACCCGACGAGTCGCACCTGATCCGGGCCACGGTGGCGTTCGACTTCCGCTCGAGCGCCGGCGGGTTGACGGTCGCCCCGCAGCTGACCGAGCGGATGCGCGCGGCCCGCCACCACGCCCAGTTCATGCGCCTGATGGCCCGCACCGCGACGGGCTATCCGGTGGCGCTGGGGTTCCGCGGCCAGCTCGCCACCGGACAGCACGGCGATCCCGCCGGCCGGCTAGATCTCAAACGGGGAGCGATCATCCCGCTGGTCAACCTCGTGCGCTTCCATGCCCTGGCCGGCGGGGTGACGATCTCCGGCACGCTCGACCGGATCGAGGCGGCGGCGAGCGTCGGCGTGCTCGAGCGCGGGGTGGCGGACGGCCTGCGCGAGGCGTTCGAGGTGATCAACGGGATCCGATTCGAGCACCACGCCGCCCAGGTGCAGGCCGGCGCGACGCCCGACAACCTGATCGATCCCGATGAGCTTCCGCCGATCGCGCGCACGGAGCTACGCGAGGCGCTTGCAGTCGTCCGCCGGGCCCAGAAGCGGGTCGGCGCGTGGTCACCGCCGTGATCGCGCCCCGCTAAGAACGCGTAAAGGAGTGGCGCGGAGCACCACATTCGGGCGAGAAAGTGTGCGCGTGGAGGCCATTGGTTCGCCCTGCGCCAGGGGCTAGCCTCGCGCCCATGTGTGGAATTGCCGGTCTCTACACGAAGTCGGCGGCGCTTCGTGAGCAGCTTGGCGCGCTTCTCGCCGACATGCTCGAGCAGCTCTCGGATCGTGGCCCGGACAGCGCGGGTGTCGCGTTCTATCGCGATCCGGCGCCGGCGGGCTGGTGCAAGGTCTCGCTCCACTCTCCGTCGGCCGCGCCCGATTGGGACGCGCTGAGCGGTGAGCTGTCGGTGCGATTCGGGGAAGCCTCCGCTCCGCGTGTACGCGCGACCCACGCGGTGTTCGAGATCGCGGCCGAGGCCGATGAGGCGCAGGCCTGGCTGCTCGACCGCCACCCGGAGCTGACCCTGATGAGCGCCGGGCGCTCGATCGAGATCTACAAGGAGGCGGGTCTGCCGACCCGCTTCGTGGAGCGGTTTGCCCTGCGCGAGATCGGGGGCAGTCATGCGCTCGGGCACACACGGATGGCCACCGAGAGCCGGGTGACCACCGAGCACTCGCATCCGTTCTCGACCGGGCTGGATCTGTGTCTGGTCCACAACGGGTCGCTGTCAAACCACAATCGCCTGCGGCGGGCGCTTCAGCGCGAAGGGATCCGCTTCCGCACCGACTGCGACAGCGAGGTGGCGGCCGGTTATCTGACCTGGCGCCTCAGCCAGGGGGCATCGCTCGAGGAGGCGCTCGAGTCGTGCCTGGAGGATCTGGACGGGTTCTACACGTTCGCGGTGGGCACGGCCGAGGGGTTCGCGGTGCTGCGCGACCCGATCGCCTGCAAGCCGGCGGTGATGGCCGAGACCGACGAATGGGTCGCGATGGCGTCCGAGTACCGGGCGATCG
>DATIEI010000196.1:0-3976 GCA_035455845.1 Solirubrobacteraceae bacterium
ACGTCAACCTGGTGGCGCCGTTCGCGCTCTCCCAGCACGCCGCCCGCGCGATGCTGGACCACGACGGCGGTGCGATCGTCAACGTGGCCTCGGTCCTGGGATTGGTCGGCGTGGGCCAGATCCCGCAGGCGGGCTACGCCGCGTCCAAGGGCGGGATCGTCAACCTGACCCGCGAGCTGTCCGCCCAATGGTCGCGCAAGGGCATCCGAGTCAACGCGATCGCCCCGGGGTGGTTCGAGTCGGAGATGACCGCCGACATGTTCTCGGAGGAGGGAAAGGGCCGGGACTGGGTAGCCCGGCGCGCACCGCTCGGCCGACACGGCCGCGAGGGCGAGCTCGACGGCGCCCTGGTATTCCTGGCCAGCGACGCATCGAGCTATGTAACCGGCCACGTCCTCGCCGTCGACGGCGGCTGGACCTCGATCTGAAAGGCAGGTGATGACGATGCCCCCGCTGTGGCGCAAGGCGTTCGACGCAATCGAAAGGCCACTGGCCGCCGGCTCGGAGGCCTGGATCCAGAGCGAGACGTTCATGGACCTGGCCACGCATTCGGTGCGCTTGCAGCGACGGATCCTCCACGAGGTGGCGCACGCCACCGAACGCTGGTTGCACCTGTTTGGCTACGTGTCCCGCGGGGACGTGTTGCTGCTGTCCAACCAGGTCGCCAGCCTCGAGCGCCAGCTGCGCGACCTGCGCCGGGAGGCCGAACAGCGCGAGCATCCGCTGCTGAACGGTCACCATGCCCGGCGCCGGCAGCCCTCGTCCCGTGGAGCCCGGCGATGACGCCGGGCCTGCTCGAACGCCAGATCCTGCGGACCCGGAACGGGTTGGCTTATCTGGCCGGCGCCAACCGTCCGGCGATGGCACAGACGCCGCGAGATCTCGTGTGGAGGCGCGACAAGGCCCGGCTGTGGCGGTATCGCTCTGACGAGCGCCGGTTCAAGCCGCCGATCCTGATCGTGCACAGCCTGGTCTCGAAGAGCTACATCCTCGACCTGCTCCCCGGGACCAGCATGATCGGCTATCTGATCGACGAGGGATTCGACGTGTTCCTGCTCGACTGGGTCCCGCCCGACCCCGCGGACGCCGAGAACACGCTCGAGACCTACGTCGACGAGTACATCCCTGCGGCGATCGGCGTGGCGCTCGACGAGGCTGGCGCGGACGAGGTCACGCTGATCGGCTATTGCTTCGGCGGCGTGCTCACACTGCTTCTTGCGGCGGCCCATCCCGAGGTCCCGGTGCGCAACCTGATGGTCATGGCGACTCCGTGCGATTACCGCGAGATGGGCTTCATGAGCAACATGTTCCGGGCAGGCCGGTTGAACCCGGACGACGTGATCGACGAAACCGGGCTGGTGCCGGCGAACGCGCTCGACGAGGGGTTCCAGTCGCTCAAGCCGACCGAGTACGTCACCCAGCGGGTGAACTTCTTCCAGAACCTGTGGAACGACGAGTTCGTCGAGGGTTTCCTCGCTATTGCGTTCTGGGCGCGCGACCAGGTCGCATTCCCGGGCGGGGTCTTCCGCGAGACGGTCGACCGGCTGATTCGCCAGAACGCGCTGCTTTCCGGAGTCGTCCCACACGGGCGAGGGCAGGTCCGGCTCAGAGACATCCGCTGTCCGTTCCTGAACGCCTACGCCGAGCAGGATACGATCACGCCGGCAGCGTCCTCGGAGCCGCTGACCCGGTTGGTCGGCTCCGACGACGTGAGCGAGCTACGCCTGGAGTCCGGGCACATCGGCTTCGTAGCCGGCCGGCAGGCGGCCAAGGTGGCGCGGCCGCAGATCCGGGACTGGCTGGCCACTCACTCAGACGACGGATAGGAGGTCGGAGAGTTGACTCTCGCTGGTGCGGCGTCCGACGTCGCTGAGATTGCCGCACGGACGCGGACGTTCGTACGGGAGGCCTGTCTCCCGGCCGAGGCGCGCTTCCCCGGTCCGGAGCTGGACGACGGCCTGCGCGCCGAGCTTCAGGATGCGGCACGCCAGGCGGGCCACCGAGGAGCTAGCTGCCCCGGCGCGTGGTTGTATCGCCCGGTGGCTTCGGCAGGTCGCGGTCCGGCTCCTTGCCCTCGACCGGAACGCGCAGCGCCTCGAGGATCCGCGGCACCATCGCGTAGAACGCCGCGGTCACCGTCAGCTCGACCCGCTGGGTGTGGTCGAAGTGACTCTCGAGCTCGTCGATCACCTCGTCGGGGACGGCGCCGGCGATGATCGCGTCGGTCAGGGCGAGCGCCGCTCGCTCCTCGGCGTCGAACGCGTCCGAGGTGCGCCACATCTCGAGCTCGGCCACCTGGTAGTCGGTGACGCCGACCTCGCGGGCCATGCGCCGGTGTTGGTGCCACTCGTACTGGGAGTGGTGCAGCGAGGCGGTGCGCAGGATGCACAGCTCGCGGAGCCGGCGCGAGGTGGTGTCGTGCCCGCGTAGCGCCCACGCGAAGTCGATCCAGGCGCGCAGCAGGTCGGGCGCGTGGCTGAGCGAGCGGTACAGGTTGACCTGCTTGACGCCGGCGTCGGCCACCGTCGCCGCCACGTCCGGCGGCAGTTGCGCGAGCGGGATCGCGGAGTCTGGGCCGCCGCGGTCTGGCACGGGTGGGTTCTGCCCGGGAGCCGGGCGCTCAAACGGGCGCGGCCGGGGTGGGTCATAGGGGCACACTCGGCTGCGCACAGGACGCGAGTGTGGATTTTGCGCCATATGTGGCTCAGGAGGCACACTCGAGCAGCGCGGTCGGCCGAGTGGGGGGTTATGACCCGGAGCAACCGGCTTTGCACCGCTGTCAGCGGGTAGAACCGATGAAGTGAGTTATTCCGCTTCAGGAGATGCGCCGGAGCGGCCGGGGAAGACCGAGACCGCACCCGCCGAGGGGCAGGCCGCCGGCCCGCCGACCGCCGCTACGGCCGAAGGCCGCCCAGAGATCCCGCGCACCCGCACGGCGCGCGCCCACAACGCGCTGATCGCCGGCGCGATCGTGCTGATCCTGCTGCTGGTGTTCATCCTCGAGAACACCCAGAGCGTGAAGATCAGCTACTTCGGGGCCAGCTTCAACATGCCGCTCGGCGTGGCGCTGCTGCTCGCGGCGATTGGTGGCGCGCTGCTGGTGGGGATCGTCGGCACCGCCCGGATCATGCAGCTGCGCCGGCGCGTCCGCCACCGGGACTAGCGTTACGAGTCGGGGACCGTGGCCTTCAGCTGGTCGAGCCAGGTCACGGCTGACCCGTCGCTCGGGGCCCGCCAATCACCGCGCGGCGACAGCGATCCCCCCGATCCGACCTTCGGCGCGTTCGGCATGGCCGAGCGCTTGAACTGGCTGATGTGGAAGAAGCGCTCGAGGAACACCCCGAGCCAGTGCTTGATCTCCTGCAGGCTGTACTCGTTGCGCCGCTCCTCGGGGATCAGGTCCGGCCACGACCCGGTCGTGCGGTCGCCCCATGCGTGCCGGGCCAGGAAGGCCACCTTCCCCGGCGAATAGCCGAAGCGCAGGATGTAGTACAGGAAGAAGTCCTGGAGCTCGTATGGGCCGACGGCCTTCTCACTGCCCTGAAGCTCATCGCCGTTCTCGCCGCTCGAGGGGACGAGCTCGGGTGAGATCTCGGTGCTCAGCACCGAGTCGAGCACCTCGTTCACCTCGCCCCCGAACTGGTCGGTGTCGATCGCCCAGCGGACCATGAACTGGATCAGCGTCTTGGGGACCGAGGCGTTGACGTGGTAATGGGACATCTGATCGCCGACGCCATAGGTGGCCCAGCCGAGAGCCAGCTCGCTCAAGTCGCCGGTGCCGAGCACCAGGGCCTCGTGGAAGTTGGCGAGGCGAAACAGATGCGAGGTGCGCTCCCCCGCCTGCACGTTCTCGAAGGTCACGTCGTACACCGGCTTGCCGCCGGAGAACGGGTGACCCAGGTCGTGCAGCATGCGCTCGGCGGCGGGCCGGATGTCGATCTCGGCCGCCGTGGCCCCGATCGCCTTCATCAGCTTC
>DATIEI010000197.1:0-6533 GCA_035455845.1 Solirubrobacteraceae bacterium
ACGCCGGCCTCACCCCCTACCACGCGATCAAGCACTCGATGCCGCATCTCGTTCCGGGCAGTACCGCTGTGGTGATCGGCGTCGGCGGGCTCGGTCACATGGCGATTCAGATGCTCGGCGCGCTCACCCGGGCGCGCATCATCGCGGTCGATTCCCGAACTGAAGCGCGGGCGCTCGCCGAACGAGCGGGCGCTCATGTCGTGGTCCCGGCCGGAGAGGACGCGGCGAAGAGCGTACGCGCCGAGACGCCTCGCCACGCGGGAGCCTCGGTCGTTCTCGACTTCGTCGGCAGCGACGATACGACCGCGCTGGCCGCCGCCGTCGCGGCCGTCGGCAGCCAGATCGTGCTGGTGGGCCTGGCTGGAGGCCGCTACCCGATGGCGTTTGGCGCCTCCCCGCTCGAGGCGTCGGTCCTACTGCCGAATTGGGGCACCCGGAGCGAACTCATCGAAGTGGTGGCCCTGGCTCGCGCCGGAGCGCTGGACGTCAGCGTCGAGCGCATCGCCCTCGAGGAGGTTCCCGCGGCCTACGAGCGTCTGGCGCGCGGTGAAGTCACCGGTCGGGCAGTGGCAGTCCCGTGAACGAGCACGTTCAGGCGCTCCTCGACAAGCAGTCGATCTACGAAGTCCTCGTCACGTATTGCCGTGGTGTCGACCGGTGCGACGAGGATCTGATCCGCTCCGCCTTTCACGAGGACTCGTACGACGACCACGGGTATTGGAAGGGACCGGGGCACGAACTTGCGCCGTTCCTCGCCGATCGCCTGAGGAAGGCGAACTCGGCGACGACGCACTCGGTCACGAACGTGCTGATCGAGCTGGACGGCGACGTTGCTCGATCCGAGGCTCAGGTCCACGCCACATTGATCAGACGGGGGTCCGATCCGGTCGAGGTGGATGTGGTGGGGGCTCGGTACCTCGATCGCTTCTCGCGACGGGCCGGGAGCTGGCGGATCGAACACCGAACCGTGGTGTTGGACTGGCGCAAGTCCGAGGTGTGGCCGGATTCCGCACCCGCCGTTCCCACCGAGGGGTTCGTGCGCGGCGCGCGGCATCCCGAAGATCCGAGCTACGAAACGGCGCTTCGCGCCGGCGCCGCGCCGAGGTGAGCAACATGCGTTTGCAAGACAAGGTGATCATGGTCACGGGCGCGGGAACCGGGCTCGGCCACGCCGCCGCGCTCCGGGCGGCCCACGAAGGAGCGCGACTCGCGCTTCTCGACGTCGACGCGGCGGCGCTCAAGCGGTCGCGAACGGAGATCGTCTCCGCGGTGGGGAGCGCCGAGATCCTCACGGTCACCGCCGACGTGTCAGATGAGACGCAGGTGCGCGAGTACGTCGAGCAGACCCTCGGGCACTTCGGACGGATCGATGGGCTCTACAACAACGCCGGAATCGAAGGGGAGCAGAACCCGGTGGAGGCATACACGACCGAGGGGTTCGATCGAGTTATCTCGATCAACCTGAAGGGCGTCTTCTTCGGGATGAAGCATGCGTTGCCGTATTTCAAGGCGCAGGGGTCCGGAGCGATCGTGAACGCCGCCTCGGTCGGCGGCATCAGGGCGGTGCCGAACCTGGTCGCGTACGGAGCGACCAAGCATGCGGTGGCGGGAATGACCAAGCAGGCCGCCATCGAGTACGGGCAGTACGGCGTGAGGGTGAACGCGATCGCCCCGGGGGCGATCATGACCGACATGATCAGGGGCTCGCTGATCAAGATCGCCGGCGAGGACGGCTGGCAGGAGTTCGGTCAGGAGTTCGTGAGCGCGAACCCGATGAAGCGCTTCGGCCACCCCGAGGAGGTCGCCAACCTCGTGGCCTTCCTTCTCTCCGACGAGGCGTCGTTCGTCAACGGCGCCGTCGTCCCGATCGACGGCGGGCAATCACAGGCCTACTGAGTCCGGCACGATGAGCACGATTCCCCAGTGGGCCTCGCAGCCGTTCGCCCTCGGCTCACTCACCCTGCGCAACCGGATCGTCGGCGCGCCCCACGGGCGAGGCATGCTCGACGACGGGTTGGCGCTCCCTGCCGACGCCGACTACTGGCGTCGGATCGCAGCCGGCGGTGCCGCGATGGTGACTGTGGGCGGCACCGTCACCGCGCCGGAGTCCACCTGGCGCCGGCGGATCGTCACCGAGGCCTGGCGAGAGGACGGGATCCCCGGCCTGGCGCTACGCGCTGAGGCGATTCGCTCGGAAGGAGCGGTGGCCGCCTGTCAGCTCGTGCACCTCGGGCGCGAGACCACGGGAGCCGAGATGTGGTACCCGCCGGTTGCGCCGTCGGCCGTGCGCTCGCCGCGCGAGCCCACCCGCCCGCGAGCGCTGTCGGGGACAGAGATCGACGAGGTCATCGAGGGCTTCCGGGTCTCGACGGTGAACGCGGCGCAGGCCGGCTTTCAGGTCGTCGAGTTGCACGCCGCGCACGCGTACCTGCTCGCCCAGTTCCTGTCGCCGTCGACCAACCGCCGCCCCGGCGTCGACTCGGTCGCAGCGCGGGCAGGGATCGTCGACCGGATCTCGGCGGCGATCCGGCGCTCGGCGCCGGAGCTGATCCTCGGGATCCGGCTATCGACCGAGGGAGAGGGCGAGGGCGGCTTCTCGCTGGACGGACTGTGCGAGTTGCTCCCGGTGATCGCGCCGCTGGTGGACTACACGAGTGTGACCGTCGGGGTGCGGACCACGTACGTGCGGGACATGGCGACGACCGAACCGCCGCTGCTCGGCGCGATCGATCGCCTGCGCCAGGTCGTCGATGGTCCGTTGCTCGTCTCGCAGGCGTTCCGCCGGGCCGACTCGATCGAGGGGGCGCTCGCCGCCGGAGCGGATCTCGTCGGTGTGGCACGGCCGCTGATCGCCGATCCGGAGTTTCCGGCGAAGGTCCTTTCGGGGCGAGCCGAGGAGGTCCGTCCGTGCGTCTCCTGCAACGAGGACTGCCGCGCGTTCGATCCGGTTCTCCTGTGCTCGGTGAACCCGGATCTCGGACCGTCCCGGGAGGGCCCGCGGCCGGCCGTGTCCCTGCTCGCGCGGCCCGGCGCACGCACACGCCCGCGCCGCATCGCGATCGTCGGTGCAGGACCGGCCGGGCTCGAGAGCGCGATCTCGCTACCACCCGAGCACGAGGTCGTGGTGTTTGACGAAGGCGGGCGGCTGGGAGGACACCTGAGGATTGCCACCAGCGCGCCCAACCGGCGCGGATGGCAGTCGCTGCTGGACTTCTACGAGCGCGCGATCGACCGTGCCGAAAACGTCGAGGTCCACCTCGGGACGACCGCCGATCAGGATCTGCTCGCGGAGTTCGACCACGTCGTGGCCGCCGTCGGCAGCCACGAGGTGCTGCCTGAGGTGCCCGGGATGGAGCACGCGATTGCCTCATCCCGTTTCATCGGTGAGCGATCGTCGTCATCCGCGGGCGACGCGCTTGTGATCGTCGACGACGGCTTCGGCTGGTGGCCGTGCGCGAGCGCAGTGGAGACTGGGATCGCGGCGGGTTGGCAAAGCATCACGGTGCTGACCCCGGCCACGTCCTTCGGCGGGCGCTTGCCTCCCGAGGGCCACGTGCAACTGATGGCGCGCCTACGGGGAGCGCCGCTCGACATCCGCTCGGTGACCGGCGTCGAGTCGATCACCCGCGGGTGGGTGACGGCGCGCAACGTGCTCTCGGGACAGACCACGGAGCTTGCCGCCGATCTGGTCGTGGTGGTGGGCGAGCGGCGCGCCCGGGCGTGGGAGCCGATTGTTCCGGCCGGCCCGGGCGTCCATGTCATCGGCGATGCTGTCGTACCCCGGCGCGTTCACCACGCTGTGTCCGAGGGAAGGGCGACAGCCCGGCTCCTGTCAGGGGCTGTACGGGGTCTTGGTGACCAGCGAGAGAACCTCGCGGTCGGCGATCGCCGATAGCTGCGCCGAAGCGGCGACGAACTCCGGATCCTCGAAGGCCCCGGCGAAGCCGTTCGGCACGGTGTTGGCGTCCTCAACCTCCCACAGGTCATGCACCTCGTGGATGTCACCGATCACCGTGCTCCACGCGCCGACGAGCCTCCAGCCGTTTTCCTCCATGACCCGCTTGATCGTCACCATCTGCTCGAAGAACGCTGGCAGCTGGCCGTACTTCACCTTGACGTTTGCATAGACGTATGGCATCGAGTTACTCCGTGACGGTTGGGATTCGGTCACCGTACGTCTCACGCAGGCGACGCTTGAGCACCTTCCCTCCCGCGTTCCGAGGCAATGCGTCGACCACGATGATCGCGGAGGGCTTCTTGTAACCGGCGAGGTAACGCCGGCAATGGGCGATCAGCTCGCCTTCGCCGGGCTCGCCCCGATCGCTCGGGACGACGAACGCCACCGGCGTCTCGACCCAGCGCGCATGGGGCACCCCGATCACGGCGGCCTCGGCGACCGCGGGGTGATCGAGCAGGACCCGCTCGACCTCGGCTGGATACACGTTCTCACCGCCGCTGACGATCAGGTCCTTCTTGCGGTCGACGAGCCAGAGATAGCCCTGCTCGTCGAACCGCGCCAGATCCCCGCTGTGAAACCAGTCGCCGGCGAACGCCTCCGTGGTGGCGTCCGGCTGCCGGTGGTAGCCGGCCATCACGTTCGGCCCCCGGTAGATGATCTCTCCGACCTGTTCGACCGAGACGTCGCTCAGATGGTCGTCCACAACCCGTAACTCGACCCCGAGCATGGGCCGGCCGACCGAGCCCATCTTCCGCGTCGAGTCGGGCCCCTTGAGCAGCGTGGTGGCGCCGGACATCTCCGTTTGGCCGTAGGCGCTGACGATCGCGGCGTGCGGGAAGGCCCTGGCCATGGCTTCTAGCGTGTGCAGGGGGGCCGGGGACGCTCCCCACATCGCCACGCGCAGCTGTTGGGGATCGACGCGCGCCACCGAGTGGCTCGTGCAGATGCTCGACCACTGGGTCGGCACGAAAATGCACATGGTCACGCCATGCGCCGCGATAAGGCCGAGCATCGCCTCCGGATCGAACGTCGTGCTCGGGGTGATGATCACGGTCGCGCCAACCACGAGAAACGGCAGCAGTCCGTTGATCCCGCCGATGTGAAAGAGCGGTTGGCCTGACAGCCACACGTCATCCTGACCCGCGCGCATCTCGTGAATCCAGCTCAGCGTGCTCGCCACGAGGTTGCGATGAGTGAGAAGTGCCCCCTTCGGCCGCCCGGTCGTGCCCGACGTGTAACACATGAGCGCGACATCGCCATCGAGCAGCTCCGGCGTGTCGCGCGGCGGCGGCGCGGAGGCGATGGCCTCCTCGTAGTCCCCTCCGACCTCGAGCACGAAGCCAACCTCGGCCCTGGGCGGGTCGCAATCGTGGATTAGCGCCACCGCACCTGAGTCGGCCAGTATGTGCTCGATCTCGTCTGGGGCCAGGCGGAAGTTGATCGGGACGGCGACGGCGCCGCGTCGATGGCAGGCGAGCAGCGCCTCCACGAACTCGATCCGGTTGTGGAGGAGCAGCGCGACCCGATCGCCCACCTGCACGCCGGCTGCGTCGAGGACCGAGGCGAGGCGTGCTGCGCGATCGTGAAGCTCCGCATGAGTGCGGACCTCCTCGCCGAACACGACGGCGGGATGGTCTGGCCGGGATCGGCACGCGCGGCCCGTCAGCTCAGGCAGAACCAGCCGGCGTGACTGCTCGAGTGGGGAAGTCATCGCTCGATCGGCTTCACTGCACCGATGCGCCGTCGGGCGGCACACCGGCGACGGCCAGCATTCGAGCGGTGAAGAAAGCGGCCAGGGTCGGCAGGAGCAGCGTCTGATCCGGCCGGTACCAGTGCCAGATGCTGTTGTACAGGCCGAGGATGGCGCGGGCGAGCATTCGTGGCTCGCGCTCCGGGATCGCGCCCTCGCGCATCGCGTCGGCAAGGAAGTTCGCCCAGGCGAGCTCCAGCGCGCGGGTCTTACTCCGCCCGGCCACGCGAGCCTGTTCCTCACGCTGGGATGAGCTCGTGCCCCCGAGCAGGGACTGCTCGGCCACGAGCACGCGATTGCGCAGCACCTCGCGCTCGGACAACTCGAAGCAGTCGGCACACACCGCGCGCAGCGCGTCGCGGGGGTCGGCATGTTCCGCGATGATCGTGTCGAAGCGGCTGTGCAACTCGCCCAGAGCCTCGTCGAGGATCACGTATAGGCAGTGCTGCTTGGAGTCGAAGTAGTGGTAAAGCGCCGTGGGCCCGATGCCGACGTCATCGGCGATGTCCGCCCACTTCGTGTTCTCATAGCCGTTTCGCCCGAACCGGTCGATGGCCGCGTCGAGAATCTCGGCTCGCCTGACGCCATCGTCGCGGGACCGGCGAGTTGACCGCGTACGCCTACCGGTGGGAACCTGATTCGAACTCACGTCAGCGCACACGGTACACGGCCCAGAGCCTGATTACAACGCAATTCATGCTTTGTTGCCGGGTAGCGGCGGCACCTGGGTGATTGGCGCGCGTCAGAAACTGATACGATGTCAGTTCGATGCAGCTGACTGAGACCGCAACCGAACGCGCGCTCGCCGACGAGGTCCGCGCGTTT
>DATIEI010000198.1:0-4265 GCA_035455845.1 Solirubrobacteraceae bacterium
GTCGGCGGTCATCTCGGACTCGAACCACCCGGGGGCGATCGCGTTGACTCGTATGCCCTTGCGTGACCACTGGGCGGACAGCTCGCGGGTCAGGTTGACGATCCCGCCCTTGGACGCGGCGTAGCCGGCCTGCGGGATCTGGCCCACGCCGACCAGCCCGAGAACCGAAGCGATGTTGACGATCGCACCGCCATCGCCCCCGTCGAGCATTGCCCGCGCGGCACTCTGTGAGAGCGCGAACGGCGCCACCAGGTTGACGTCGATCACCTTGCGGAACTCCTCGAGCGGCTCCTCCTCGGCCGGATGGACGTCGACCATGCCGGCGTTGTTGACCAGCACGTCGACGCGTCCGTAGCGCTCGAGTGTCCGGTCGACCACCGCCCCCACGTCGTCGACTCGCGCCAGGTCCTGATCGACCGCCAATGCATCGTTCCCGAGCTTCCAGGACAGCTCCTCGAGCCGTTCTCGCCGGCGGCCCACCAGCACCACGTTGGCGCCGGCGGCGTCGAGCACGCGGGCAAAGCGCGCGCCCAGGCCCGAGCTCGCGCCGGTCACGATCGCGACCTTGCCGTCGATTCGGAACGGTGCCAGCGGGTCGAGATCGGCCACTACTACCCGATCGCCTTCTCGCGGCCCTGCCACTCCTTCTCGCGCAGCACGTACTTCTGGACCTTGCCGGTCGAGGTGCGCGGCAGCTCGCAGAACTCCACCTGCGCCGGGCACTTGAACTTGGCCAGGTTCTCGCGGCAGAACCCGATCAGGTCCTCCTCGCTCACGTCCTGACCGGACTTGAGCTCCACGAACGCTTTGGGCCGCTCGCCCCATTTCTCGTCGGGCATGGCCACCACGGCCGCCTCGAGCACGGCCGGATGCTCGGAGATGGCCTGCTCGACCTCGATGCTTGAGATGTTCTCCCCGCCAGAGATGATGATGTCCTTCGATCGGTCGCGAAGCTCGACGTAACCGTCCGGGTGCCACACGGCCAGGTCACCTGAGTGAAACCAGCCGCCCCGGAACGCCTCCTCGGTCTCGTGGGGCATGTTGTGGTAGCCGAGCATCACTCCGTTGCCGCGCATGACTACCTCGCCCACCGTCTTGCCGTCGCGTTGAACGTCCTGCATGTCGTCGTCGACCACGCGCACCTCGTTGGCACCGTTGTAGGTGTGGCCCTGGCGCGAGAGCAGCCGTGCCCGCTCCTCGAGGTCCTGCTCGTCCCACTGGGGCTGCCAGCTGCAGCCCATGATCGGGCCGTAGGTCTCGGTCAGGCCGTACAGGTGGATCGGATGCAGGTTGAGCTCACCCATCTTCCTGAGCAGCGCAGGCGTGGGCGGCGAGCCGCCGGTGGGGACCGTCACGTGCTGCTCGAGCCGGTGCGCCTTGTCGTGGTTGACGATGCTCATGTGGATCGTGGGCGCGCCGCTGTAGTGGGTCACGCCCTCGGACTCGAACAGGTCCCAGATCCGGTCGGGCTCGACCTTGCGCAGGCACACGTGCACCGCGCCGGCCCGGGTCACCCCCCAGGTCAGGCACCAGCCGTTGCAGTGGAACATCGGAAGCGTCCAGAGGTGGACCGAGTCGTAGCCCAGCCCGACCTCCATCGCCACGCCCGCGGCATGGAGATACGCGCCCCGGTGGGTGTAGATCGCGCCCTTGGGCTTGCCGGTCGTGCCCGAGGTGTAGTTGATCGAGATCGGCTCGGTCTCGTCCTCGAGCCAGCTCTCGGGCGCCTCGGGGGAGCCGCCGGCCAGCAGCTCTTCGTACGGGTCGTCGTCCTCGCCGGTGTCCTCGATCACGATCGTCTCGAGCTTTCCGGTGTTCGCCTCGTCGACAAGCTCCTTCAGCTGGGCATCGACGAGCAGGATCTTCGAGCCCGAGTCTTTGAGGATGTGCTCGATGTCCCCCTTGCTCAGGCGCGTGTTCATCGCCACCAGCACCCCTCCGGCGAGCGGGATGCCGTAATGCGCCTCGAGCAGCGCCGGCGTGTTCGGTGCCAGGATGGCCACCCGGTCGTGCTTCTCGATGCCCCTGTCCCGCAGCGCGGAGGCCAGCCGGTTGCAGCGCTCCTCGAGCTCGGCGTAGTTGAACCGGCGCTCGCCATGTAATACGGCGGGACGCTGGCCGAGCGCTCGGGCGTTACGTCGCAGGAAGTTGAGCGGAGTCAGCTCGATGCGCGATGGCGATGGGTCCACGGTGTTCCTCCCTCTCCGTTCCCGGCGACGCACGGGTCACCGGGGTCCATCCTCCGGTTATCTCTTACAGGTACCCAGCGGCCACTTCGAGCAACCTGGGCACGCCATCGCACAGCGAGGCCGACCAGTCGTCGGCGCGTTCGCCCCGCAGGTAACGCTTGTAGATCGCCTCGCAGAACACCGCCGCCTTCCACAGCGCGAACGCCTGATACCAGTCGAGGTGGCTCGTGTCGCGCCCGGTCTGCGCCCCGTAGCGCTCGATCAGCTCTTGCCGGGTCGGGAAGCCGGGTCTCTGCGTGACCGTGGTCAGCAGCAGCGGGTGCGCATCGGAGCCCGGCTCGCACCAGGTGGCGACCAGGTAGCCGAGATCGGCCAGCGGATCGCCGATCGTCGCCATCTCCCAGTCGAGGATCGCCACCAGCCGCGCCGGGGCGTGGGTGGAGATCATCACGTTCCCGAGCCGGTAGTCGCCATGGACGACGGTCGCCGGGGGGCTCTCCGGCATGGTCGCGGCCAGGCGCTGCCCGAGCTCCGCGCACGCCTTCACCTCGCGCGTGGCGTTGAGAACCCACAGCCCGCTCCAGCGCCGGAGCTGGCGCTCGAGATAGCCGGTGGGCTTGCCGATGGTCAGCCCGCACGCCTCCCAGTCGACCGCGTGCAGCCGAATGAGACCGTCGAGCAGCTCTTCTCCGAGGCGGCGACACTCCGACGGCGTATCAAGTGCCGGCGGGAGTTCGTCGCCGCTCACCACGGTCCCCTCGAGCTCCTCCATCAGGTAGAACGGGACGCCGAGGATCGAGTCGTCCTCGCACACCGCGAGCACCTTCGGTACGCGCACGCCGGCCGGCGCGAGGCCGAGCTGGATCCGCGCCTCGCGGACCATGTCGTGGGCAGAGGGCGGGAGCGGCGGCGGCGGCGGGCGCCTGAGCACCAGGCGCGTCTCGCCACGCTCGAGCCGGTAGGTCAGGTTCGATGCGCCGTCGCCGATCGGCGTCGCCGTGATCGGCCCGTCCCCGAGGTTTTCCTGGTCGAGGAAGGACTCGAGCGCGTCGAAGGGCAGCGCGACAGTGGCTGGGGTCGACATCGGGGCATCATACGAGTCGAGCTTCTGTGCTCAGATCGCCGGCGCGGTATGTGTTCTGACAGCCGTCTCAGCGGCGTTCGAGGGCCAGCCGGATGCCGAATCCGATCAGGATCGCCCCGCTGACCCGGTCGATCGCGGCCTTGACGCGCTGGCGCCGCAGCACGGCCGACGCCCTGACCGCCACCAGTGCGTAGCCGCACAGCCAGACCACCGTCATCAGCACGAACAGTCCGCCCAGGACCATGAACGGTATGAGCACCGAGTGACCGGGCCCGGCGAACTGCGGCAGCAAGCCGGTGAAGAACGCGCCGATCTTGGGATTGGCCAGGTCGCTGATCAGGCCCTGGCGAAATCCTCCCCGTCCATCCAGCACGGTGCGCCGGACGGGCTCGGGGTCGGAATGCGAGCCCCGCGCTGCCGCCCGGAGCGCCTGGATACCGAGCCACACGAGGTACGCGGCGCCGATCAGCTTGAGCAATGTGAACGCCGTGTCAGAGGCGCGCACGATCGAGGCGACGCCGAGTGCCGAGGCCACCGTCCAGACGGCGAGGCCCGTGTTGACCCCGAAGGCGGTGCCCAGCGCGGCCCGCCGACCGTGCAGCAGGGCGTTCTTCGTCACGATCGCGGTATCAGGGCCGGGGACGACGATCACGACCGCCGCGATGCCGACGAACAGCCACAGGTGATGGATCACGAGGTGAGTCTGTCACTGTGCGCTCGTGAGGTCCAGCAACCCTCCCTCGGCCGAGACATCACCCAGCCCTCGCGCGCGCGAGACCGGCAGCCTGCGCGAGCCGCTCACGGTGGCGCTGCTGGCGCTGACGTTCACGAGCGGGGTGGTCGATGCGGCGAGCTACCTCGGGCTGGGCCGGGTATTCACCGCGAACATGATCTCGCAGCGACCTTGCATGTCCACGCGGGCTCGGCGTCACGAAACGTGGTGATCGGCCTGCTCGCATCGGCGATGGGCGTGCAGACCGCCACCGCACGGC
>DATIEI010000199.1:0-8136 GCA_035455845.1 Solirubrobacteraceae bacterium
TCGCCGGCCGTGGGCTTGACCCCGAGGCCACCGACGACCTGTCAGACGTGGTCGACGCAGTCCTTCAGGAGATCGAGGAGCACGACGGCAAGGCGGTCGTGCTGGCCGATCTGTGCGGGGCGAGCGCCTACACCGTGCAGCACTCGATCGACATGACCGCGCTCGGCCTGCTGATCGGACGGCGTCTGATCGTCGAGCACGGCTGGCTGGACTACAAGGGCGAGCGTCAGGACGATCGCCACGAGGAGCGCCTGTTCCGTCTGGGCATGGGGCTGCTGCTGGCCGACATCGGCAAGCTCGCGCTTCCCGAGTCGATCCTGAACAAGCCCGGCAAGCTGACCGAGGAGGAGTGGGAGATCGTCAAGTCCCACCCCAAGGCCGGGGTCAAGCTCGTGCGCGACACCGGCGCCTGGTGCCCGCTGGTCCAGGGCTGCGTGCTGCGCCACCACGAGCGCTGGAACGGCAGCGGCTACCCGGAGGGCAAGCTCGACACCGAGGTCCATGAGATGGCCCGCATCGCTGCGGTGGCCGACGTGTTCGACGCGATCACATCCGAGCGCCCGTTCGCTCCGGCCAAGCCCGCCCACATCGCGGTGCAGACGATCCTGGCGGGCGCCGGGACCCAGTTCGATCCGGTGATCTGCGAGGTGTTCTCCCAGCGGGTGGCGCCGTTTCCGGCCGGCGTCGAGGTCGAGCTGGCCGACGGCCGCCAGGCCATCGTGGTCAGCGTGCCCGAGCTCGAGCTCGACCGTCCCGTGCTCCGCGTGATCAGTGGTCCGAGCGCCCCGTTCGACGTCTCACTCCAGTCGGACCAGAGCATCCGGATCGCCGGCTGGAACCCCGCCCCAGCCATTGCGGCCCAGGCCGCCGCCTAGCGGCCACGTCGTGCGATCCCTCTCAAGGTTGTCTTCCCGATGACCGATCAACTGGACGTCTAGTGCCCCCTGAAAGGACCGAAACCCCGTGCCATTCCTGATCTCATCCGTTCGCCGTCAGTTGATCGGCGCCTTCGTGGCCGTGTGCCTCGTCTTCCTCGTCGCGCTCCTGGTCGGCTGGTCGAGCATCGGTTCGGTAGACGGCAAGGTCCAATCGGGCGCCAAGGAGCTTCCCGCGCTCGAGGCCGCCAGCGGTCACGCCCGTGACATGGTCGCCTCCGAGGTGTCGACCGTGCTCGACCCTGGCAACGCGTCCAACCACGCGGATGACGTCCAGACCTTCCAGCAGACCGTGCAGTCGCTCGAGACTTACGCGACGACCCCGAAGGCGCGGGCCGCGATCAGCGACGTCAAGGCCGCGCTGGCCAAGTGGCGGGGGATCGACAATCAGGTCATCGCCCTGTCCAAGGCTCACAAGGTCAGCGCCGCCGCCAAGCTCGCCAACGGCGCCGCCAACGACGCCGCCGATGAGCTGACCACGACCGTCGAGAACGCCAGCAAGGCGATCTCGAGCGCGAACACGAGCGCGGCGAACTCGACCGCCTCGAGCTCCAAGACGCTGATGCTCGTCATCGCGCTGATCGCGCTGCTGGCCGCCGGCGGCATCAGCTTCGTCCTCGCCCGCGACCTGAGCCGCCGCATCGCGCAGCTGCTGAAGGGGATCTCGAGCCTCGACGGCGAGGCGCTGGCCGAGCTCGAGCACGGCCTCGGCGCGATCGCCGAGGGCAATCTGACCTACGAGCTGCGTCCGGAGATCCAGCCGATCCCAACCACGCGTGGTGACGAGATCGGCGAGCTCACCCGCACGTTCAACGCGATGGTCGAGAAGACGCAGTCGAGCGTCTCCGCCTACAACACCACTCGCGAGAACGTGGCCGGGATGCTCCGCGAGATCGCGGGCAACGCCGAGCAGCTCTCGCTGGCCTCGCAGCAGATGGCCAACACCTCCGAGGAGGCCGGCCGGGCCGTCGGCGAGATCGCCCAGGCCGTGAGCTCGGTCGCCGCCGGCGCTGAGGACCAGGTCCGTTCGATCGCTGAGGCGAAGATCCTCACCGACGAGGTGGCCATGGCGTCGCAGGCCTCAGCCGACGGCGCGCAGCAGACCGCTGACGCCGCCGCCCAGGCACGCAACCTGGCCGAGGAGGGCGCTGAGGCCGTGGCTCAGGCCACCGAGGCCATGCACGCCGTGCGCAACTCGAGCTCCGAGGCGAGCACCGCGATCCGCAAGCTCGACGCCAAGTCCGAGCAGATCGGCGAGATCGTCGACACGATTACCGGCATCGCCGAGCAGACCAACCTGCTCGCGCTGAACGCGGCCATCGAGGCCGCCCGGGTCGGCGAGCAGGGCCGCGGCTTCGCGGTCGTCGCCGAGGAGGTTCGCAAGCTGGCCGAGGAGTCGCAGTCCGCGGCCTCCTCGATCGCCACCCTGATCCAAGAGATTCAGCACGAGACCCGGCACGTGGTCGAGGTCGTCGAGGATGGCTCACGCCAGACCGAGGACGGCGCCGCCACCGTCGAGCAGGCCCGCGAGGCCTTCACGCGGATCTCCGCCGCGGTTCAGGACGTCGGCCAGCGGGTCGAGCAGATTGCCGGCTCGATCCAGGAGATCGCCAGCGCCGGCAACCGGGTGCAGGACAGCATGACCTCGGTGGCGGCCGTTGCCGAGCAGTCGAGCGCCTCCTCGGAGCAGGTGAGCGCCTCCACCCAGGAGACGAGCGCCTCGACCGAGCAGATCGCCGCTTCCGCCACCCAGCTGGCGAACACCGCCGAGGAGCTCGAGCGCCTCGTCGGCAAGTTCACCCTCGCCTAATCGGCACTTCCGATCCAGGCAATCCGCGCCGGGCGCGGCCTTCGTGGCCTCGCCCGGCGCGATGCGTTAAGGCCCGGCCGGATGCCGGGCCGTGGACTATGCCGAGCGCGCGGAGCGGTCTCCGTGGACTTTCAGGAGCGGAGCGCGCGAAGTCCGGAGCCGGACGCGTTTACACGATCCGTTGGCTAGTCCTAAAGGATCTCCGCGGCAGGTCGATCCATAGGGGGACTCGATGGATCGGGTCTTCATCCAGCCCAAGGAGGGCGAGCCACATTTCGGTTTGAACAATGTCCCTCCTTGACACTACGCAGCAAGCCCTCGAGTCCGCGATGAGCGGCTCGATGATGCGCAACACGCTGCTGACCAACAACCTGGCCAACGTCGACACCCCCGGCTACCAGCCCGAGGACGTCAACTTCCAGTCGACGCTTCAGGCGGCCATCCAGTCCGGCTCGCCGATCAGCCAGGTCAGCTTCCAGCCTTACACCGACCAGCAGGCGGTCGGCCCGGACGGAAACGGCGTGAGCCCCGAGCAGACCCAGGCCGCGCTCTCGCAGAACGGCCTGCTGTACGAGACGCTCACGCAGGTGGCCGCGCAGCGCGAGCACATCCTCCAGGACGCGATGGGGATCGGGCAGGCCTGATGAGCTTCTTCGACGCGATCAGCATCGCCGCCAGCGGTCTCACCGCTCAGCGCACCCGGATGGACGTCACGTCCGAGAACCTGGCCAATGCCGACACCACGCAAGGCGCCAACGGGCAGCCCTACCAGCGCCAGGAGGTCGTCCTCCAGCAGGTCGGCGGCGGCTTCAGCGCGGCGCTGTCCGGCGCCATGGGTAGCGCCGGCGGTCCGGTCGCCGGCGGTGTCCAGGTCTCAGGGATCGTCAACGATCCCACGCCCGACCAGATGGTCTACGACCCGGGCAATCCGGCGGCCAACGCCAAGGGCTACGTGCAGATGCCCAACGTCAACCCGGTGAACGAGATGGTCGACATGATCGACGAGTCCCGCTCCTACCAGTCCGACGTGACCGCGATGACGACGGCGAAGCAGATGTACGAGAAGACGCTGGATCTGCTCAAGTGATTCCGGCGATCTCAGGAGCCATCGGGCCGCTGGGTCCGAGCGAGTGGAGCGTGGGCTCCGTCAATCAAACCCCTGCCAACGGGAGCGGCAGCTTCGGCGGCGCGCTGACCGGCGCGATCAACTCGCTCGAGCAGACGCAGGCCAGCGCCACCGACGCTTCCCAGCAGCTGGCCACCGGCCAGCTCACCGATCCCACCCAGGCGATCACCTCGGTCGAGAACGCCTCGCTGGCCATGGACCTCGCCTCCCAGATCCGCACCAAGCTCGTCAGCGCCGTCGACACCGTGTTCCAGACCCAGGTCTAGACCCCATCCACCCACCCCCACCACCTAGCTAAATGGACATCCGCCAATTCATCACCAAGCTGACGCCCAAGGGCTGGGCCATGGTCGGTGGCTCGGCCGCCGCCGCGATCGTGTTCCTCATGCTCGTCATGCACTTCGCCTCGACCAAGAGCTACACCACGCTCGAGACCAGCCTGGATCCGGCCCAGACGGGCAAGATCACCAGCGCCCTGGACGCCAAGGGGATCGGCTACGAGATCCAGAACGGCGGCACCGCACTGGCGGTTGACTCGGGTCAGGTGAGCCAGGCGCGGATCGCGCTCGCGACTGCCGGCCTGCTCGGCGTCGGCAGCCAGCAGCCCGGCTTCACGCTGCTCGACAAGTCCTCGCTCGGCGCTTCGAACTTCCAGCAGCAGGTCACCTACCAGCGCGCGCTCGAGGGCCAGCTCGACCAGACGATCGAGCAGATCCAGGGTGTCGACTCCGCCACGGTGAACCTCGTGCTGCCCAGCCAGCAGGATCAGCTGTTCGGCGAGAACGGCCCGTCCTCGAGCGCCTCGGTGCTCCTCTCGGACTCCGGCAACCTCGATCCGAGCGCGGTCAAGGGCATCGCTTCGCTGGTCGCCTCGAGCGTCCAGGGGCTCTCGAGCCAGAAGGTCACGGTCACCGACTCGAGCGGCGCACTGTTGTGGCCGACCTCGGGAGCAAATACCGCGGGCGGCGCCACCTCCAAGCAGGCGGCCCAGAACCAGTACGACGCGCAGATGGCCGCGGCCGCCACCGGCCTGCTCGCCCAGACGCTCGGGCCGGGCAAGGCCCAGGTCGTGGTCAACGCCGACGTCAACGCCAACCAGGCCACCTCGGACACGCTGGTCTACGGCAAGAAGGGTGTGCCGCTGACCCAGCAGAGCCAGACCGAGACGCTGAAGGGCGGGGGCGGGACCGCCGGCGGAACCACCGGAACGATCCCGGCCTACGCGGCAACCGGCGGCTCGAGCAACTCGAACTACAACAACAAGACGTCCAACACGACATTCGGCGTCGACAAGACCGTCACCCACAGCACGATCGCGCCCGGCGCGGTGAACAGCCAGACGGTCTCGGTGCTGGTCGACAAGTCGGTCCCGGCCTCGGCTCTCCCGGCGATCAAAAGCGCCGTGGCCGGCGCGGTCGGCATCAACGCCAAGCGCGGCGACACGTTGTCGGTCTCCCAGATCGCGTTCGCCAAGCCGGCCACGACCACCGCGAGCCCGGCCGGCCCGACCAAGATGCTCGGCTACGCCAAGTACGCCGCGGTCGGCCTCGGCGCGCTGCTGTTCCTGTTCTTCATGCGCCGGAACCTCAAGCGGCGCGAGCGCGAGGTGTTCGGCGGCCAGCCGACCTGGCTGCGCGAGCTCGAGACCCCGCGGCCGCTCGCCGCGCTCGCCTCGGGCGCCGACGAGGAGCCCACGGACATCAAGCGGCTGCGCTCGCCGGTCAACGTCCCGAAGCGCCAGGTCGAGGAGCTGGTCGAGCGCGACCCCGATCGCGTGGCCCAGCAGGTCCGGGCCTGGATGAGCGAGGACTAGTCGGTGGCCGCCGAGCTCGAACAGGTTGCCCCGAACGCGCCGGCGGCACCCGCCCCGGCGGGGCCGACGGGTGGGCCCCCGATCAAGCGTCCCCAGCTGGCCGGTCGCAAGAAGGCCGCGGTGCTGCTCGTGTCGCTCGGACCCGACAAGGCGGCGGAGGTGTTCAAGCACCTGCGCGACGAGGAGATCGAGTCGCTGTCGCTCGAGATGGCCAAGCTCCAGCGGGTTGATCCGCTGACCACCGTCACCGTGCTCGAGGAGCTGGCTGCCACCGTCGAGGCGTACGACTCGCTGATGTCCGGCGGCGTCGACTACGCCCGCGAGGTGCTCGAGCGCGCCCTCGGACCCGAGCGGGCGCTCGAGATCATCGGGCGGCTCTCGAGCGTGATCGAGATGCGGCCGTTCGAGTTCCTACGCAAGACGCCGCCCGAGCAGCTGGTCACCTTTCTGCGCAACGAGTCGCCCCAGACGGTGGCGCTGGTCGTGGCCAACCTGCACACCTCACTGGCGTCCCAGGTGCTCTCCCACCTGCCCGGCACGGAGCAGGCCGACATCGCGCTGCGTATCGCGCGCATGGGCGAGACGAGCCCCGAGGTGGTCAAGCAGGTCGAGGGCGTGATGAAAAAGAAGCTCGACAGCGTGGTCCAGCAGGAGTACTCCTCCGCCGGCGGCATCAAGTCGCTGGCCGAGATCCTCAACCACGCCGACCGCTCGACCGAACGCAACGTGCTCGACGCTCTGACCGAGTCCGACGAGGAGCTCGCCGCGGAGGTCCGCCGCCTGCTGTTCGTGTTCGAGGACATCGTCAAGCTCGACGACCGCTCGATCCAGCTCGTGCTGCGCGAGGCCGACCAGAAGGACCTCGCCCTGGCCCTCCGCGGGGTCAACGACGACGTCAAGGAGCGCATCCTGTCGAACATGTCGGAGCGCGGCGCGACCATGCTGGTCGAAGAGATGGCCTACATGCCCCCGCAGCGCAAGCGCGTGGTCGAGGAGGCCCAGGGCCGGATCGTGGCCATCGTGCGCAAGCTCGAGGAGGCCGGCGCGCTGGTGCTCTCGCGCGGCGAGGAGGACGCAGTTGTCTGAGTCCGCGACGCCGGTCGCCGGCTACGCGTTCCGCCAGCTCGACGCTGCGGCCGCGGAGAGCACCGGCGGAATCGCCGACGTGCTCTCGGCCGTCCGCGCCGAGGCCGAGCAGATCCGCGCCCAGGCCTGGGCCGCGGGCGAGGCCGAGGGCCGGGCCGCCGGCATGGCCGCGGCGCGCAACGATGCCGCCCCGGCGGTCGCCGCGCTGGGCGCGTCGGCGCAGTCCATCGAGGCCGTGCGCGCCCAGGTCGTGGCCGAGCTCGAGCAGGACGCGGTCGAGCTGGCCCTGCGACTGGCCGAGCAGATCCTGGCCGGCGCGGTCGCCATCCAGCCCGAGCGCGTGATCGACGTGGCCCGCAACGCGCTGCGCCACCTGACCGACCGCCGCCGGGTGACGCTCGTGGTCAACCCGGATGATTTGGAGCTCGTCAGCGACTGCGTCGAGCAGCTGCAGACCGAGCTCGGTGGAATCGAGCACCTCGGCGTGCAGTCCGATCGGCGCGTGGCCCGCGGCGGGACGATCGCCCGCACGGACACGGGTGACATCGACGCTGGCTTCGATGCTCAGCTGGCCAAGGCCCGCGAGATCGTGATCGCCGCGCTCGATCGCGAGTCGAGTGATGTCGACTGAGGCGCCGGCGGCGGCTCGGCGCGGCGGCCTGGTCCGCGCGATCCGCGCCGTCCAGGAAGCCGACCTGTCGCGCCGCATCGGCCGGGTCTCGGACCTGATCGGGCTGATCATCGAAGCCACCGGCGTGCAGGTGGAGATCGGCGAGGTGTGCATGGTCGGCGACGGGCGGGACCGTCCGTCCGTGGCCTGCGAGGTCGTGGGCTTCCGGGGTGGGCGAACGCTTCTGATGCCGCTCGGCGAGCTGCACGGGATCGGCCCGGGGACCAGCGTGTTCCCGACCGGTTCGCCGTTCCGCGTGGCGGTCGGCGAGCCGCTGCTCGGCCGGGTGATCGACGGCCTGGGCAATCCGCTCGACGGTTACTTGCCGCCTTCAGATGTGTCGTGGCGAAGCACCGAGGGCGCTCCACCCGATCCGATGAGCCGGCCGCGGATCACCGACCGGGTCTCGCTCGGCGTCCGCGCGCTCGACACGCTCGTGCCGTGCGGCCGCGGCCAGCGGCTGGGCATCTTCGCCGGCTCGGGGGTGGGCAAGTCCTCGCTGCTGGGCATGATCGCCCGCTCCACGAGCGCGGACGTCAACGTCATCTGCCTCGTCGGCGAGCGTGGCCGCGAGGTCAATGAGTTCATGGACCGCGACCTGGGCCCGGAGGCGCTCGCGCGCTCGGTGGTCGTCGTGGCGACCTCCGACCAGCCCGCGCTGCAGCGCATCAAGGCGGCGCAGACCGCGACCTCGAT
>DATIEI010000200.1:0-2518 GCA_035455845.1 Solirubrobacteraceae bacterium
AGTACGTGGATCTGGACGCCGGCCAAGAGACCAGGGACATCGCCGACGTCCCCGCCGTCGAGGTCATCAACACGGTCGCCGTGCACCTGCTCAGCGCCGCCGCCGTCAAGGTGGGACTCGCCGACGATCCGGCATCGCAGCTCGACCTGGATGAGGCACGCAAGCTGATCGACGCGCTCGCCGGCCTCGTCACGGCCGCTGCCGGCAGTGTCGGAGACCAGCACGCCCGCCCGTTGCGGGACGGTCTGCGGAGCCTGCAACTGGCATTCCGCGAGGCGTCGCCGATCCCCGACCCGATCGGCAAAGGCCCGGGCGAGAAGTGGACGGGCGCAGTCACCTAGTGGGCGCGTTTTGGTTGTCAAGTGCTGCACTTGAGAACCAGAACGTCGTTAATCGACTCGGTCGATCCGGACGCCGATCGAGTCCACGCGGGTCGCGATGACCGCACTCGCGGCCCACGACTCTTGCAACCGCGCCAGCATCGCATCCAGTTCGTCCTTCTCCAGGCCGGCGCGCACCGAGAGCTGCACCAGCAGCTCAGGGCCGGCGAGCCGCGCATCCGGGTCACCCGGCGCCAGTTGGAGCGCCCGCACGGCCTCCTCGGCAGCGCTCGCTGACAGGAACGCGTCGAGCACGCCCTCGTCGGCGTAGCTCGGCGTCCACGACGAGCCCGTCGCGATGAACTCGAAGGCGGGGGCGCGGATCGCGAACTCGGTCGGCGATCCGGGGTCGAGCACGATCAACGGGGTCCCCTCGGATGCCGCGGCGAGCGCGACGCGGGCCGCCTCGATCGGGATCGGGCGGGCCGCCGCATCCCAGGTCGACAGGGCCGCGACCGAACTGAAGGCCGGCAGCACGTTGCGCCCGTCGGGCCCGGCCACCGTCACGATCGACAGCTCTTGCGTCTTGTCGACGAGCTGACCGTGCGCTCCAACCCCCTCGTCACCGCGGACCGCCACCAGCGGGATGAGCAGCCGTGACCCGTGCAGGGCCGCCACCACCTCGGCGACCCCGACCTCGTGCGCGCGAAAACGTCTGAGCGCCTCGAGCAGCCGCGGAGGCGCCGACCCGTCGTCGCCCGCGCCGGGGTTCTCGTGAAAGACGCGCCCCTCGAAGGGGACGCCTGCCGAGTCAGCGAGACGCGACATCCAGCGCCTCGATCAAGGTGAACGCCCCGGCATACAGCGCCTTGCCGACGATCGCACCCTCGAGACCGAGCGGAACCAGCTCGCGCAGCGCCGCGATGTCGTCGAGAT
Source organism: Solirubrobacteraceae bacterium (assembly GCA_035455845.1). Classification (GTDB taxonomy): domain Bacteria; phylum Actinomycetota; class Thermoleophilia; order Solirubrobacterales; family Solirubrobacteraceae; genus Palsa-465. The sequence continues at coordinate 1,257 of DATIEI010000200.1, forward strand.
TCGAGATCCCGCCGGATGCCACCACGGGCTTCGAGGTGCGTCCCATCACCTCGCGGAGCAGCTCGAGATTCGGGCCCTTGAGCGTGCCGTCCTTGGTCACATCGGTGACGACGTACCGCGCGCACCCGGCGTCGTCGAGACGGGCCAGCACCTCCCAGAGGTCGCCGCCCTCCTGGGTCCAGCCGCGGGCGGCCAGCGTGGTGCCGCGCACATCGAGTCCCACCGCCACGGCGTCGCCATGGCGCGCGATGACCTCGGCCGCCCACTCCGGGTCCTCGAGCGCCGCGGTGCCCAGGTTGATGCGCGCGGCGCCGGTCGCCAGCGCGGCGTCGAGGCTCGCGTCATCCCGGATGCCACCCGACAGCTCGATCTTGACGGTCGCGGGCGTCGCGTGGATCACCTCCGCGATCACGCGGCGGTTGTCACCGCGGCCGAATGCCGCGTCGAGGTCGACCAGATGGATCCACTCGGCGCCCTGCGCGATCCAGGCCTCGGCCGCGTCGAGCGGCTCACCGTAGCTGGTCTCGCTGCCGGCCGCGCCCTGCGTGAGGCGCACCGCCTGGCCGTCGGCGACATCCACCGCAGGAAGCAGGGTGAGGGCGGGAAGTGGGTCGGTCATGGTTCACAGGCTCCTGAGCCAGTTGCCGAGCAGCCGGATGCCCGGCTCGCCCGACTTCTCGGGGTGGAATTGGGTGGCGGACAGCGGGCCGTTCTCGGCGGCCGCGACGAAGCGGTCGCCGTGCCGTGCCCAGGTGACCTTGGGGTGCGCAAAGGCCCCGATCGGGTCCAGTTCCCAGGTGCGAGCGGCATAGGAGTGCACGAAGTAGAAGCGCTCGTCGGCGATCCCCTCGAACAGCACGGAGTCGGCGGGCGCGTCGACGGTGTTCCAGCCCATGTGGGGCAGCACGGGGGCGTCCAGCTCGTCGACGAGTCCCGGCCACTCGCCGAGGCCTTCGGTATCGGTGCCGCGCTCGATCCCGCGTTCGAACAGCACCTGCATGCCCACGCAGATGCCGAGCACCGCACGGCCGCCCGCCAGCCGGCGCTCGATCAGCTCGCCGCCTCGCACGGCGTTCAACTGCTCCATGACCGCGGCGAAGGCGCCCACGCCGGGCACGACGAGCCCATCGGCGGCCATCACGGCCGAGCGATCGCGCGTCAACTCGACCCGGGCACCGGCGGCCTCCAGCGCCTTGGCGGCGGAGTGCACGTTGCCGGAACCGTAGTCGAGAACGACGACTCGCGGCGCCGCAGCGCCGCTG
>DATIEI010000201.1:0-2812 GCA_035455845.1 Solirubrobacteraceae bacterium
AACGAAGGCCGGGGTGCGATCGCCCGAGCGCCGGCGGGGGAAGGCAGCGCTGAGCGTCGACCCGATGTGGTCGCCGGTCATTTCCCGCCTTTTTCCTGTGCGCGTCCCATGGGCGTCGTCAAAACGGCTTGGCCCGACAACCGGTAAGTCGGCAGCTCCGCGGGAAACTTGTGCGATTCGTCGCGCAATGGCCCGACCGGCCGGGCGGGTCGCCCCGGACTACTAAACCCGGTGCACGGCCGCGAGCAGCCCCGCGTACGAGCGCACGAGAGCGGCGCGCTCCTGTGCGATCAGGGGGCTGGCCACATTGCAGCCCTCCTCGACCCATTGGTCGGAGTAGCGCATGGCCAGCGTGCGTTGTTCGGCCGCGACGGTCACGTCATCCTGGCTGACGCCGTACACGTAGGAGTAGAGGGCCGTCAGGGCGGCCACCAGCGTGCTCTCGTCCTCTTCGGTGTCCTCGCGCTGATGCACGCGGTGAATCCGCCACCACTCGACCTCCAGCTCCGAGGCCCGCCGGGCGTCGAACGACTCGCGGTGGTGGTTGGCCACCAGCCGGTAGAACCGCTCCATCGTGCGGCGCGCGCCCTCGGGGTCGTTGTTCGGATACGGCGCCCACAGCTGGTTGGCGCGCAGGACGAGCCAGGCTCCGTACAGCGTGGCCGGCCAGGGGAGGCCGAAAGTGTGGCGTGTCAGGGACACCGCGGCACGCAGGAAGGGGAGCCACTCCCGCCGGTAGTAGGTCACCCAGGCCGTGGTCTCCAGGCTGCCGACGCGCCGGGGATCGAACGAGCGGTGTGGCTTTGCCTTCGCGGCACTGTGCGGCCGGCGTCTGGGTCGGGCTCTCGGCATCGTGCGCGTGACCGTAACCGATCGACGCGACCCCGCGCATGAGGTGTGCGGATCAGCACCTAGGGTGGCTGGGCGAGCTTTGCCCCGGTGCGTAGCTTCTCTGCACAGCGACGGTCCATCCAAGGAGAGCAGCACGATCTGGCAGGGGTTCCTCCGACGACGCTCGCGTGAGCGAGGCCTACTCTCTCGCTCCACCGAGAGTGAGCCTGTTCACGCCCGAGCGCGTCGGGGGAGTGCGGAGAACATCCGGGGAGGCGCAAGCCAATGCGCCTCCCCGACTCGCTTAGAGCGGCTCATCTGCGTCGATGGCCGCCGCGCCCGTGGCGGGCCCAGCCGGGCCTGATGTCATAGCGGCCAGAGCGGTAGGTTGTCCGGCATATACCTACCGAACCGCAAGCCCTTTCTGAGAGCAGCCGCGATCGTGCTTGTCGCTGTCGGTGTGATGGTGCCCGCCGCGGTGGCGCGCCCGGGCGGGATGATCCAGACCGGACGCAACGGGGTCACCGCTCTGGGTTCCTGGCATGTGTCCACACATTCGACCTTCCCCGCGGCGGTTCGCGCCCTCGGCGCGGCGAGCGCGGTGCACGTTCACAGCCACGGCAACTCGTGCACCGGCGCCGCCACCTGGCGCAAGTTCGGACTGCGGATCGTGTTCACGTCGTTCTCGGTGGACCCGTACTGCGCGGCCGTCCGCGCACAGACGGGCACGATCTCGGGAGCCGCCGGCCGGCGACATTGGCAGACGACCCGCGGTCTGCGAGTCGGCGACAGCCTCGGGACGCTCAAGCGGCTCTACCCCCGGGCGATCAAGGGCCACGGCGGGTGGGCAATCGTCTACAGCCGGCACTCCGTGATCGCGGAAGGCTCGCGGCTGGACATCGTGACGGCTCAGGTCAAGGGCAATCGAGTGTCGGCCTTCAGCCTGTGGATCGGAGGAGCCGGCGACTGATCGCCGGCTCCCTCCCCGTTCAGCCTCGGGTCAGCTCTGTGGCTGCACGACCATCAGCCGGTAGCCGGCCGGGTCGTTGAACCAGAACATCGGCGGGACCGGGTCACCCATCCGGGACACCTCGGCGTCGACATCGACGCCGAGCGCCTTGAACTGCTCGTGCGTCGCGTCGATGTCGTCGGTGCTCAGGATGATGCCGGTCTCGTACGGCTCCACGTCCTTGCCCGGCGGGGGCGGCGCCAGCGCGATCCCCGTGTTGCCGCTCGGTGGGTAGACCTCGACCCAGCGGTACTGGCCGCCGAACGGAACGTCTGTGCGCTTCTCGAAGCCGAGCGACTCATAGAACGCGATCGAGCGGTCGACGTCGACGGTCGGGAGGCACACGAGGCTGATGGTGCCGATCCGGGTGGCTGTAGTACTCACTGCGGGACCTCCTATGAGTATTGAGTTCGCAGCTTAGACCCGGGCTGGGCTCGGAACTCATCGGTCGCTGTCACACCGGTCGGGCCTCGATCAGGCTCGTGGGGGCGGCCATCTGCGCCACCTCCGCGAGCTCGAACCCGGTGCCGCGGAGCAGCGCGGCGAACTCGTCCTCGCCGCGCTCCCGGCCGGTGAGCATGGCCATCATCGTGAGGTCGAGCAGCTTGCCGAAGTGAGGCGTGTCGCCGGGCGGGAGCACCGCGTCGATGATGAGGAGCCGCCCGGCGTCGGGGATCGCGCGCCGGATCGTCCCGAGCAGTCGCCCGGCCTCCTCGTCGGTCCAGTCGTGCAGGACCATCGACAGCAGATACACATCGCCCCCGGCCGGGACCGACTCGAAGAAGTCACCGGCCACAAGCTCGACCCGGTCGCGCACCCCGGCGTCGCGTAGAAGCTCTTCGGCGCCCGGCAGCACGTGTGCGCGGTCGAGAACCGTGGCGTGCAGCTCGGGGTAGTGCTCGAGGAACAGGCGGTGCCGAAGCGCTGGTCGAAGGCGGGGCTCGGCGAGCGAACCGCGCCGAGCAGACCGCG
>DATIEI010000202.1:0-11850 GCA_035455845.1 Solirubrobacteraceae bacterium
GGAACTGCTCGTCGCGCGTCCGAGCGTTCTGCAACTCGTCCGTTTCGTCGCGCACGGACTGGAGCGGACCCTCGACCCCGGGGAAGTCGAAACCGCTCGAGGCGGCGCGGCGCTGGACCTTACGTGCGTAGAGCGGTCCCGGGAGGTTCTCCGGAACCTCGCCGAACACGCCGGGCTCGCGCCCCGGCTCGCCGCGCTTGATCTCGTCCCAGTTGCGCCGCACCTCGACCGACGTCTCGGCCTGCACGTCTCCGAACACATGCGGATGGCGGCGGATCAGCTTCTCGGTGACGTCGCCCGCCACGGTCGCGAGATCCCCGCCGCCGCGCTCCTCGAGCAACAGCGACAGGAAATGCACCTGGAAGAGCACGTCGCCGAGCTCGTCGACCATCTTCGCGTCGTCACCCCGCTGGGCGGCATCCGCGAGCTCGTAGGACTCCTCGACCGTGTGGGGGACGATCGAGCGCTCGTCCTGCTCGCGATCCCATGGACATTCGACTCGCAGCCGGCGCGTGATCGCGTCCAGGCGCGCCAGCGCCTCAGCCGTCGCCGAGGAGTCGGGCTGACTCACCCGGTGGATGTGCCGGTGCTCGAGCCGGTGGTGGCGGACTTGGGCGCCTTGTAGCCCTTGCAGTCAGCCATCGCGTACAGGCCGCGGCAGGTGGTCTGGCTGAGCCAGTCCTTCTTGGCTTTGTTGTCCACGGCGGTCTGTGCGTTCTGCGTCTGCTGGCTGGTGAGCTGCTGGCGGATCAGCGTGGTCGCTTGCGCGAGGCTCTGGTGCGTGGCCGGCGTGACCTTGATCACGTCGTACACGTAGTAGCCGAACTGACCCTTCACCGGGCCCGACACCTTGTTCAGCGGTGCCGAGAACGCCACCGCGGCGAGCGCCGGATCGGCCTGCGACTTGGTCACGCCGTTGAGCAGACCACCGGTGTTCTTGGTGGTCGGATCGGTCGAGTATTTCTTGGCCACCGTCGTCCAACTCTTGCCGGAGTCGAGTGCCTTCTTGGCGGCCGCCGCGTCAGCCTGGGTCTTGGCCAGCACGACCCGGATGTTGCGCGACTCCTGGGTGCCGAACTGCGAGGAGTGGCTGTTGTAGTAGTTCTGGATGTCGGCCTGGGCGACCTTCTTGGTGTGCTTGGCCGCAAGCTTCTGCACGATCGTGTTGATCCGGAAGCGGTACAGGATGTCCTGGGTCGTCTGACCGGTCTGCTTCAGGAACGCGCTGTAGCCCTTGCCGTTCGGGAACTGCTGGTTCTTGGCCTTGTCGAACGCCTTCTGCACCTCGGCGTCGGTCACCTTCACGCCGAGCTTGTGTGCGTCGGCCTGGTACCAGTACGCCTTGATCAGGAAATCCATCACCTGGCTGGACAGCGAGGTGAACAGCTGTTTGCAGTCCGTGCGCAGCGTCTTGATCGGGGTCTTGGCCAGGCTCGGGATTTCCTTGCGCGCCTGGTTGATGCAGCTGTTGAAGTTCGGCGGATCGTTGGGCACGATCACCGGCTGGCCTGGGCTCTGTGCCGCCTGGCTCTTGGCCGCCACGAACATCCAGTGGTTGAACGCCTGCGTGGTGATCGGATTGCCGGCGACATCGGCGACCGAGTTGCCCGGCGTACCGCTGCCGCAACCCGCAACCACGGCGGCGACCACAAAAAAGGCGCCAAGCGCCAGAAGTGACCTACGGAACTTCATCGGGGGTCGATGGTAGCGAGGGTCCCGCGGATGAGCAGTGTTCGGTGTGAAGAATGGACTAAGAACGCGTTTATGCCGCTTCGCGCGTGACGGCGAGCAAAACGTCGGCCGCCTTGACCACGGCCGGGAACCGCTTGACCGGATCCTCGGGCACGCGCACCGAGAGTTGCGACTTGCCGGATTCGTAGAGCGCCTCGGGGATCTCCTGGCGGATCCGCTTGGCGCGCACGCTGTCGAGCTCGATCGGCGTCACCGCCAGTCTCCCGTTGCGGAAGGTGACCGCGCGGGCGCCGGCCTGACCGAGCTTGATCCGGGCCTGCTGGAGCGCGACCAGGTTCTTGAGTGGATCGGGCAGGTCGCCGAAGCGATCCTCGAGCTCGTTCTTGAGCTCGACCAGGTCGGCCACCTCGCGGGCGCCGGCGATCCGGCGGTGCACGTCGACCTTGGCCTGCTCGTATGGGATGTAATCAGCGGGGACGTAGGCGTCGACGTTGACGTCGAGGCGCACCGGCTCCCAGTCCTCTTCCGCTCCGGCGCCGTCCGCGGAAGCCGCGGCGACAGCCTCGTCGAGCATCTGCATGTAGAGCTCGAACCCGAGCGCGGCAACGTGTCCGGACTGCTCGTCGCCCAGCAGGTTGCCGGCGCCGCGGATCTCCAGGTCGCGCATGGCGATCTTGAAGCCGGCGCCGAGCTCGGTGTAGTCGGAAAGGGCGGAGAGTCTTTGCGCCGCGTCGGCCGTCAGCGCAGCAGCGGATGGGTACAGCAGGTACGCGTACGCGCGCTCCTTGCTTCGCCCGACCCGTCCCCGGATCTGGTAGAGCTGGGCCAGCCCGAACGTGTCGGCGCGCTCGACGATCAGCGTGTTGGCCTGCGGGATGTCGATGCCCGACTCGATGATGCTCGTGCACACCAGCACGTCGGCGTCGCCTCGCAGGAACGCGAGCATGCGGCGTTCGAGCTCCCGTTCGTCCATCTGCCCGTGGGCGACCTCGAACTTCATGTTCGGGCACAGCGCGCGCAACCGCTCGGCGGTCTCGTCGATCGACTCGATCCGGTTGTGCAGGAAGAACGCCTGGCCGTTGCGCTGGTGCTCGCGGACCAGGGCGGTCTTCACGAGCTCCTCGTCGTACTCGCCGACGTAGGTCTTGATTGGCCTGCGCCCTTCCGGCGGCGTCTCGATCACGCTGATGTCGCGGATGCCGGCCATGGACATCTGCAGCGTGCGCGGGATCGGCGTGGCGCTCATCGCGATCACGTCGACCCTCAGCTTGAGCTGGCGCAGGAGCTCCTTCTGCTTGACGCCGAAGCGCTGCTCCTCGTCGACGATCAGCAGCCCGATGTCCTTGGCGCGGACGTCCCGGCTGAGCAATCGATGCGTACCGATCAGGATGTCGACCTTGCCCTCGCTGAAGCGCTTGACGGCTTCCCTTTGATCGGCCGCCGGGCGGAATCGCGAGACGTGCTCGATCACGATCGGGAAGTCCTTCAGGCGCTCGGAGAACGTGCCGTAGTGCTGCTGCGCGAGGATCGTGGTCGGCACGAGCAGCATCACCTGCTTGCCGTCCTGCACGGCCTTGAACGCGGCGCGCAGCGCCACTTCGGTCTTGCCGTAGCCGACGTCGCCGCAGATCAGCCGGTCCATCGGGCGCGGCGCCTCCATGTCTGCCTTGACCATCTCGATCGCGTCCCGCTGGTCCGGGGTCTCGGTGAACGGGAAGGCGTCCTCGAAGTCGCGCTGCCAGTCGGAGTCCGGCGGGAACGCGTGTCCTTCGCGGCGCTTACGCTCGGCGTACAGGTTGAGAAGCTCGCCGGCCAGCTCCTGGGCGGCCCTCCGGGCGCGGGCCTTGATCGTGTCCCACCGCGTGCCGCCGAGCTTGGACAGCGGCGGGTGTGCGCCCCCAGCCCCGACGTAGCGGCTGATCTTGGCCAGCTGGTCGACCGGCACGAACACCCGGTCCGAGCCGGCGTACTCGAGGTACAGGTAGTCGCGGGTGACGTCGGCCACGGTCTTGGTGTCGAATCCCGCGAAGCGTGCGATGCCGTGGTCCTCGTGCACGACGATGTCGCCGGTGCGCAGGTCGGCAAAGCTCCGCAGCACGCCTCGGCGTCTCGTTCTCTGCGGCTCATCGGGTGCACGCCGGCGCCGGAACAGCCGGTGCTCGGGGATCACCGCGAGGTGGAACTGCGGCGCGATGAAGCCGTGCTGCAGGCGGGCCTGGGCAAACGTCAGCAGGCCGTCCGCGCCGCTAGCTCCGTTCAGCCACTGCACCTTGAGCCGGCCCAGGTTGTAGGCGGCCCGTTCTCCTTCGCCCTTTCGTGCGAACGCCACCACGGTGCGGTAGCCGGAGCGCTGGAGCTTCTCGAGCTCGGGCTCGGCCTCGCTCAGGCTGCGGGCCTGGACGTCGGCCGCCTGGGCCCGGAACGAAAACGGCTGATCCTGGTCGATGCTCGACAGGCGGATGTTTGCCCGCGCGGTCAGCGTCTGGTCGATCGTGTCCGCGTCCACGTACAGATGGCGCGCATCGCGGTCCTTGAACGCCGCGCTCACGTCCTGCCAGTGGTCGGCCAGCGCCGGCGCCACATCCTCCTCGCCGGCGATCACGATCGCGGCGTTCTGGGGGGCCAGGTCGAGGAACGGGTGGAAATCCTCGACCGGGAGCAGCTCGGATATGTCGGGCCGCTCGGCCTCGTTCTCGAGCGCGGCGATCTCAGCCAGCTCGCGGTGCTCCTCGGCGAGCTCGGCCGCGGGCGCGATCTCCACGACGTCGGCCTCGCCCAGCGAGCGCTGGGTGAAGGTGGAGAACCATCTGAGCGACTCGATCTCATCGCCGAACAAGTCGACCCGTACCGCCCGGTCCTCCGTGGCCGGGAACACGTCGAGCAGGCCGCCGCGGATCGCGAACTGCCCCCGGTCCTCCACCTGGTCGACGCGCTCGTAGCCGGCGGCGACCAGATCGCGGGCGGTCTCGTCGAGGTCGAGCAGCTCACCCGTGCGCAGGCAGAAGGCGTGAGGGCGGAGCTTTGGGTCGGGGACCTTCTCCGACAGCGCCACCGCACTGACCACGACGATCGGCGCCTGAGCGTCCGCGGTGTCCTCGAGCAGCGCGTCGAGGGCGGCGATGCGCAGGCCGACCAGGTGCGGCGGCGGCGCCAGGTGTGACTCGTAGGTGACCCCGCGGCTCGGGTAGTAGCGCACCGGCCGGGGCTCGAGCCAGCTCCTCAGCCCTCCGGCCAGGTCACGCGCCGCGCGATCGTCTCCGGCGACGACGATGGCGGGCGTTGCCGGATCGCGGTCGAGCAGCGCCGCCAGCAGGTAGGGGCGCAGCGACTGGGACACGAACGCGCGCCCGCCGTCGCTCGCGAGCGTCGCGGTCTGCGCGTCTTCGTCGGCATGGGAGAGGAGAGTGCGGAGCACCACCTCCGAGTCTAGTTCTGCTGTGCCCGGTGGGATCCCGCTGGGGCTTCGGTTATCGACCCGGACTGATCAGCGAGCGGACGCGGCAGGCGACTGCGCCCCGGTGACGATCCCCTCGGCAGCGTCGGCGGCGGCCTCGATGAGCGCCTGCACGTCGGCCTTGGGCTCTCGGAACCGGCCCAGGACGTAGGCCGCGACACGGTCGGGATCGGTCGTGGGCGGACGGCCGACTCCGATCCTGACCCGCGCGAAGTCGGCCGAGCCCAGGCCGGCTTTGAGCGACTTCAGGCCGTTGTGGCCGGCCAGGCCACCGCCGAGGCGGGTGCGGATCTCGCCGAACGGCAGGTCGATCTCGTCGTGGATCACGAGCACGCGGTCGAGGTCGACCTTGAGCGCCCCACGCGCGGGCCCGACCGAGTTGCCCGCCTCGTTCATGTAGGTCTGAGGCTTAAGGATCGCCACGCGCGGACCGCCGGGACCGGTTCGGCCATCGGTCAAGAGCCCGCGGTATTTGGACTTGGGCCGCGGCAGGGCCCATCTGCGCATCAGCTCGTTCGCCACCTCGAACCCGACGTTGTGACGGGTGCCGTCGTACTCGGACCCCGGGTTGCCGAGGCCGACGACCAGCCAGTCCACTGGAGTGTCGCCCGGCAAGGGCGGTGCGCTACTCGCCCTCGGCTCCGCCTTCGCCGCCGTCGCCGCTTTCGCCGCCGGCGGATTCCTCAGCCTCGCCCTCGGCCTCCTCGGCGGCCTCGCCCTCGGCCACCAGCTCGGTCTCCTCCTCGATCTCTTCTTCGGCCTCGAGCTGGAGCTTGGGCGGGGTGACCGTGGCCACGACCGTCTCGGGATCGTCGGTGAGGGTGACGCCGCGCGGCGGGGAGACCGCGTCGAGCGTGATCGTGTCGCCAATCTGCACGCCGGACACGTCGTACTGGATGACGTCCGGGATGTCGCCGGGCAGGGCCTCGATATTGAGCTCGCGGGTGACCTGCTCGAGCACGCCGCCCTCCTTGACCCCTGGGGCCTCGTCGGCGCCGACCAGATCGAGTACCACGGTGGCGCTGATCGCCTGATCGAGGCGGACGCGCAGCATGTCGATGTGGACGGTCTCACCGGAGACCGGGTGGCGAATGATCTCCTTGACCACCACCGGCGTGCCGGCGGCGCCGTCGACGCTCAGCTCGATCACCGCGTGGGAGTGGGCCAGCGTATGGCGAAGCAGGCGAGCGTCGACCTGGAAGGCCACGGGCTCCTCGCCCCCGCCGTACACGATCCCGGGGACGCTGCCGGTCCGGCGCAGGCGGCGCGCAGCGCGAGATCCCGCGACATCGCGACGCTCGACTGCCAGCGCTGTCCCTTGTGCCGTCGCCATGACCGCCGAGTGATGGTAGCGGGCCGCTCCGGGGTCGGCCGCGCCGGCCCCCATAACCCCTTCACCCGGGGACAGCCAGGCGCTAAGCTTGACCCATGTCGGGCGACGCTCAGCTGATGCTGATGATCGCCGGGATGCACCTCCTGGGGCTCGTGTGTGCCGCGGTGCTGATCATTCCAGCGCTGCGTGACAACCCCGAGCTTCCCCCACGCCGCGATTCCGGCTCAGACGATGGATGGGGACGCGGGCCTGACAAGCCCCCCAAGGCCCCCGACGCGCCACGCGGCGGCATCCCGCTGCTCGACGCCGAACCCGCGCGGGTCCGCCTGCGCGATCACCGCACGCTGCGGGAACACCTGCCCCGGCCCGAGCGCCGGCCGGCGCGTGAGCCCGAGCGCACGCCGGTGCGCACCGGCCGCTGAAGGCCGTCGCGGTCCGGGTCCGTACCGTCGCGGGCAGGCCGTGTCGCTCTTGATCCTGCGGCTGACCTCGAGCAACTCGACCTTTAGGCCACTGATCACGTTGCCCGTCCGCTGGACGCGAATGCACTGGACGATCGGGTGCGGCCGGCCGGCGACGTTCCACGCCACCCGCGCCGTGCCGAGCGTGCCGGCGATCGAGAAGCTGGTCGAGGGCTGGATCTGGATGATCGAGACCGCGCCCGCGTGCCTGAGCGTGGTCGCGTTGTAGCCGGCCCGGGCGCGGCACGTGGGGCTGGCATGGCAACCGGCGATGTCGCCGATCACCGCCTGTGTGTCTCCGCGGGCCTCGTCCTTGACCAGCGAGGTGATCGCGGACTGCTCGGCGGAGTTCGCGCTGAAGATCCTGGCCAGCAAGGCGCTGACGATGAGAAAGACGATGATCGCTCCGGCGATCGCGAGGATGTAGGCCCGGCGCACCGGCCGAAGGTAAGCAGTCCGATGCGCAGCTACTCGCTCAGCTCGAGGAACCGCTCGACCGATGCCTCCTGGTGGTCGAGGCGCTCGGCCAGCGCGCGAGCGTGCTCGGCCGCGACCTCGAGGAAGTCCTCCACGCACCGCTCGGGGTCGTCGGCCAGCGGATAGATGCGGATCACGTCCTGCTGCGCGCACGCGATGCCCATCGGCGGCCGGCCCTCGGCCAGTGTGCGCGCCCCGCACACCGGGGTGACCAGCATGTGCGACTCCGGCGCGATCAGCGCGGTGGGGAGCAGCCGGTGCGCCGGGAGGCGGACCGACAGCTCAATCGAGTGGTCAACGGCGACGTCGCTGCCCAGCATCTCGCCGAGGGGCTCGCGCCACACGTCGAGCACGACGTCGGCGCCCACCAGCGCGTCGCGGAATGCGGTCGCCTGCTCGATGTACAGCCGCTCGGCGTCCGCCCGGTCGCCGGCGTCGGCGAGGTCGAGGTCGCAGGGGACCCGCAGCAGCTCGCTCGCGGCGACCGTGGCGCCGGCCCCCCGGCTGCCGCGCGTCACGTAGGTCTGCAGCGTGCCCAAATCGCGCCGCCCGTGGAAGATCACCGTCACCGACTCGCTGAGCGGGAGGCCACCGACCTTCAGCGAGACCGCAACCGACGAGGAGTCGTCGAGCAGCGCCTGGCGCAGCAGGTCCTCGGCTGAGTTGCTCCCGGGCCGTGGATCCTCTTCCAGCATCTTCCTCCTGCTCCCAACCGTACGTCAGCTACGCAGCCTTAACTAATACCCCATCGAGCAGCGAAATTGCGCCGGAAGCCGCGAGCGACATCGTGCGTGCAGTCCCACCCCCCGGTTATCGCGTGTGATTGCCCGGAAAAGTCTTCGCGGGCCGATTCCCGGGTAGGCTCTTCCCCGCCATGAAGATCCTCTACAAGCCGTTCGGGATCATCGCCGGGTTGATCGGCGCTCGCATCGCGACGGCAATCTTCAAAGCGGTCTGGGCTCGGATCGACGAGGAGGAGCCCCCCAAGCCGACCACCGAGGACGCGAGCTTCCCCAAGGTCGTGGCCGCCGCCGCTCTGGAGGCCGCCACGATGGCCAGCATCGGGGCGGTGGTGGATCGCGCCGGAGCGCGGGCGTTCCACCACCTGACCGGGTTCTGGCCGGGCGAGAAGCAAGAGGACGAGTGATCCGGCGGCGGCGGGATTCGCCCGCCCGGCCGAGCCGCCTCGCCCCGCTTTTCTGGTTGTCAGCCCGAAGTCTCGATCGCCGTCCACCGCGCGATGCCGTCGCGCAGCCAGTCCGGGAGCGGGGTCTTGGTTCCCGTTCGGCGCTCGACCAGGACGTGACGGAGGTCGCACTCGGCGATGAGCTCGCCCCCGTGGCTGGCCGTATGGCGGGTCCGGAAGCTGGTGCGGCCCAGGTGCGTGACCACGACCGCGAGCTCTAGCTCGTCGTCGAACCGCGCCGGCCGCAGGAAACGCAGCCGCGCCTCGGCCAGCACCATGTCGACTCCGCGATCGAGCATCGCCTGATAGCTCCCGTAGGCCGCGCGCCACAGCTCGGTCATGCTGGTGTCGAAGTAGTTGAGGTAATGCGCGTTGAACGCGACGCCCTGAAGATCGCATTCGGCGTAGCGCACCCGCAGGCGGTGGACGAGCGCCTCGCTCATTGCGGCGGTCGACCCCCGCCTCGCAGGACGAAGCCGCGGTCGGCCAGCTCTGCGAGGGCATCCTCGAACGCTCCGAAGTCGCGGCGCAGGAGGGCATCGATCGGCCGCCCGGAAGGACCCAGCGCGCGCAACCAGCGCTTCAGCACAGCCGGCCCGGCTTTTTCGGAGGCGTCGTCGAGCAGGTCGAGCAGGATCGGCAGCTCCGAGCGGTGCTCGAGCTGACCGGAGACCAGCGTGAGCGGGTCGACGTCGAGCATGCGACAGAGCTCGTCCTCGCTCAGGCCAAGTAGCTCCATCAGGCGGGCGGCCCGGCCGGTCTGGGCCCGGCGTCCGAGCTGCGGATCGTCGCGCTCTCCCATGCTGGTCGGTCGCGTTCCTCGGGGTCCGCCGGCGGGACCTGATCCGCCCGCCGGTCCTAGAAAAGCTGGTTCTCGCCGCCGAACACGTCGCTCACGGACCCGTCGGTGAAGATCTGGCGGATCGAGCTGGTGAGCAGGTCCGCGCAGGACAGCACGCGGACGTTGTCCGGCGCCCCGGCCGGGAGCGGGATGGTGTCGGTGACCACGATCTGCTCGAGGCGCGCGGCCGCGAGCTGGTCCCACGGGTCACCTGAGAACACACCGTGGGTGGCGGCGGCGTACACCCGACGGGCGCCTGCTTCGTAGACCGCGTCGGCGGCGGACCTGAGCGTCCCCGCAGTGTCGATGATGTCGTCGACCAGGAGGGCGGTCTTGCCCGCCACATCGCCGATCACATAGCCGATCTCGGCCACCTGCTGATTAGGACGCTCCTTGTTGAGGATCGCCAGATCGGCCCCGATCTTCGAGGCGAACTGCTTGTTGAGCTTGACCCGGCCGGCATCCGGCGCGACCACCACGAGGTCGTCCAGCCCCAGGTCCTGGAAGTACTGGGTGAGTATGAACAAGGCGGTCATGTGGTCGCACGGCTTCTGGAAGAAGCCCTGGATCTGGCCCTGGTGCAGGTCCATCGTCAGGATCCGGTCGATCCCGGCCGATTCGAGCATGCGGGCGACCATCCGGGCGCTGATCGGCTCGCGCGGGGCCGACTTCTTGTCCTGGCGCGAATAGCCGTACCACGGCGTGACCGCGATCACCCGGTGAGCCGATCCGCCCACCGCGGCGTCGACCATGACCATCAGCTCCATCAGGGCGTCGTTGGCGCTCAGGCCGTAGTCCGGATTGCCGCACGTCGGCTGCACGATGAACACATCTGCGCCCCGGACCGATTGGTCGTAGCGGCAGTAGACCTCGCCGTTGGTGAACGTCTTGAGCGTGACGCTGCCGAGCTCGACCCCGAGCTTGGAGGCGATCTTGGCCGCCAGGTTCGGGTTCGCCCGGCCCGAGAACAGCATCAGCCGCTTGCGGGCCTCGACCTCGAGTTCACTCGGGGCGGGACGGGCGGTCTCGAGCAAGCTCATCGTGCGTTCGAGTGTAGGGCCGGCAGGTGACGGATTGAACTGGTGTGAGCTACCTGATTGAGCGCGTCGCTCGTACTGGTTCTTACCCCGGCGAGGACCACATTGTTACCGCTGTCCGGGCTCCTCGGCCGGATTCTTATCGGCCTCCCCGGCCGCGCGCTCGGTTGAACTTCGCTGCTTGCGACGTTCTGTATAGCCCTCGACGTTCCGCTGGCGGGCACGGGCGATCCCGAGGGCGCCGTCCGGGATGTCCTCGGTGATAACTGAGCCCGCGCCGGTGTAGGCCCCGTCGCCCATGCTGACCGGCGCCACGAACATCGTGTCTACGCTCACGAACGAGCCCGAGCCGATCCGCGTGCGGTGCTTGTGGGTGCCGTCGTAGTTGGCCGTGATCGTCCCTGCGCCGATGTTGGTCCGCTCGCCGATGTCGGTGTCCCCGATGTAGGACAGGTGGGGCACCTTGGCGCCGGCCCCCACGTCGGAGTTCTTGATCTCGACGAACGTCCCGGCCTTGGCCCCCTCGCGCAGCACCGCGCCCGGTCGCAGGTAGGTGAACGGGCCGACGCTGACCCGATCCCCGACGTCGGCCTGCTTGAGGTAGGAGTGGACCACGGTGGCCTGGGCGCCGACCCGGGTGTCGATCAGCGTGCTGAGGGGGCCAACGATCGCGCCCTCCCCGATCTCGGACCGCCCGTGCAGGCTTGTGAAGGGGCCGATCGTCGCGTCCTGGCCGATCTGCACCTCGACGTCGATCACCGTGGTCGCGGGATCGACGATGGTCACCCCCGCCGTCATGTGGCGCTCGTGGATACGGCCTTGGGCGATCGCCCGTACCGCCGCCAGCTGCGCCCGGTCGTTTACCCCGAGCTCGCTCGCGTCGGAGATCTCGTGCGCGGTCACGCTCCGCTCGTGCGAGCGCATGATCGCCAGCACGTCAGGCAGGTAGAGCTCGCCTTGGGCATTGTCGCTGCGAACCTCCTCGAGCGCGGCCAGCAGCGCGCGCCCCTCGAACGCGAAGATCCCCGTGCTGACCTCCCGGATCCGCAGCTCGAGCGCGGTCGCGTCGCCCGGCGCCTTGGTCTCCACTACCCGCTCGACCGTGCCATCGGGGGCGCGCACGACCCTGCCGTAGCCGCTGGGGTCCTC
The DNA here is from genome assembly GCA_035455845.1 of Solirubrobacteraceae bacterium. Classification (GTDB taxonomy): domain Bacteria; phylum Actinomycetota; class Thermoleophilia; order Solirubrobacterales; family Solirubrobacteraceae; genus Palsa-465. Next base: position 11,631 of record DATIEI010000202.1, read on the forward strand.
CAGCACCGCCGTGGCCAGCGTGGCAGCAGCGCCGGCGTGCGTGCGTGCCTGCGCCAACCCGGTCAGGGTGTCCGCCGTGATCAGCGGGTGATCGCCGTTCAGCACGATCACCGTGCTGTCCGGATCGATGTGCGGCACCGCCGCCTTGACCGCATCCGCCGTGCCGCGCGGGACCTCCTGCACCGCCACCGTCACCTCTCCGTCCAGCGCTCCGTCAAGC
>DATIEI010000203.1:0-11910 GCA_035455845.1 Solirubrobacteraceae bacterium
TCCTCGCCCGCTACACCGACGCCCTAGCCGCGTTCCTCGCCCAGGAGCGCAGCATGACCCCCGATGACCCCGAGCCGTGGGTCATGGCCAACGCGCTGATCGGCGTGCACCGCGCGCTGATCGCCTACACCCACCGCCAGGCGCTCGCCGAGATCCCGAACCGGCGTATCGCACGAAACGTGGTCAGGCACGGCAAGCGCGCGCTGGCGCTGCTCGAGCACGGGCTCGGGTAAACGGCGGTCCAGGGTCAGCCGAGCACGGTCAGGTCGAGCTTGGCCAGTCGCTCGGGGTCGGCGAGGATGTCCATCTCGACGATCCGCCCACCGCTGATCGTGACGGCGCCCACCGAGAATGGCCGCCCCTCGCGCAGCGAGACGAAGCCGGGCGTTCCGTTGACCAGCGCTCGCTGCATGTCGAGCCCCACCCGCGACCACGTCGTGGCCGAGCTGGCCACGGCCTCCGCCCCACGCACGAGGCGAGACAGGTCGGCCACACCACCGCCGTCGGCCCGGAGCACCACGTCGGGGTCGAGCACCGCGAGAAGTCCGTCGAAGTTCCCGTCGTGCGCGGCGGCCATGAAGGCCTCGACCACCTCCCACTGAGCGCCGAGATCGGCGTCCGGCACCGGGGCGGCGCCGCGCACCCGCCGGCGCGCACGGCTGGCCAGCTGCCGGGTCGCGTCCGAAGAGCGGTCGACGATCGGCGCAATCTGCTCGAACGGCACGCCGAACATGTCGTGCAGGACGAACGCGAGCCGCTCCGGGGGGCTCAGCGTCTCGAGCACGACCAGCAGGGCCAGCCCGACCGAGTCGGCCAGCAGCGCCTCGTGCTCGGGGTCGGTTCCGTCAACCCGGTCTATGACCGGATCGGGGACGTGCACGTCGTCAAGCGACGCCTCGCGCCGGGTCTTGCGCGAGCGCAGCAGGTTGAGCGAGACGCGGGCCACGATCGTGGTCAACCACGCGCCGAGGTTCTCGACCTCGCTCGTGTCGGCCCGGCTGACTCGCAGCCAGGCATCCTGGACGGCGTCATCGGCCTCGCTGAGCGAGCCCAGCATCCGGTAGGCCACGGCCCGCAGGCGAGGCCGGTGTTCCTCGAAGCGCTCGGCGAGCCACTGCTGCTGATCATCCATCGCGACGCTTCCTTGTGAATGGGTCGGCGGCGCCTGACGGCGGCGCCTTAGGCCGCCTGTCCGGCGGGCTGGGCGATCCACTGGCCGACCCAGTCGCCGGTGATCTGCCGGGTCGCAGCGTTGATGCGGTTCCAGGCGTTGATGCTCGCGATCGCGAGCACAAGGGCGCCGAGCCCAGTCTCGTCGTAGTGCCTGGCGGCCTCTTCCCAGATCTCATCCGATACCGCCTCCGGTCGATCGGCGAGCCGGGTGACCGCCTCGGTGAGCGCCAGCGCAGCGCGCTCGGCATCGCTGAAGTACGGGGTCTCGCGCCAGGCCGCGAGCGTGAAGATGCGCTCGTCGGGTTCCCCGGCGGCCTTGAGCTCGCGCGAGTGCATGTCGGCGCACACGGCGCAGCCGTTGATCTGGCTGGCTCTCAACTCGATCAGATACAGCGTCGTCTCGGGCAGGCCGCCCTTCTGGACGGCGTTGCCGAGCCGCTGCAGGGCCGGCATGGCTCCGGGAAGGGTCAGCACGGGATTCTCGATACGGGGTCGCATCAGTTGTCCTCCGGGTCGAATTTGGGGGTCTACCGGAATGACACGCCCCAGAGGATCAATGTGACATGGGCGGCAGGAGTACCCTCGCATTACGTGAGCAGTGAGGGGACTGACTTCGAGGGGCTCACGCAAGCCCCGGGATCTGCCGCCGGCAAGCAGCCGCCGGGGCGGACGCCGGCTGAGCGCCGCCAGCGCGCGCGACTGATCTCTGCCGCGGTCCTCGGCGCGGTGGTGACCGCGTTCGCCCTGCTCAACCTGGACAACGTGAAGGTCCACTGGCTGGTCGCCACCGGCCAGACGCCGTTGATCGTGGTGATCGCGCTCGCGTTCCTGCTCGGCGTGCTGGTCGACCGGCTGGTGATCCGAGCCAGGCGCAAGCGCGGGGCTAATCGCCCGAGCACGCAGTCTGGTACCGAAACGTGATCGCCGAGTAGTGTCGCCCTCGGCGACCAGCTCGACGATCTCCATCTCGAGGTCCGGAAGGCACCACGGAATGGACTGACCCACCGCTTGGCCGCTCGCGCGAATTCCCCGGTGGCAATCTCGTCGACGATGTCCGGGTCGTGCGCGGCGAGCGCCTCCTCGACCAGCCGGCGGACAGGCGCTTGTTGTCCTCAGCCGACAAGGTCCCGAGCGGTCGCGGTCAGCTCACCGAGCCGGCGGCGCTGGCTGCCGGCGTCGTCGAAGTTCTCGGGACTCAGCCACGCCTCGAAGGCGCCCCGGATCGCCGGCCATTCGTCGTCGGTGATCGCGTACCAGGCCGTGTCGCGATTGCGGCCCTTGACCACCATGTGGTGGCGGAACACGCCCTCGAACGCGAACCCGAAGCGCTCGGCGGCCCGGCGCGAGGCCTGGTTGAGCGCGTCGCATTTCCATTCCAACCGGCGGAACCCGAGCTCGTCGAATGCGTGCGTGGCGAGCAGGTAGATAGCCTCGGTGGCCGCCGCGCTGCGGCGCAGCGAGGCACCGAACCAGATGTGCCCGATTTCGATTACACCGTGCTCGGGGGTGATCCGCAGATACGACGCGATGCCAACGGGGCGTTCGTCGGCGAGGCGCACCAGCGTGAAGAACAACGGATCCTCGGAGCGCTGGTCGGCCGCCAGGCGTTCGCGGTACTCGGCGGCGTCGCGATAAGGGCCACTCGGGAGATAGGTCCAGAGGTCGAGGTCGGACTCGGCGTAGAGCGGATCGGCATCGCGGCTCGCGTCGAGTGGACGCAGGCGGACGAGGCGACCCCCCAGCACGGTTCGCTCAGGACGCCGGGCCGGGTGCCAGCTCAGCGCCGGCCCGACCTGCCGCTCGGTCTTCATGCCCCAGATCGAAGCACAACCGACATTTGCCCGGTCCGGGCCTGGGCGCGGTAGGGTCGGCGCAGTCCACCCACCCAACGAGGGAGCGCAGCATGGCAGACAGCGTGTATCGCGTCACCGAAGTGATCGGCGTCAGCAGCGAGTCGTGGGACGCCGCCGCGCGCAACGCGGTCGAGACCGCGGCCAAGACCGTCCGTGATCTCCGCGTGGCCGAGGTGATCCGCCAGGACGTGACGATCGAGAACGGATCGCTGGTCAACTACCGGGTGCGGCTCGGCATCTCGTTCAAGTACGAGTCCGGCGACTGACCCGACCTCGAGGGCTCGACTTCCGGCGGCGCCGTCGCCGCCGACGGGAGGGCCCGAGCCCGCTCCAGCAGGCTCGGGCCCCGCAGTCCGGCTGTTAGCTGCGAGACAGCGCCCAGGCGCGTCCGAGCAACGCCAAGGCCTGGCGAATCAGCTGTTCGCTGTGGCCATGTCCGGTGCCGTACAGCAGGCCTCGCATCTGCAGCGCCACCGCGTCGCGCTGACCGGCGAGCGATTGGATCGCCTTCTCCGTGGCCAGGTATGTGGTGTCGTCAGACTTGATGCCGTTTGTCGACGCGACGATCAGCCAGTGGTTGAACGCGCCGTACGGGGCATCCAGTTGCTTGTACAGGGCGCCGAGCAGCTGAGATGACCGACCGCCGTCACCCTTGGCGCCGCGCTGGCTGAGGATCTGGGTGATCGCCCGACCGTCCGGGGTGTAATCCGGATGCAGACCGGTCAGCGCGTCCATCGTCGGGACGATGTCGGTGTGATCGGTCCAGGTCCGGTTGTCGATCCCGCCGTCGCGCACGCCCGGCCCCACCACTCCGAGCCACGTCTGCCCGACGTCGTTCGGGTCATAGTCGCCGTGGATCCAGGCAAACGCGTCGTTCACGCACCCTTGGCCCTTCGGACAGGGGCTGGAGGTCTGGAAGAAGTAGTCGGGCTGCGAGAACATCGTGAACGACATGTTCCGCGCTGGATCGGCGTTGATCATGTGCAGGGCCTCGAGCGTCGGCTCGTCGACGAGGTAGCGCGCGACCGGCGTCAGCTTCGTCGAGTCGATGTACGGGTCGAACGCCTTCAGGTTCGCCGCCTTCTGCTCGAACGCCCGCAGGGTCGGATTGACCACGACGTTGCCGCTCGAATCCTCCGCCTGCGGTTGGCTGTTGATGTAGAAGCTGGGCGCCGAATCGAACGAGATGTCGTATCCCGACCCGGCGACGGTCTGGCCCAACAGCCACTTCATGTTGTAGCCGACCTCACCGACCAGCGGGCCGTTCACGCCCGCGGGTGGCCAGGTTGACGGCCCGTTCCAGCTCGACGGATCGGACGACGAGGCGGCGCCGCCCGTCACGTCGAAGATGCCGTGCTGCGGCTGAAGCCCGCGCGTAACCGGGTCACCCGGCGCCGTGTTGTACACGCACGGCGTGTGCACCCCGTCGCAGCCCTGGGCCTGCTGTCCGGCATAGTGGTCGTTCTCGTCGGCCGTGACGATGAACAGGGTGTTGCTCTTGTTGATGCCGTCGGCCGCCAGCCGCGCGAAGAACTTCCCGAACGCGTCGTCGTAGGCCTTCAGCGCGTTCACATAGCCTGCCTCACCTGGGCCGTAGGCGCCGGTTCCGGCGTGGTTGTCGTGCACGTCGGAGACGTAGGCGAACGTCACCGGGATGCCCGCCTCCTGCATCTGGGCCACGTACCCGAGTGTGTTCGCCGCACTCATGCCGTCAAACCCGGGGAAGCCCGGGTTGCCGCTGGGGTCGGTGATCGGGTTGCCGTTGATGTCGTTGACCGCGGCGTTGCCGTTGGCGATCGCCGGGTCGACATATTTGGCGCCGAACAGGGCGCTGTAGCCGTTGTAGCCGCCCGGCTCGTCCGGCAGCAGGTCAGGCTTGGCGTGTGCGCTCTGCTTGCACACACTCGTCTGGGCCTGGGCGCAATGGACGGAGATGCCGACGAAGTCGGCCGTCCCCTTGGCCGTCGACTCCTCCGCCGCCTCCGGGGATCCCGCGCCGTAGACGTTGGAGATGTCGCTTGTGTTGTTCTCGAGCACGGTGTTGGCAACCGAGACGTTGCCGACGTCGCAGCCGTCCCGGGTGTAGCTGACCCAGGGCGCCGGCGTGTTCTTCTGCCCGTCGGTGACCATGTTCGGCAGCGGGTCGTCGCTCGCCACCGGAGAGGTCCAGTACTTGAAGGCCGACGTGAAGGTTGGGGTCTGGTCCGGCCTGTAATAGTCGTAGGAGTTCGAGACGGTGACGCCCTGGCGGTCGGGGTAGAGCCCGGTCAGCGAGCTGAGGATCCCGCCCGCCGTGTGCGAGATCAGGATCGTGTACTGCTTGTTCAGCACCGTGCCGTTGCCCTTCAGGAAGTTCAGGAGATGCGGCATCTGCTCCAGATCCGACGGCACGTTGGGGTTGTCTCGGCGCAGGTGGACGTTGTCGAACTGGATGTAGATGACGTGCTTGATCCGGCCCGATCCGTTGCCGAGCACGCACGATCCGGCGTCGCGTGTCTTCTGCGTTCGCGCTCCCGGTTTTGCCGATGCGACCGGGATCGCCGCAAGCCCGACCGTGCACGCCAGGGCGGCGCAGATTCCGAACATCCGCCGACTGAACCCCATTGAACCCTCCTCGTAGGTTGCTCCGGGGCAGACACTATTGCCTCCGGCTGACGGGCGCAGGCTATGGCCGTTGGCACGGCCGGGTGTGACGTTCGCGTTACCCGCAGCTGGTGCGGTGCACAGCCGAAGCTTGCCTGCCCGCGCCGGCGGTGGGATCCTAGGTCCTTGTTCGAGCGGTTTACCGAGCGTGCCCGGCGGGTCGTGGTCCTGGCTCAGGACGAGGCCCGGACGCTCAAGCACGATCACGTCGGCGCCGAGCACATCCTGCTTGGGCTGCTCCGCGAGCAGGAGGGATTGGCCGCCCACGCACTCGAGTCGTTCGACATCACACTCGAGCGCGTACGCGGCGAGGTGGTCCGGATCGTCGGCGTAGGCAGTGATGTAAGTGCCGGGCAGATGCCGTTCACGGCCGAAGCCAAGCGGGTCCTCGAAGTCGCCCTGCAGGAGGTGCGGGCGCTCGGGCACCACTACATCGGCACCGAGCACATCCTGCTCGCCCTGATCACGCTCCGCGAGGGCGTCTCGGCCCGCATCCTGGTCGACTGCCATGCCGAACCGGAGCGGATCCGGGCCGAAGTGATGCGTCTGCTGTCCGGAATGCGGCCGCAGGCCGCGCAGCGAGCCCCCGACCCAACGGCCCCGACCGGCAACGGCTTCGAGGAGTGGATCCGAGTCGGGCCGGGCGCCGGGCTGCGCCGGCTGCTCATGGTCGCCGCCGCTCGTGCCCTCGACGACGGTCGGGAAGGCGTCCAGCCGCGCGACGTGCTGCTCGCGCTCACCCGAGACCAGCAGATCGGACCCGTGCTGGCCGAGCTCGGGGTGGACGACGCGGCCATCCTGCGCGTGCTCGAGCGCCGCCAGCCTCCCGAGGCCTCGACCTCAGCCTAGTCGGCCCTCGCGCCCGCCGCACCGCATATAGTCCACCTCGGCAGGGATGAACGCACGCACGGACGAACGCAAGCGGAGCCAACCGTGGCCGGAGGCCAGGGTCGATTTCCTAGCCACCGCGGCGGCCCCCTCGGTACGGGTGGCCCGGATCGGCGAAGGTGAGCCGCTGCTGATGATCAACGGGCTCGGGGCCAACCTCGAGATGTGGCAACCGCTCGTGCGCGAGCTGGCGTCTTCTCGCGAGCTGATCGCGTTCGATCTCCCGGGCACCGGGCGCTCGGCCCGCCCGCGCTGGCCGCTGCGCATGCCCCAGCTCGCCCGGCTGGTCACCGAGCTGCTCGACGAGCTCGGTCACGAGCAGCTCGATGTGCTCGGCTACTCGCTCGGCGGAATCGTCGCCCAGGAGCTGGCCCACCGCGCGCCCGCGCGGATTCGCCGGCTGGTCCTGTGCGCCACCACGCCCGGGCTGCCGAGCGTCCCGCCCGATCCGATCGTCACGACCCTGATGCTCACCCCGGCCCGTTACTGGAACCGCCAGCTAGCCGAGCTGATCCTGCCCATCATCGCCGGCGGGCGGACGGCACGCGATCCCGCGGCACTGCACGCCGGGCTCGAGAAGCGCCTGGTCCAGCCGCCGAGCGCGCTCGGCTATCTGTACCAGCTCTATGCGCTTTCGGGATGGACCAGCCACCCCTGGATCCGTCGCGTCCAGCACCCCGCGCTGGTCGTGCACGGCGATCGCGACCCGGTCGTGCCGCTGGTCAACGGCCGCTATCTGGCCGACTCGCTCCCGAACGGGCACTTGCACGTGGTCGGCGGTGCCGGCCACCTGTTCTTGCTCGACGAGCCGGCCAGCGTGGTCCCTGCGCTCTCGTCGTTCCTGGACGACTAACGGCGCCTGGCGATATCGATCTCGCCGCTCTGCACCTCGTGGCCGGCGGCGCAGTGCAGCGACACGCTCACCGGCTCGCCGCAGTCGCGGTGAAGCAGCTCGATCGGGCCGCCGCGGTCGTCCAGCCACCGGTCGCCCCACTTCATCAGCGCTACCAGGACCGGGAACAGGTCGGCGCCCTTGGGCGTCAGGCGATACTGCTGGCGGGTCCGCTGTCCGGGCTCGCGGTAGTCCTCGCGTTCGAGCAGCCCAGCCTCCACTAGTTCGCGCAGTCGGGCCGCGGTCACCGGCTGGCTGATCCCGACCCGCTCGGCGAAGTCGTCGAACCGGGTGGTGCCATAGAACGCCTCGCGCATGATCAGCAAGGCCGAGCGGGTGCTCACCACGTCGAGCGACTTGGCGATCGTGCATCGCTCGGCCGTCCAGCCCGAACGTGGTTCGAGAGCTCCGGTGAGACGGACGGTGCTTGGCATGCTGTGAATGATAGCTGACTTGTGCTGGGCTTAGCCAGTGTGTTATGGTCCTGACTATGGCCAAGCTAAGTCAGCATCGCGCCGCATCCCCCAACCTGATCCTCGTGATCGTCTGCGCCGGCGTCGTGCTGGCGAGCCTCGATCTGTTCATCGTCAACGTCGCGTTGCCCTCGATGGCCCGGAGCTTCGGCGCCACCGGGCTGGGCGACCTGTCGTGGGTGCTGAATGCCTACGCGATCGTGTACGCGTCCCTGCTCGTCCTGTTCGGCCGCCTCGCCGACCGATACCGACGTGACCGCGGCTTCCTGCTCGGCGTGGCCGTGTTCGTCGCCGCGTCGGCCGCGTGCGCGGCGGCCACCAGCCTCCCGATGCTGATCGCCTTCCGGGTCCTCCAGGCGGCGGGCGCGGCGTTGCTCACGCCCACCTCGCTCGGACTCGTCCTGGCCAGCTTTCCGCCCGAGCGCCGGCCCGGCGCTGTGCGCGCCTGGACCGCGGTGGGTGGCCTCGCCGCGTCGTTCGGTCCGGCGGTGGGCGGCGTCCTGGTGGCCGCCAGCTGGCGGTGGGTGTTCCTGGTCAACCTGCCGTTCGGGCTGGCCGCACTGGTGGTGGGCTGGCGGCTGCTCCCGGCGGTGCCCGGACATCCGATCCCCCTTCCCGACGCCCTGAGTGCGCTGCTGATCACCGCAGGCGTCGGCGCGCTTACGCTGGGGCTGGTCGAGGGCGGCACATGGGGGTGGGGGAGCGCCCGGACCACCGGCGTGATCGCGCTGGCCGCGGTCGCGCTGGCGCTGTTCACCGCTCGGACCGCGCGCCACGAGAACCCGCTGATCGACCGTGCCCTGTTCCGGGTGAGGCCGTTCACCGGCGCGTCTGTCGTAGCGGTGCTGTTCTCGGCCGCGTTCGGCGCGATGCTCCTCTCGCGGGTGCTGTGGGCCCAGGACGTCTGGCACTGGTCGGCCCTGGCCACGGGGCTCTCGATCGTGCCGGGACCGATCATGGTTCCGCTGATCGCGTTCCTCCTGACCGGCCGGCTCACCGCCCGTTTCGGTGCGGGTCCTGTGATCGCGGCCGGCTCCACGCTGTTCGCCGCCGGCATGGCGCTGGCGGCGCTGAGCGCCGGACTCCCGAGCGACTACGTCGGCGACGTCCTCGGCAGCCTGATCCTGACCGGCGCCGGCGTCGGGCTCACGCTGCCCGCGCTGATGGCAACCGCCACCGGGTCCCTCCCACCGGCCGCATTCTCAACCGGCGGCGCCGTGGTCAACATGCTCCGCCAGGTCGGCCTGGCGATCGGGGTGGCCGTGTTCGTTGCTGTGCTCGGTTCGCCGATCTCGCCGGCCGCCACCCTCGCCGCCTATCAGCGCGGTTGGATCGTCACAGCCGCGATCGCGCTCGCCGGCGCGATCGTCGCGCTCCCGCTGCTGGTCAGCCGGCGCCGCGCGGTACCGGAGGTCCCGGCAATCGCGGTCGGACGCGGATAGGTTTCCGACCGCCATGCCGGACCACGAATTCATGCGCCTGCTCGAGATTGAGTTCGAGGAGCGAACCGGGACCCGGGTCAGCGGCTCGATCGCCGCCGACGAGCGCCACCACCAGCCGTGGGGGCTCGTCCACGGAGGCCTGTACACAACCGCGATCGAGTCGTTCGCCACCACCGGCGCGTTCGAGGCGGTCAAGGACCAGGGCCTGCAGGCGGTCGGCGTCTCCAACCACACCGATTTCGTGCGCCCCCACCGCAGCGGCCGCTTGGGAGTGATCGCCACGCCGATCCACCAGGGCCGGACCCAGCAACTGTGGCAGGTCGAGATCCGCCGGCCCGAGGATCACAAGCTGGTCGCCCGCGGCCAGGTGCGCCTCCAGAACGTCGAGGCCGAGACGTGACCGACTGGGGGGAGCCGCGCAGCAAGACAGTCACGTGGTATGACCCGGCGGTCGCGCTCACCGCTGCGGCAGGGATGGCCGGGCGAGAGTTCCTGCAGGCCATCGTCGAGGGCGACCTGCCGCGGCCGCCGTTTGCGGCGCTCACCGGAGCCGAGCTCGTGTCGGTGGGTGATGGCGTCGTCGTGTTTCGCTGCACGCCCGACGAGTCGATGTACAACCCGCTCGGGGTGATACACGGCGGAATGCTCTGCACGCTGCTCGACTCGGCCGCCGGCTGCGCCGTCCACACCCAGCTCCCGGCCGGCGTCGGCATGTCCTCGATCGAGATCAAGGTGAGCTTCCTTTCTGCGGTCACGGCCAACGGGGCGGCGCTCGAGATCGAGGGGCGGGCGTTGCGCGTCGGCCGCCAGGTCGCGTTCGCCGAGTCTCACGCCCGGACGGCGGCCGGCAAGCTCGTGGGCCACGCGACCACGTCGCTGGCGCTGATGCGCGGCTGAGGTGGCGCGGCGGCCCGCGCGGCAAGGACGCCGCGCGGAACGGCGTCGCGGCTGCGGCGCGCTCGGCATCCATGCCTCGCCAGATGCGCCGGCCGCGACATCATCCGGAGGACGCCGCCGCAGGCGGCCCCTGGGCAATTCGGCCTCGAGACGTCAGATTGCCGTCTGGGCAACGGGGCCGAATTGCCTTAAGGAGATCCGGCGCGGGCGCTCCGGCACTCCGGGCCGTGCCGTGCCGGATTTCCCCTACTCGTACTGCAGCGCTTCGAGCACGTTGAGCTTGCCGGCGCGCCGGGCGGGCCAGATCGCGGCGATCAGCCCAGCGATGATCGCGGCGATGATGAAGACGATCAGCGTGCCGACCGGGATCGTGAACGCGGCGAAGCCGATCGCGCCACCGACCATCAGCGCCAGGAGAATCCCCAGCGGGATCCCGAACGCCGCCCCGAGTAGCGCGGTGATCACGCTCTCGTGGCGGATCATGCGCCGGACCTGGCGGCGGCTCATGCCCACGGCGCGCAGCATCCCCAGCTCGCGGGTGCGCTCGAACACGGTCAGCACGAGCGTGTTGACGATGCCGAACAGGCTGACCACGATCGACAGCGAGAGCAGGACGTAAAGCAGGTTCAGCAGCGTATTCAGCCCGGATAGCTGGTTGTTGATGAACTGCGTGCGGTCCTGGACCTTGGCGTCGGGGAAGCCCGACAGCGCAGCGTCGAGCCGCCCAGTGTTGGCCTGAGTCACCCCGCCCTCGGTCTTCACGAGCGTGAACAGGTTCTGGGGGTTCTGGTACAGGCTGTCGAACAGTTGCTGGGAGATCGTCACGGGGCCGTAGGGCGAGCCTCCCTTCGGCGGATTGGTGATCCCGATCACCTTCAGATGGAGGACGCGGCCGTTGGGCGTCTCGACAGTAACCGGTGAGCCCACCTGAAGGTGGTGGGATTTCGCGAAGTCCTTGTCGACGAACGCGCCGTCTGTGCCCAGCTGAGCAGTCACCGCCTGGCTGCCGTCCTGCCAGTCGACCTTGACCACGCTGGCCACGTTCGGCTCCACCGCGGTGAGGTTGATGTTCGACCCGAACGCGCGGGCGGTTCCGGCCCGCACGCCGGACACCACGGTGACGCCCGAGACGTTCCGGACCGCCTTCTCGGAGGCCAGGCCGATCGGCGAGAAGTTGTTCTCCGCGGTGATCGCGTAGTCGGCCGCGAACGCCTTCTTGACCGAGCCTTCGAACCGCGAGCGCAGCCCGGCCGCGAGTACCGCGACCAGCGTGACCAGCGCCAGGCCGATCATCAGGGCCGACGCGGTCGAGGCGGTGCGCGCCGGATTGCGCCCGGAGTTGCCCTCGGCGAGCTGGCCCGCGGCGCCGCCGAACCGCTTCGCCGGCCACCCGAGCACCCGCACGAGCGGTGGCACGAGCTTGGGCGCCAGCATCGCGACGCCGATGAACAGGGCCAGGGCGCCGACACCGACGAACAGCAGGGCCAGCCCGGTCGACAGGCCACTCGCAAGCAGGCCGACCAGCATCAACCCGATCGCCAGGAGAATCGTCGCTCCGGCCGCGTACGGGCCGAACTTCGCCCACCGGGACTCCGGGAGGATCGCGCCCTCCCGGGCCGCGGCGATCGGCGGGACGCGCGTGGAACGCA
>DATIEI010000204.1:0-2522 GCA_035455845.1 Solirubrobacteraceae bacterium
CCGCGGCGACGTCGATCTCGGCGTCGCCGTGCCGGCTGCGCTTATAGGTGAACGGGCCCTCATCGCCGGCGCAGCAGATCGTGAGCCCATGGCGGACCCGCTCGAGACGATCGCGATTGCCATGAAGCCAAGCCAGCGGACCGAGGGTTCCGGGGGCGAACAGGAACCGGAAACGCTGGCGCCGGCTCCGGCACATCAGCTCACTGGCCGCCATCGTGGCCACCACGATCCCGGACAGGTTGTCGTTGGCCAGGGACGGGTGACACACATAGGTCGAGATCAGGATCTCATCGTCGCTCTCTCCCTCCAGCTCGAGCTCGGCGTATACCAGATGGCCGGGCGCGAGCGTGGAGTCGACCACCACTTCGTAGTCGCCGGGATCGAGCGCCAGCAGCGCGCGGTGCGACAGACAGAACCCCCAGGTGCGCTCGTGGTACGAGGTCCGATACGGCACGAGGTCGGGGCGGTCCGGCAGCGAGTGCAGCCGCGGCCGCAGCTCCTCCAACGACATCGTCGCGCGCACGGGCTCGCTGTATGACACGACGTGCAGGTTCGAGGCCCGGAAGTCGATCACACGGGTGCCATCGCGTCGGGCGACGTAGGCGTCGCGGATCGTCCACTCATCGGGAATGTTCCAGTCGAACACCCGCGTCCCGCTCGGGACCTCCGTGATGGTGAGCGGGAGGTGCTCCTGGAGGACGGCGAAGGTCTCTCGTACACCCACACCCGTGAGGCTGCGGCACACCGGGAACAGCCGGGCCATCAGCGCGTATGCCTCGTCCCCCAGCGCGCGGTCGCGGCGGACCGGCCCGTGCGCGGCCACGCTCATTGGTCATCCTTGGGTTGTCCCGGCCGTTGAGGTCGGGGTTGCCTCGACCGCCGCCGGGAGAGGGCCAGTCGCGCTTGCCCGGTGCAGGGCCCGTGTGAGACCAGCCCCTCTCGGCGGGGTGAGGTGCCGCAAGCGGCAACAGGACGTAGCCCAGTCAAGGGCCCGTCAATGAGCACCCGCAACGGTACCCCTCGGTCGGGGCGATGTGAAGTTTTGACCGATATGGAGTACAGATGGGAACTACGTTTGCGGGCGTCGATTGGGCGTCCGAGAAGCACGATGTACTCGTCAGCGACGAGACCGGCGAGCGGTTGCTGGCCGCCACCTTCCCGCACGACGAACCCGGGATCACGGCCATGTGCCGAGCGCTCGTGCGCCTTGATGTGCAGCTGGTCGCGGTCGAGCGGCCGGATGGGCTGCTGATCGAGCGGCTGCTCGACGCCGGGCTGCGAGTGATGGCGATCCACCCCAACCAGGTCGCCGCGACCCGAGACCGCTTCCGTGTCTCTGGCGGTAAGTCCGACCGCTTCGACGCGTTCGTGCTGTGCGAGCTCGCCCGCACCGACAGCCACCGCTTCCGCGTCCTGGTCCCCGACAGTGACCAAACCAAGGCACTCAGGGCGCTGACCCGCGCGCGTGAGGATCTGGTCGAGGCCCGGGTTGCGCTGGCCAACCAACTCCGTGCCGAGCTCGAGCGGTTCTGGCCCGGTGCGACCGTGATCTTCGCTGAGATCGACAGCCCGATCGGCCTGGCGTTCCTGGAGCGCTATCCCAGCCCTCACGACGCCCACGCCCTGGGCGAAAAGCGCCTGGCCGCGTTCCTCGCTCGCCACAGCTACAGCGGACGTCGCAAACCCGCCGAGCTGCTCGCCAAGCTCAACAGCGCACCCGAGGGCCGCGCCGGCGAGCACGAGACCGAGGCGCGCAGACAGATCGTGCTCGCACTCGTCACGGCGCTCAGGCCACTCGTGACCAAGATCGCCGAACTGACCGCGGAGATCGCGCACCACGTCCGCTCCCACCCCGACGGCCAGATCTTCCTCTCGCTGTTCAAAGACCCCAAGTCGGTCATCACCGCCGCCACGCTTCTCGCGGAGATCGGCGACTGCCGCGACCGATACCCGACCGCCGACTCCCTCGCCGCCGACGCCGGCATGAGCCCGGTCGCGGTCGAGTCCGGCAAACGCAAGGTCGCGACCTTCCGCCGAGGCTGCGACAAGCGGCTGCGCGCCGCGACCAGCACACTCGCCGACGCCACCCGCCACTGGCATCCCTGGGCGCAAGACCACTACACAGCCGCATGCGCCCGCGGCCACGACCACCCACGAGCGATCCGCACCCTCGGCCGCGCCTGGTGCCGCGTCCTTTGGCGCTGCTGGCAGGACCGCGCGCCCTACGACCCCGCCAAGCACCGAGGCCTGCAACACCACATCACCATCACCATTCCCAGCTCGTCGGGACCCCGCCCCGACACAGCCGCCACCCAGCGGATGGCCCGCGCCGCCGTCACCGAACCGGCGGCCCGAAGGGCCGAGCGCGAAGCGCTTGACGGCACGCCGACAACCGCTAACACCCCCAGGGGTTGACACAGGACGTCTCACACGGAGGCTCGGTGAGCCAGGTCTACTCGGTTTGATGAGCATCGAGGAACGCGATAGCCGCCAAGACGCGTCGGTGGTCATCATCTGTCTCG
>DATIEI010000205.1:0-2109 GCA_035455845.1 Solirubrobacteraceae bacterium
GTCGCGGTCGGCGCCGGGGGCTACGCGAGCCGTTCGGCCAACTGCTGCTTCCATGGACGTGCGCTGCAGGGCAGGGTGCTGCTTACCGTGGCGGCGGGAACGGTGGCGCACGTGGACACGATGGCGGCCCGGGCCGCGGCGGTGCGGTGAGCGAACCAACCGCCTACGTCCTGCTCGAGGACGGCGCGCGCTTCGACGGGCTGGCCTGCGGCGCGGATGCGCCGGCGGTCGGCGAGATCGTGTTCACGACCTCGATGTCGGGCTACCAGGAGGCGATGACCGACCCGAGCTACGCCGGGCAGCTCCTGACCTTCACCTACCCGCAGATCGGCAACTACGGCGTCTCGGCCCAGGCCATGGAGTCAGATCGCGTGCATGCCCGGGCGGCGATCATGCGCGCCGCGGTCGACCACCACGACACCCGAAGAGCCGAGCAAGGCTGGCTGACCTGGCTGAAGGCGAACGCGATCCCGGCGATCACCGACCTCGACACCCGCGCGCTGGTCCGCCACATCCGCGACCGGGGTGCGATGCGCGGCGGCGTGTTCCCGGCGACGATCGATCAAGCGCAGGCGCGCGAGCTGATCGAACGCGAGCCCGACATGGCCGGGCGCGACCTGGTGCGCGACGTGACGCCGGCGCAGCGGATCGTCCTGGGCGGCGAAAATGGCGGTCCACGGATCGCGATGGTGGACACGGGTGTCAAGCGCTCGATCGTGCGCAACCTGCTCGACCGCGGCGTGGTTCTCGAACTCCACCCGTGCACGGCGAGCGCGCAGGAGCTTCTGCAGGACGACCCCGACGCGATCTTCCTGGCCAACGGCCCCGGCGACCCGGCCTCGCTCGACTACATAGTGCAAACGGTCCGCGCGCTCATCGGCAAGCGACCCGTGTACGGCATCTGCCTCGGCCACCAGCTGCTGTGCCGCGCAGTCGGCCTCGAGACCTACAAGCTGCCGTTCGGCCACCACGGCGCCAACCACCCGGTCAAGGACCTGACCACCGCAGTCGTCGAGATCACCAGCCAGAACCACGGCTTCGCGGTGCTCGGCCCGGACGGCGCAAGAACCATCGACACCGACGAGGCGGTCCGCTGGGACACCGACTTCGGCGCCGCCGAGCTGACCCACATCAACCTGTACGACCGCACGGTGGAGGGCCTCGCGCTCAGGGATGTCCAAGGCGCCACGGTTCAGTACCACCCCGAGGCCGGCCCAGGGCCGAACGATGCGCTCCACCTGTTCGACCGGTTCGTCACCGAGATCCGCGATGCCGCGTAGAGACGATCTCCACAAGATCGTCCTGATCGGCTCCGGGCCGATCGTGATCGGCCAGGCGGCCGAGTTCGACTACTCGGGCACCCAGGCCTGCCGGGTGCTGATGGACGAGGGCTACGAGGTGGTGCTGGTCAACTCCAATCCGGCCACGATCATGACCGACCCCGAGGTGGCCACGACGACCTACGTCGAGCCGCTCCTGGTCGGCCCGGTGCGGCAGGTCATCGAACGCGAGCGCCCCGACGCCCTCCTGCCCACCCTGGGAGGTCAGACCGCGCTCAACCTGGCCAAGGCGCTGTCCGAGGACGGCACGCTCGAGCAGTACGGCGTCGAGCTGATCGGGGCCGACTACGAGGCGATCGACCGTGCCGAGGACCGCGAGCGCTTCCGCGAGACGATGACCGGCGCCGGGCTGCGCGTCCCGCGCAGCGCGATCGCCCACACGATCGAGGAGGCCCGGGGCGCCGTCGAGGACATCGGCCTTCCGTTCATCGTGCGGCCGGCGTTCACGCTCGGTGGCAAGGGCGGAGGCGTCGTGCACACGATCGACGACCTGGCCCGGGTGGTCGGCCGTGGTCTCAAGGCTTCGCCGATCTCCCAGGTCCTGCTCGAGGAATCGGTGTTGGGGTGGGGTGAGTTCGAGCTCGAGGTCATGCGCGACCGAGCCGACAACGTGGTGATCGTCTGCTCGATCGAGAACCTCGATCCGATGGGCGTGCACACCGGCGACAGCGTGTGCGTGGCGCCCCAGCAGACGCTCACCGACAAGCAGTACCAAACCCTGAGAGACCAGGCGATCGCCGCGATCCGCGCCGTCGGCGTCGAGACCGGC
>DATIEI010000206.1:0-7000 GCA_035455845.1 Solirubrobacteraceae bacterium
GTGGTCGCTGCGAGTACTGCCGGCGCGAGCGCTCCCAATACTGCGTGGCCTTCGACGTGTATCACGGGACCTATGCCGAGCTCTCGGTGGTGCCGGAGGCGCTGGCCGTGCCGGTCGCCGCCGACGTGCCGGCCGAGCGCGTCGCCTGCTTCGCCAACGCATACATCACGGCGTGGGAGATGCTGGTCACGAAGGCAGGCGTCGGGCCCGACGACGTCGTGTTCGTATGGGCCGGGACGAGCGGGCTGGGCAGCGCGGCGATCGACACCGCGCGCGTCGCGGGGGCGCGCGTGATCGCCAGCGCCGGTTCGCCGGCCAAGCTGACCGAACTCGAGAAGCTCGGTCCCGACCTGATCGTTGATCATCACAACGACGACGTGGTCGCGCGAGTGCTCGAATTCACTGGCGGGCTGGGGGCGTCGATCGTGTTCGAGCACGTCGCCCGGGCCACGTGGGAGCGCTCGCTCGCGTTGTGTGCATCCGGCGGGACGATCGTGAGCGCCGGCGCGACCAGTGGCGACGAGGTGACCATGGACGTGACCGCGATGTTCGTCAAACAGGTCCGCATCCTGGGCTCCCGGCTGGGCACGATGGACGACGCATTCGCCGCGGTTCGCCACCTGAACTCGGGCGCCTTCGCGCCGCTGATCGCCGAGGTACTCCCGCTCGAGGGGGTGGCTGAGGGCCACCGGCGGCTCGAGCAGGGTGACGCCGCCGGCAAGCTCGTGGTCCGGGTCGGCGGTTAAGCCGGCCTCGGCGCCGCGGCCTCGCGGTCCCACGTCGCCGGCGTCAGCCCTCGGTCGCGCAGCACCTGCTTGCGGACCTTGCCGTTCTCGGTCAGCGGCAGCTCGGAGACGAACTCGACGTAGCGCGGGACCGCGAAGTACGGCAGCAGCGGACGGCAGTGCTCGATCAGCTCCTCGGGGGTGAGCGCCTCGCCGGGCTCGAGTACGACCGCGGTCATCACCTCGTCCTCCCCCAGCTCGGACGGAATCGGGAACGCCGCGGCGGCCGACACCGCGCGGTGCTCGAGCACCGCCTGCTCGACCTCCCATGAGGAGATGTTCTCGCCGCGGCGGCGGATCGCGTCCTTGGTCCGGTCGACGAACCGGTACCACCCATCGGGGTCGCGGATGACCCGGTCACCCGTGTGAAACCAGAGGTTGCGCCATGCCTTCACGGTCTGCTCGGGCATCGCCCAGTAGCCGTCGGCGAACGCGAACGGCTCGTCGTGGCGAAGCACCAGCTCGCCGGCGGTCCCGTCCGGAACTGTCTGATCGTTCTCGTCGACGACCCGGGCGTGGAATCCCGGACGGACCGTCCCCATGTAGCCGCCCCGGCCCTCGGCCGGATCCTCGGCGGCGATCGGGCAATTGGTCTCGGTCGAGCCGTACCCCTCGACCAGCTGCACGCCGAAGCGCTCGCGGAAGCGGTCAAAGATCCGGGCCGGGGTGGCGGGCGCGAGCGCGATGCGCACGTGGTGCTCGCGCTCGACAGGCTCGTACGCGCGGGTCATCAGGATGCTCACCATCGCCCCGAGCAAATAGGTGATGTCGGCGTCGGCGGCCGCCACCCGGGCCCAGAACCGGGAGGCCGAGAAGCGCTCGCCGAGTACGAACGTGGCGCCGCTGACCAGCGCCTGGACGAATGCGTTCAGCGCGTTGGTGTGAAACAGCGGCAGGCAGGTGTACAGGACGTCGCCCTCCACGATCCGCAGCGATTCACCCATCAGCACGCCCCACCAGTAGAACTGCGCGTGCGGGCAGCGCACGCCCTTGGACGGCCCGGTGGTGCCCGACGTGTAGAGGATCGCGGCGATGTCGCCCGGGCCGGCGGGATGCGGCGCGATCGGCTCGCCGGCCGGCGGCACCTCGCCGACCGTCCAGCCGGCGACGCCGGGAGCCACACACGACCCCTGATGAGACTGAGTCTCAGAATCATTCTCATTTTGGGGGTGGGTCGACGGCAGGACCCAGGCCCGCTCGACCTCGCCGCGAGAACCGAGCGGCGCGAACGCCTCGAGGTGCGTGGACTCCACGACGAGCAGGCGCGCACCGCAGTTCCCCAGGATGTGCTCCAGCTGCGCGCCACGCGACGCGGTGTTGATCGGCACGACGATAGCCCCGGCCCACACACACCCGAGGATCAGCTCGAACAGCTCGATCCGGTTCTCGGACATCGTCGCGATCCGATCGCCGGGCCGGACCCCCGCCTCGGCCAAACGGCCCGCCGAGCGCGCGGCCAGCTCGCACACGGCTCGATAGCTGAGCTCGGTGGCGCCGGAGCGGAACAGCGGCCGCTCCTCGTAGCGGGCGGCCTGGCGCTCGAGCAGCGCGGGCAGCGTCTGCTCGGCCAGCGGAATGTCGCGCAGCGGGTGGCGGACCGCCCCCGCGCTCACGTGTGACCCTCGAGGGCTGCCAGCTCGGCGCGGATCAGCTCCATCGCGGTCGTGGCGCGGGGAAACCCGGCGTAGATGGTCAGCAGCGTGGCGAGCTCCTCGATCTGCTCCGCAGTCACGCCGTGCTCGACCGCCCAGCGAACGTGTCCACGCAGCCGCGTGTCGGCGCCGCCCTGGGTGATCAGGCTGGCCAGCACGATCATGCTCCGCTCGCGCAGCGTGAGCGCTCCCTCCTCCCACGCGCCCCCACCGGCGGAGGAGATCGCCTCGCCGGCCATCCGGTCGCCGATCAGCGCACCGAGGTGCCCGGGCACTTCGCTCTCGGCGATCCCGAACTGGCTGGCGTAGGCGGCCAGGCCGCGGGCGCGGCGAGCGCTGTCCGCGTCCCCGGTCATGCCGGGCCCACCGCGGCGGCCACTCGTTCGATTTCGTTTGCTACCTCGTCGGGAGCCTCGATCATCGAGAAATGGGAGCGGGCGTCGAGCCGGTGCACCGAGTACCAGTCGTGCTCGTCGGCGAATCGCCGCTGGGCATCCAGGTACTCCGGCGTCGCCGGCTGGCCGTAGAGATGCGTGACCATCGGGACGGTGGGAAACGCGGACAGCGCCCGCAGCGGACTCCCGGCGCGCCGATATGAGGCCTCGATCTCGCGACCCGAGCGCATCCACATCTCCGCGTCCTGGCGGCGCATGACGTCGAGCGCGTCGTCGATCGCCTCGCTCTCCACGCCCGCCCGCCAGATGTCGAACAGCGTGTCGCGGGCGTGCGGCCAGCGGTCGGCGTCCTGGAGCTCGGCGATCAGCTCCATGTACGCGCTCGAGGGCTCCTGCACCATCCAGTCGAGATGGACGATCGCCGGGACGCGCTCGGCGAGGCGCCGGCGCAGCTCGATCGCGACCCAACCCGAATGCGACGCCGAGCACGGGATCACCGTCTCCAGGCCGGTGGCGTGGATCACCGACAGGGCGTCCTGGACCATCTCGTTCGTGCCGAAGTCCCCGGCGGCAGGCCGTGACTCGCCGTGGCCGCGCCATTCGAAGCTGACCACGCGACGGTGCTCGGCCAGCAGCGGCGCCGCCTTCGCCCACCGCTCGCGGCTCGAGCACCACCCGGTCAGCAGCAGCAGCGCGGGCTCGCCGTGCCCGAGGTCGTCGATGCCCAGGCCGAGGGTATGGGTCGGGGCGCTCACGTCCCCGGCGAGTCGGGTTGGTCGCGCACGAGCTCGAGTGTGGCGCAGTGGAGGCCGGCGATCGCGAACTTGTGGCTTTCGGAGAAGTCGACCTGGATCACCTCGACGCCCTCGCGCTTAAGCGCTCGGAGCGTCGACGGGGACCCGGCGTTCATGACCAGCTTGCCCGGTTCGAGCGTCACCGCGTTGACCGCGAGGTCCCAGTACTCCTCCACGGGCACCTCGATGATCCTGAAGTCCCGCCGCATCAGGTAACGGACGAACGCGTAGTCGACCAGGTGCGGCGCGAGCACGGCGAGGTTGTGGTCGGGAACCACCAGGAACATGTCGGCGTGAGTCGTGCCGATGTTGCCGTTTCCGGTCGTGCCGATCCAGCCGGGGCTGTAGGTGGTCACCATCTCGATCCCGAGGCCGTTCAGGACGAACTCGATCTGGCGCAGACCCTCCTCGTTGGCGACCACACTGTTGTTGAACACGAACGTGTGCGGATCCAGCCAGCGGCCGGCGCCGGGCTCACCGATCCCGGTGCCGTGGATGGTCAGGTAGATCGGCACCCCCAGGGCGGTCAGGGCCTTTGACCAGATCACCTCGCGGCCCCGCTGCCATGACCCGAGCCCCATCCGGTGGATGATCGCCCCGCCGCGCACCACCAGCCCGCCGCCCGCGAGCGTAACCAGGTTCTTGAGGTAGCCGTAGGCGCCGATGGCGGGCAGCGGGGGCTCGATGTAGTTCACGCGGACCCCGTTGTCGGCGAGCACCTGGTAGTACTCGTCGAACTGCGCCTGGAGCCGTCCGAGGTCGGCGTTGCCGGCGGCCGAGGAGTAGTAGTACTGCCACTCCTGCGCATACTCGGGACGCGTTTCGTTCTCGGTGGGCCGGGAGACCAGGACCTCGCGGAGCCTGCCGATGCCCTCCGCGCCCCAGCGCCGTCCCCAGATCTGCTCGACCTCGTCATAGAAGTCGGTCTCATGCAGCATCCAGTTGTGCAGCGGCTGGCCGGCGTCGAACCAGGGCAGCTCGTCGAGCACCGCCTGCTCGTCGTGGTCGGCGGCGGGGTACGGCGAGGAGTAGGTCAGCTCGGTCGTGTGCCCGTCCGCGTCGACGATCTTGAACGGCTGCCGCTCGCGCGTGGCGGCGGCTTCGGAGCTCTTCACGCTCATCCCATCGCTCCTGTCAAGAGGTGGTTCCGGAGGTATTCGCAGGATACCCGAGCCTTTGATCTGTGATCAAATACGTGTGTGAGGGTAGGCGGCCTCCGATGAGGGTGGTGATCGCCGGAGGCGGCGTGGGCGGCCTGGTCGCCGCCGCGGCGCTGGCGCGCCGGGGAATCGAGTGCACGGTGTACGAGCAGGCGCCGGAGCTGAGCGTGGCCGGCGCGTCGCTCCAGCTCGGACCCAACGCGCTGCGCCTGATGGACGAGCTCGGGCTGCTGCCGGCGCTGCGCGAGATCGGCGTGCGCCCGGAGGCGGTCGACTTCGTGCGCTGGAGCGACGGCTCGCGGCTGCTGCACACACCGTTGGGCGCATCGATGGAGGAGCACTTCGGCGCACCCCAACTCGACTTCTATCGCCCCGACCTGCACCGGGTCCTGCTCGACGCACTGGCACCCGGCACCGTGAAGCTCGGCGTCGCGGTCAGGGCCGTCGAGCAGACCGACGCAACTGCGACCGTGCAACTCGCCGACGGCAACCAGGTGCACGCCGACGTCGTGGTCGCCGCCGACGGCATCCGCTCGCCCATCCGCCAGCAACTGGCCGGGGCCGACCAGCCGGAGTTCTCGGGCACGGTCGTCTACCGCGGCGTGGTGCGGCGCGAGCAGGCGCTCGAACTGCATCCCCACCATGTCAACTACTACTGGCTGGGGCCGTACCGACACGGGGTGTCCTACTGGATCTCGGCCGGGGAGCTGCTGGCCGTCAACTGTGCCGCCCAGCACGCTGAGTGGGCGCGCGAATCGTGGACGCTCGAGGCACCGGTCGAGGAGGCGCTCGAGTACTTCGAGGGCTGGGACGAGGGACTGCGCGAGCGGATTCGCCGCTGCGGGACGATGCTGCGCGGCGCCGTGTTCGTGCGCCGGCCGCTCGAGCATTGGTCCTACGGCCGGATCACCCTGCTGGGCGACGCGGCACACGCGATGGAGCCGTTCCAGGCCCAGGGCGCGGCCCAGGCAGTCGAGGACGCCTACGTGCTGGCCGAGTGCCTGGCCGCCGGCGCCGACGATCCGGTGGCGGCACTCCGGCGCTACGAGGTCATCCGGATGAACCGCGCGGGAGAGCTCCAGACCTCCTCGCACGCCGCAGCGGAGTCGTTCTACCTGCCCGACGGCGAGGAGCAGCAGCGCCGCGACGCGGCCTACACCACTCTTCTCGAGACGCTCCCGTTCGGCACCCGCCAGCCGATCTGGGAGCACGACGTGCGAACCGCGCTCGCGCCCCGCTAGCCTCCCGGAGCACCCTGGGGGTGGAGCGTGCTCGAGAAACCGGCCGTATTTTCCCGTTTCTCGAGCAGCCCTCGCTAACTCGGAGCAGCGGCTTCGATCGCCGCCCCCGCAGCGAGCACGCGACGGTCCGCCCAGCGCGGTCCGACCAACTGGGCCGAAGTCGGCATGCCGTCCTCATCCTTCCCGCTCGGAACGGCCAGCGCCGGATGGCCGGTGACGTTGGCCAGGCAGGTGATCTTGTTCTCGGACACGATCCGGCTCATCGCCTCGACCGCGCTCATTCGGCCCGTCGGCAGCGGGACCGCGACGCGCGGGACGGTGGGTGCGAGCAGCAGGTCGTATGTCGCGAGCACATCGTCGATCGCGCGCCGCAGCACCAGTCGCTGGTTGTGCGCCCGGGCGAGCGGGACACCGTTGTAGCGCTCCTCGAGGTAGGCGTTGACCAGAAGCACGAGCTTGATCGTCGACGGCAGCAGGTGGCCCTCGTCGTGGCGGACCATCGACGCGGCGTGCACCTCCTCCACCTCGAGCAGCCCGAGATGGCTGAAGCCGACCGAGTAGGTCCGCAGCAGCGGCGCCCAGACCGCGACCAGCGTACCCAGCCAGATGGCGAACGCCGACGGCCACAGCGGGATGCTCACGCGGTCGACCTCGGCGCCGGCGGCGGCCAGGCGCTCGGCGACCGCCTCGGCCCCGCGCACCACCGCCGGCTGGCATAGCTCGGGGTCGAGTGTCTCCGAGACCAGCCCCACGCGCAGCCCGGCCACCCCGTCCTGAGGGCCAGCGCGGTAATCGTCGACCCTAACCCCGCGCACCCACTGCGGATCGCGCCAGTCCGGGCCGGCGATCACCGAGAGCAGCAGCGCGGCGTCGGCGACCGTGTGGGTGATCGGGCCGATGACATCGAGAGTGTGGTCCATGTGCGTCAGCCCGAACGTGGGAACCAGACCGTGGGTGGGCTTCATGCCGACCA
>DATIEI010000207.1:0-14408 GCA_035455845.1 Solirubrobacteraceae bacterium
GGATCACATGCAGCAGCGCCGCGACGATCCGCAGGTCCGTCGCGACCGGCGCCTGGCGGGCGAGCAGCGACAGGATGCCCTGGTGCACCTCGAGGTAGCGGCCGTCGATGCGGTCGTCATCGGCGACGACCATGCCGGCCAGCTCGACGTCCTGATAGGAGATCGACTCGAGCGAGCGGTCGAGCTGCTGGATGACCAGGTCCAGGCCGTCAAGCGCCTGCGCCTCGAGCGCGCGCAGGTTCTCGTGAAATTTGTGACGTGTCTCTTGCATCGGCGTTCCGCTACCCGAACTTGCCGGTGACGTAGCGCTCCGTGCGTTCATCGCTTGGGTTGGTGAACATCTTGTTCGTCTCGTCGTGCTCGATCACCTCGCCCTCGAGCATGAACACGGTCGAGTTCGCCACGCGCGCGGCTTGCTGCATGTTGTGGGTGACGATCACGATCGTGTAGCGCTCCTTGAGCTCGTCGATCAGCTCCTCGATCTTCAGGGTGGAGATAGGGTCGAGCGCCGAGGCGGGCTCGTCCATCAGGATCACCTCGGGCTCGATCGCCACCGTGCGCGCGATGCAGAGCCGCTGCTGCTGCCCGCCTGAGAGCCCGATGCCCGGCTCGTTCAGACGGTCCTTGACCTCGTCCCATAGCCCGACCGACTGCAGCGAACGCTCCACAAGCTGGCGCAAGTCACTCGACCTCGTGCCGGTCAGCCGCAGCCCGGCGGCTACGTTGTCGAAGATCGACATGGTCGGGAACGGGTTGGGCTTCTGGAACACCATCCCGATCAATCGCCGCACCGCGGTCACATCGACGTTCGGGGCATAGACGTCGAGCTCGTCGAGCATGACGCACCCCTCCGCGCGCGCCCCCGGGATCTCCTCGTGCATTCGGTTGATGCACCGGACGACCGTCGATTTACCCGATCCGGACGGGCCGATCAGCGCGGTCACCTCGTTGGGCGGAAAGTCGATCGTGACGTTCTTGATCGCGTGCTGAGCACCGTAGTACGCGTTCAGGTCTTGCAGCTTTACGCCGTGACCGGCCTTTCCGGTGACGGAGCCGGGCCTCGCAGCCTCTGGCGCAGCCTGTGCCCGCTCCGGCGATGGGCCCCCAGCGGTGGACATATCGGTTTGTTCCTTGCTCGTCGTTTCGGGAGTGTTCATGCTCGGCGACTCCTTGAGGCTATGAAGCGAGCGATGATGTTCAGTACTAACACGATCGCCACGAGGGTGAGTCCCGCTCCCCAGGCGCGGTTGACGATCACGCTCCGCGGCGACTGGATGTCGTTGTAGATCTGAACCGGCAGCGAGTTCATCAGGCTGCCGAGGTTGAACGTCAGCCCGAATGCGAACGTCACCGTGAACAGCAGCGGTGCAGTCTCGCCCATGCCTCGTGCCACCGCGAGCAGCGATCCGGTGACCAGACCCGGCGCGGCGGTGGGCAGCACGACCCGCGAGATGACGCGCCAGCGTGGAGCGCCGAGCGCCAGCGCGGCCTCGCGCAGGCTGCTCGGGACCAGTAACAGCACGACTTCGGCGGAGCGCACGACGATCGGAAGCATCAGCAGCGATAGCGCGACCGACCCCTTCCACGCAGTGGAGCCCCCGCCGAAGTGGGAGGTCACCAGCACGATGTAGATGAACAGGCCGAACATGATCGACGGAACGCCGGTCATCACGTCGACGAAGTACCGAACGGTGTTGGCGAACCACGAGTCTTTGCCGTACTCGGTCAGGTAGAGCGCCACGCCGATCCCGATCGGAATCGCGATCAGCGAGGCGAGCAGGACCATCTCGAGCGAGCCCAGGATCGCGCTGCGAATGCCGCCCGGGTTGCCGAAGAAGCTGCCGGTCGGGTCGCTGGTGAAGAACCCGCTCGAGGTCCACGCGCTCAGGCCGCGCTTGAGCAGGAAATAGAGGATCAGGATCAGCGGGACCAGCGCGAGCAACGTCGCGGCGACCAGCGAGCCGCGCATCACTCTGTCTGTCCAGCGCCGACGCGCGCTGACCTGCGGCAGGCTCGATGCGGCGATCGCGCTCATGACCCTTCGCTCAGATCGGTCGACGCGATCGTCATGCCGGTGGCGCCCGTCCCGCGCGCGCCGTGCGAGCCGCGGGAGACGAACCAGCGCGCGATGATGTTCACGATCAGGGTCAGCACGAACAGCACCAGACCGGCCGCGAACAGCGCCGAGACGTGGATGCCCTGCGCCTCTCCGAACTCGTTCGCGATCACCGCCGCGAACGTGTTGCCCTGGCTGAACAGATGGGGTCCGATCACCGGCGCGGCGCCGATCACCAGCACGACCGCGATGGTCTCGCCCAGCGCTCGGCCGAGGGCGAGCATCGACCCGCCGATGATGCCGGCGCGCGAGTACGGGAGAACCGCGATCCGGATCATCTCCCAGCGCGTGGCGCCGAGGGCGAGGGCGGCCTCCTTGTGCTCGGCCGGCACCGTGGCGATCACCTCGCGAGCGATTGCCGACGCGATCGGGAGGATCATGATCGCGAGGATCAGGCTCGCGATGAAGTAGTTGTAGAGCGTCGGCGTCCCGCCGCCGATCCAGGGGATGAACGAGAATGTGCTGGCGAACCACTTCTCGCCTTCGAGAAGCTTGGGCGCGAGCACGAACACACCCCAAAGTCCGTAGACGACCGAGGGAACCGCGGCCAGCAGGTCGACCACGATCGACAGCGGCTGCCTCAGGCGGCGTGGGCACAACTCGTTGATGAACACCGCGCTCGCCACCGCCACCGGCACGCCGACGATCATCGCGATCGTCGAGGTGACGAGCGTTCCGACCAGCATCGCGGCGCCGTGGAAGATGCCGCGGTTCACGTCCCAGTTATTGCCGAACACGAAGCTCAGCCCGTACTGGCTGAACACGTTGTGTGACTCGCCGATCAGCCGGATGAAGAAGTAGACGATCAGGACGAGGATCGCCGCGGCGAGTCCGGACAGACCCCATTTCAAGGCCTGATCGGGAAGGCGGCCGCCCGGCGACCGCTCGAGTACCGAGCGGCCGCCGGTGACGGTGGTGGCGCTTGCCTCCAACTGATCGCGTCCTTACGAGATCGACGATCCGTTGCAGGTCATCGTCGCCAGCTGCGTCTGGTCCTTCTGCTGCAGTGAGGCGGGCAATGGCGCGTACGGCAGCTGCCCGCTCCCCGAGCCGAGCGTCTTCTGGCCATCCCCGAACGCGTAGGTCAGGAACTTCTTCAGCGCTGATGCGCCGCCGGAGCTGAGCTTGCCGTCCTTGCACGGATCCTTGTAGGCGTCGAGGAACGTCTGCGAGACGATCGGGTACGCGCCCTGAGCCGAGGAGTTGATCGTCGAGATCCCGAGGTCAGCCGGAACCGTGATCCCGTTTGCCGCCGCCGAGGTGTTGGCGAGCGTCGGCAGCTCGTAGTTGCCCGCGGAGTCCTTGATCGCCGCGTACGTGAAGCCGTTCTCCAGCGCGTAGGCCTGCTCGACGTACCCGATCGCGCCTGCCGTCTGCTTGACCGCGGCCGCCACGCCCGAGTTGCCCTTGGCGCCGGTTCCCGTCGGCCACTTGACGTCCTTCCCATGACCGACGGACGAGCTCCATGCCGGGTCGGCATCTGACAGCCAGGTGGTGAAGCCGTCGGTGGTGCCCGAGGAATCGGATCGGTGGACGACAGTGATGCTGGAGCTCGGCAGGCTCATGCCGGGATTGAGCGCCTTGATCGCCGGGTCGTTCCACGTCTTGATCTGACCCGAGAAGATCTTGCCGACCGTCGGGCCGTCGAGCTTCAAGCCGCTCTTGATCCCCGACAGGTTGTAGGACACCGTGATACCGCCGAAGGCGACCGGGAACTGCAGGACCGGGCCCTTCATCGTGGACTTGTCCGCCGGCTTCAGCGACGGGTCCGATCCGGCGAACGCGACCGTGGCCGCGGCCAACTGGGTCTGGCCCGCTCCCGAGCCGACCGGGTTGAAGTTCACGGTGAGGCCCTGGCCCTTCAGGGTCGAGCCCCACTGCTGGTAGATCGGCGCGGCCAGCGTCGAGCCGGCGCCGTTGACAGTCCCGGAGCCGCCGCCCGAGCTGCCCGAGCCGCCGCCGGAGCCCGCGCTGGCTGAGCTTGAGTTGGTGGAGCTCGAACCGCACGCCGCCACGACCAGCGACGCCAGGATCGCCACTGCGATCGCTCCAATACGACGTTGTCTCAAGATCATCTCCTTCATTAGGTGTGGTTCTCAGTCTCGGCGTCCCGGTCGGCCGGGGTGTTATTCAGTTGTGGCCGTCGTGTGATCGAGTTGTGAACGACCGGTGGATTCCGCCGCGAGCCGGTAGCCGAATCCGAAGTGCGTGTGGATGAACCGCCAGCCCGGAAGCGCTTCTTCGAGCTTCACGCGCAGCTTGCGCACGTACACGTCGACGGACCGGTCACCCGAGCGCATCTCGCGCCCCCAAACCAGGCGAAACAGCTCTTCGCGCGGCATGATCCGATCGGCGCGCCGCCCGAGCTCGGTCAGCAGGCGCAGTTCCCGAATCGAGAGCACCAGGACGCGCCCGTCGGCGCGAGCCAGGTGCTCGTCGGGGAGGATCTGCAGCGGGCCGACCTCGATGATCTCGCTGCTCGAGCGGGCGGTTGCCGACATCCGTTCCGATGCTCGCGTCGGCGGTGACGCCGCGAGTTATCGAGTCGTGACGAGGATGTGAAGAAGCTGTGACCGCGCGCGAGCGCCGCGGGGTGGGTCAGCGAGTGAGCGCGGCGGGCTGCTCGGGGGCGGCCTCTTCGACGGGGCCTGCCGCCTCGAGCTCGAGATCCTCGGGCTCGGGGGCAAAGCGGTAGCCGACCCCGAAGTGGGTGTGGATGTAGCTCCAGTGGGGGGAGATCGCGCGCAGCTTCTGGCGAAGCTTGCGGACGAAGACATCCACCGAGCGGTCGCCGTGGGCCATCGCGTAGCCCCACACCCGTTCGTAGATCTCCTCGCGACGGAGCACCCGGTCGGACTGGGCCAGCAGCTGGAGGATCTCGAACTCGCGGGCGGTCAGCTCGAGGCTCTGCTCGCCCACGTACGCCTGGTAGAGGTCGGGGCGGATCGTGATCTCGCCGATCGTCGCCGCCACGTCGACCTGGGGCAGCTCCTGGCGACGGTGGCGCCGCACGGATGCCTCGATCACGCAGATCAGCTCCTCGGGATGGCACGGCTTGGTCATCCAGGCGTCGGCGCCGAGCCGAAGGCCCCGTACCCGCTGGGCCACCGAGGAAGGGCCCGTGCACACGATCACGGCGAGCCCGGGCAGACGCCCGCACACCCGCTCGAGGTACTCCCAGCTCTCCGGGCCGATCACGGCCAGGTCGAGGACCAGCGCGTTCAGGCGCATCGCGACGAGCGTCTCCACGGTGGCCGGACTGGACAGCGTCCGGTGCTCGCAGGCGAGCGCGCCGAGACGGTTCGACAGAACCTGCATGAAGCCCGGGTCGCGGTCGATCACGGCCACTCGCAGCCTGGGCTGAGCGCGCTGCGGGGCGGCCTGGCCCCCAGGCTGCGCTTCGGTGCGCTCACGCGACATGGCAGAGACTGTAATCAACGGGATTGTCGACAACACGCCGGAGCGCCTCCTGATCACAGGATGTTTACACGCAATTAGCGAGGATGCTGGCCTCACCGTCGGCTGGTCGATCCGCGATGCCAGGCGGCTCGACCGGGCGGGGACGGCAAACGAAGAGCTCTTTAAGACCCGCGTCAAGCTCCGCCCGGCTTGCCCGCGGCCGCTATCCTCAGGCGCATCCGCCCTCCGGGCGGTTCCGTCTAAACCATGGCATCTCGCACCAAGCAGAAGGAAGAGGCGCGCGCCCGACGCCTCGCCGAGGAACGAGCGCGAGCCGAGCGAGCGCGCCGGCAGCAGCGCGTCCGCATGGTCCTCGGCGTCGTGGCGGTCGCGGTCGTGATCGTTGTCGCGCTGGTGATCATCAGCACTGGCGGCAGCAAGAAGGGCGGTATCCAGACCGGCACTACGGCGAACTCGACGGTGACGGCGGTCAACCAGTTGCTCACCGGCATCCCCCAGTCGGGTAACACCCTCGGGAGTCCGAAGGCGCCGGTCACGATGACCTACTACGGCGACCTCAAGTGCCCGGTCTGCCAGGACTTCACGCTGAAGGGGGGGTTCCCGCAGCTGGTGTCCAAGGACGTGCGTTCGGGGAAGGTCAAGGTGGTCTACGACGCGTTCTGCACCGCGACCTGCAGCGGTCCGGACCCCAACGAGTTCCCGCTGCAACAAGCCGCCGCCCTGGCAGCGGGCAAGCAGAACAAGTTCTGGCAGTTCACCGAGCTCTTCTACCGCCAGCAAGGGTCCGAGACGGACGCCTACGTGACCGAGTCGTTCCTGGATGGTCTGGCTAAACAGATCTCCGGGCTCAATTTTGCGCAATGGAAATCCGCGCGCAGCGACCCCAACCTGACTGCTGAGGTCAACTCGCAGCAGAACGCCGGCAAGACGATCGGCGTGAGCGGAACCCCCACCATCATTTTCAAGGGGCCGAAGGGGCAGGCAGCGGCGAACGCCGCGGTGCCCACCTACGCCCAGCTTCAGCAGGCGATGAAGCAGGTCTCGTGACCGCCACCGCCACCGGCAATGGCGTCCTCCTCCGCGACACCGTTGACCGGCGGCTGCGCATCGCGATCGCCGTGCTCTCCCTGATCGGGATCGGCGTCGCCGGCTACCTGACCTACACCCACTACGAGGGCCTCAAGGTCGTGTGCCTGTCCAGCGGGGGCTGCGAGACCGTTCAGAGCTCGGTCTATTCCAAACTGGCCGGCATCCCGGTCGCCGTGCTCGGGCTGGCCGGCTACATCGGGATCCTGTTCACCCTGGCCATCCGCAACGAGCTCGGGCGGGTCGCTGGATTCGCCATAGCCCTGATCGGATTCCTGTTCAGCCTCTACCTCACCTACCGCGAGATATTCACGATCAAGGCGATCTGCCAATGGTGCGTGAGTAGCGCGGTGCTGATGACGATCCTGACCATCCTCACCGCGATCCGGGTCCTCCGGGTCGAGTCAGAGCCGGCAGCGCCTAGGAAGGTCAAGACGGTTCCGCGGGCCGAGCGCCGGCGGATCGAGCGCAAGCAGGCCGCGCGGCGTTAGCACGGCCGCACGCGAGTACGCGCTGACGGCCTCACGCCGGTACGCCGTACTACCGCCCGGCCAGGAACGCCAGCAGCAGCTCACGGAACGCCTCGGGCGTCTCGAGCGGTGCCAGATGGCCCGCGCCGGGGATCTCCACGTGGCGAGCGCGCGGCAGTTGATCGGCCATCCTCCGCGCCCCCTCGCGAAAGTCCGGCATGTCCCGCTCGCCGGCCGCGACGAGCGCGGGCACGGCGATCTCGGTCAGTCCGGTTCGGTCCAGCGGGTCCGGTGCCTCGGGAACCTCGGGCGCGCTTGCCTGCTTCGTGAGGGCGCGTCGCTGCATGTCGGCCACGCGTTCACGAAGCGGGGTCGGTGCGTCCGGCAGGGTCCACGCCTCGACGACCGCCCGCACGGCAGCCTCGACGTCGCCCCGCTCCAGCGCGGAGTTCTCGGCGGTCCAAGCCGCCGCGAGCTCGGGCGAGGGTTCCTCCAGGTCCGGCGGCGGGGCTGAGATCAGCGCCAGGGCCGTGACCCGGTCGGGCGCCACCGCCGCGACCCGCAGCGCCACCGCACCACCGAACGAGCACCCGACGAGCGCCGCCCCCTCGACCCGGAGCGCGTCCATCGTCTCGAGCACGTCGGACCATGGCGCGTCCTCGCCCTCCGGCGGTGGCGCCTCGCCGAAACCCGGCAGGTCAACCGCGATCACCCGGAAGCCCGCCGCCGCCACCGGCTCCAACTGCTCGCTCCACATCATCCGGTCCGCCACCCCGGCATGCAGGAGCAGAACTGGCGCACCATCCCCCGCCTCTTCATACGGAAGCTTCACGCCAGCCAACCTACCTCGTCGCCGACCACTCGTCGCCAGTATTGCGACCTCTGGCATCCATCTGATATATCAGTGGTGTGGGCAGTGGCGCGCGCACTGAACGTGTTGTGATCATCGGCGCTGGGATCGTCGGGAACAGCCTGGCGTATCACCTGACGCGGCTGGGCGTGAGCGACATCACGCTGGTCGACAAGGGGCCGCTGCCCAACCCGGGCGGGTCGACCGGGCACGCCTCGAATTTCATCTTCCCCGTCGACCACTCCAAGGAGATGACCTCGCTGACGCTCGAGAGCATGCGCCAGTACAAGGACCTGGACGTATTCATCGAGAGCGGGGGCATCGAGGTCGCTCGGACCGAGGAGCGGATGCAGGAGCTGACCCGGCGGATGGCGTCAGCCAGGTCGTGGGGCATCGAGCCGGTCGAGTTGCTCACCCCCGAGCAGGTCAGGCAGCACGTGCCCTACATCAACGAGCAGCTGATCCTGGGCGGCTTCTTCACCCCAGGCGCCGGGGTGGTCGACTCCTTGCGGGCCGGGACGATCATGCGCGAGCGGGCGGTCGAGGCCGGAATGACTGTGATGGCCAATACGGAGGTGCTCGGCATCGACGTGGAGGGCGGCCGGGTCAGACGCGTGCGGACGACAAAAGGCGACCTCGAGGCGGATCTGATCGTGATCGCCTGCGGCGCCTGGAGCCCGCGGATCGCGCGCATGGCCGGCGCGTCGATCCCGCTCACCCCGATGGTTCACCAGATGATCGACATCGGGCCGGCGCCCCGGTTCGCCAACACGACGAAGCTGATCGAGTACCCGATCGTCCGCGACATGGACACGAACATGTACGAGCGCCAGGAGGGCACCGGGCTCGAGATCGGCTCCTACGCGCACCGTCCGATCACGCTCGAGTCCGACGATATCCCGAGCATCGAGGAGTCGGCGCTCAGCCCCACTGAGCTGCCTTTCACCCAGGATGACTTCGACCCGCAGATGGAGCAGGCGCTCGACTTGATGCCCGAGATCGTGGGCGACGAGTCAGTCGGCGTGAAGTATGCGATCAACGGCGTGCTGTCGGTCACCTACGACGGAATGCCGCTGCTCGGCGAGACCCCCGAGGTCAAAGGGCTGTGGTCGGCCGCGGCGATCTGGATCAAGGAAGGCCCGGGCGCCGGCAAGACCGTCGCCGAGCTGATCGTCCACGGCGAGTCGGAGATCGACGTGTACGAGTCGAACATCGCGCGCGCGTATTCCTGCCAGCGAACCCGCACCCACATCGTGGCCCGCGCCTCGGAGGGCTTCAACAAGATGTATGGGATCGTCCACCCCGGCGAGCAGTGGGCGTCGGACCGCAACGTCCGCCTGTCCCCCTTCTACGAGCGCGAACGCACGCTGAAGGCCGTGTTCTACGAAGGTGCCGGCTGGGAGCGCCCCCAGTGGTACGCGTCCAACGAACGCCTCCTGGACGAGTACGGCGACCGCATCAACAGGCGCGAGGCCGAGTGGGACGCTCGCTGGTGGTCGCCGATCATCAACGCCGAGCACCTGGCCATGCGCGACCGCGCCGCGATGATCGACCTGAGCGCGTTCGCGATCTTCGACGTAATCGGCTCGGGCGCTCTCGACGTCGTGCAGACCGTGGCGATGCGGCAGATGAACGTCGAAAACGGCCGCGTCGTGTACACCCCCCTGCTCACCCCGAGCGGAGGCTTCAAGCAGGACCTGACGATCATGCGCCTGGCCGACGACACCTTCCGCGTGGTCACCGGCGGCGCATTCGGGATGTCCGACCTCAAGTGGTTCGCGGACCACCTGCCCGACGACGGATCGGCGCAGGTCCATGACCAGACCACCGCGTGGACCACCATCGGTCTCTGGGGTCCGAAAGCCCGGGAAATCCTCAGCAGCATCACATCCGCCGACGTGTCCCACGAGGGGCTCCCCTTCGCCCGCTGCAAGCAGATCGAGGTTGGGCCGGTGCAGGTCCTCGCCTCCCGGATCTCGTACGTGGGCGACCTGGGCTGGGAGCTGTACGTCCCATTCGAGCAGGGCGCCCGCCTGTGGGATCTGATTGCGGAGGCCGGCGAGCCGCACGGGATCATCCCGGCCGGGATCGGCGTCTACGGCACGACCGGGCGCCTGGAGAAGTGCTACCGCGCCTACGGGGCCGAGCTCGAGGGCGACTTCAACGTCGTCGAGGCCGGCATGGCTTGGGGCAAGGTCAAGGAGGAGGACTTCATCGGCAAGGAGGCCCACCTGCGCCACCGCGATGAGGAGCCCGCGGCCGTGATGTGCACGCTGACCGTCGACGACCACACCTCGAAGTCGGGGGTCAAGCGATACATGCTCGGCAAGGAGCCCGTCTTGACTCGGGATGGGCGATCAGTTGTCGACAACAAAGGGCGACACTCATATATCACGAGTGCCGGGGCTGGCCCATCAGTCGGCAAGCACATCCTCATGAGCTACCTGCCGCCCGAGCACGCGGTGGTCGGCGAGCAACTGAGCGTCGAGTACATGGGCGAGCGCTATCCGGTGACGGTCGCCACCAACGACTCGACCCCGCTCTTCGATCCGGACAACTCGCGCGTCCGCTGCTGAAACCATGAACATCCTCGTCTGCGTGAAGCGCGTCCCGTTGACCGGGGGCAAGATCGTGCTCACCGATGATCAGCGCGCGATCTCCACCCGCCACCTCGGCTTCACGATCAGCCCGCACGAGGAGTGCGGCTGCGAGGAGGCGGTCCGGCTGATCGAGCAGCACGGCGGCTCCTCGACCGTGCTCACCCTAGGCCCGCCAGAGGCCGAGGAGCAGCTTAGGGACATGATGGCGATCGGCATCGACCGCGCCGTGCACCTGATCACGGACGGCGACACCGAATGGGATCCGCAGGCGACCGCGACCGCGATCGTTGATGCCATCCACGCCCAACCTGAGCCGTTCGACCTGATCGTGTTCGGCAACGAGTCGGCCGACGCCGGCAACTACCAGGTGGCGATCCGCGTCGCCCGCAGGCTGGACCTCCCGGTCGTGACCGGGATCAAGGCGATCGCCGTGCAGGACGGAGGACTCCGGTGCGAGCAGGAAACATCCGGCGGGCGTGACGTGTACGACGTGCCGATGCCCGCTGTAGTCACGGTCAAGGAGGGCATCAATCTCCCGCGCTATCCCTCGGTCCCGGGACGGCTGCGGGCCAAGCGCAAGCCGCTCGACGCATCGACCCCGACCCGCGCCGAGCCCAACCTGCAGATGGTCAAGCTCACCCTCCCGCCCGGCTCGGGCAAGCAGGCCGAGCTCCTCGGCGACGGTGCCGGCGCGGCGCCGGCGGTGGTCGGCGTTCTCCACGAGCTGGGTCTGGTGTAACCGAGATGGTCCTGGTCTTCGCCGAGCGCTCCGACGACGAGCTGTTCCGCCAGGCCGTTGCCTTCGCCCGGGCAATCGCAGACGACGGCCTGCAGGCCGTCGCGATCCAAGACAACGCCGGCTATTCCCCGGACGGAACCGCGGCCGCGCTCACCGGCGTGATCCAGGACCGCTCCCCCAGCGCCGTCGTCGCCCCCGGCACCGACCGCGGAAACGAGGTGCTCGCCCACGTGGCCGCCCAGCTCGACCTGCCGATGGCCGCGAACTGCACGGTTGCGATCGCCGGCGACCCGATCACCCTCACCCGAGTGCGATGGGGCGGCAGCCTGCTCGAGGAGGCCCGGCTGCACAGCTCTCCCGCGCTGCTCACGGTCGCGCCCCACGCGGTGGCCGCCGACCCGGCAGACCTGGACGTAGAGTCGATCCCCGCCAGAGACGGACGGGTCAGGGTGTCGGAGCACGCACAGGCCGTCACTGCCGGCGTGTCGCTGGCCGACGCCGACGTGGTCGTCTCGGGAGGGCGCGGCGTCGGGTCCGCTGAGGGCTTCGCGGTGATCGAGGAGCTGGCCCAGCTGCTGGGCGCCGCGGTCGGCTGCTCGCGCGCGGTGACCAGCGCCGGCTGGCGGCCGCACACCGACCAGGTCGGGCAGACCGGCACCAAGGTGTCGCCGTCGCTTTACATCGCGTGCGGGATCAGCGGCGCCACCCAGCACATGGCGGGCTGCAAGGGGGCCAAGAAGCTCCTGGCCATCAACCCCGACCGTGAGGCGTCGATCTTCGCCAGCGCCGACTACGCGGTGATCGGCGACCTCCACGAGGTGGTGCCGGCCATCTCGGCCGAGATCCGCAAGACGCGGGGCGACTGACCACGCCGACGCCGGGCGCCACTTGCTCGTCTCCGCCTTAGCCCTCGCCGCCGTCCTGGTCGCGAGCGGCGCCGTGTTCGCGACGCGCGTGCACAGGCTGGTCGGCCTCGTCCGCGCCGCCGCGCCCGCCCAGGCCGCGCAGCGCACCGGGGATACAACCCGGCGAGCCAAGAACGAAGCCACGATCGTGCTGGGACAGCGCAAGCTGCTCCAGCGCCTGGTTCCCGGCCTGATGCACGCGTTCATCTTCTGGGGGTTCCTGGTGCTGATCCCCACGATCCTGATCGCGCTGATCGGGATCGTCGACAAGCACTCGACGCTTCCCTGGCTCGGGCATCAGGGCTGGTACGCGCTGCTCGTCGACATCTTCTGCGTCCTGGTGCTTGCCGGCGTGATCGCCGCGGTCTACATCCGCAAGGTTCAGCGACCAAACCGCTTCAAGGGAAGTCACCTCGGCGAGGCGGATCTGATCCTGGGGATGATCGCGACGATTGTGATCAGCCTGCTCCTGTGGCACGCCACCCGCATCGCCCTGCACCTGAACGAGTGGCCGAAAGCCTGGTCGCCGGTGTCGAACGCGCTCTCGCACCTGTTCGGCGACAACCAGGCGACCAAAATCCTCGAGCGGGCGTTCGTTTGGATCCATGTCCTGACGATCCTCACCTTCCTCGCCTACCTCCCGCGCTCCAAGCACCTGCACATCTTCGTCGCGGCGATCAACGTGTGGTTCGGACGCACCCGGGCAGGCGGGCGACTCGAGCCGCTCACGTTCGACGACCCCGACGTACCCGAGGAGGACCTCCGCTTCGGCGCCGGCAAGGCAACCGATCTGACCTGGAAGCAGGTGCTCGACACGTTCTCGTGCACCGAGTGCGGGCGCTGCCAGGACGCCTGTCCGGCCTATGCCACCGGCAAGATCCTCTCCCCCAAGCTCGTGATCATGGGCCTGCGCGACGCCGTGTTCGCCGAGGACAACGAGACGGCCCTGGTCCCGGACGCGGTGCCGGCCGAGAGCGTGTGGGACTGTGTGACCTGCGGCGCCTGCATCCAGGCGTGCCCGGTGTCGATCGAGCACGTCGACCACATCGTCGACCTGCGCCGGCATCTGGTTATGGTCGAGTCGAGCTTCCCGGCCGAGGCCGAGCCGATGCTCCGCGACGTCGAGCGCGCCTCGAATCCGTGGGGCAAGCCGCAGTCCGAGCGCGCGGACTGGGCAGCCGACCTGGGGATCAAGGTCCTCGAACCCGGCGACCCTCCGCCCGAGTACCTCTATTGGGTCGGCTGCGCATCGTCGTTCGACGAGCGGGCGCGCAAGACCGCGCAAGCCACCGCGAAGGTGCTGCAGCACGCCGATGTCGACTTCGCCATCCTCGGCCCCCGCGAGAGCTGCACCGGCGACCCGGCCCGCCGGATCGGTAACGAGTACGTGTTTCAGGCCTTCGCCGAGCAGAACGTGGCAACGCTGAACGAAGCGGGCGTGACCAAGGTCGTGACCGGCTGCCCGCACTGCTTCAACACGCTGGCCAACGAGTACCCGGACTTCGGCGGAAGCTACGAGGTCATCCACCACTCGGAACTGCTGTCGGACCTGGTCCGGGCCGGCCGCATTGATATCACGCGCGTCGACAACAGATATATCACCTACCACGACTCCTGTTACCTGGCCCGCCACAACGACGTGCTCGAAGCGCCGCGAGAAATCGTCTCCGCGGTCGGCGCGCCGATCGAAATGGCGCGCTCCGGCAAGCAGACGTTCTGCTGCGGCGCGGGCGGCGCGCACATGTGGATGGAGGAGCGCGCCAAACCGATCAACGAGGAGCGGGTGCGCGAGGCGGGCGCCACCGGTGCGGACACGCTGGCGGTCGCATGCCCGTTCTGCACGGTGATGCTCGACGACGGCGTGCAGAGCGCCGGCGCCGACCTGCGCGTGGTCGACGTCGCGACCCTGCTGTCAGAGTCGATCGATCCAGCTGGCTGATTGCACCCGATACGGTCGCTGGCATGCTGGCGGCTAAGCCGTGATTGCGATCCTCGGAGGGCTGGGCGCCGCGGCGGCGTGGGCGCTCTCCACGCTGAACTGCCGGTGTCCTCGGTCGTCCTGTCCGTGCTCGCCTCGCAGGTCGGGGCGCTGGCAGCCTTGGGCGGGTACTTCGCGTTCGGCGAGCGGCTCAGCCGAAATCGCACGGTCGGCGTGTGCACGATGCTCGCCGGGGTCGCCGTGCTCAGTGCGCTGCGGCGTGAGCAATCGCTCGAGTTCGCGC
>DATIEI010000208.1:0-7210 GCA_035455845.1 Solirubrobacteraceae bacterium
CGCACGCCCTCCGGGGTCACCGTGCCCCAGCGATCGGCGAAGTGCCACAGAACGCTGAGCAGTCGATCGTCGATGCGGCGCAGCCCGCACACCGCGAGATGGAAGGCGAGCCAGTGGGTTCGCTGCATGAGCCGCCGGGCCACCGCAGCCTGCACCTCCGGCCAATGCATGGACCGTTCGCAGAAACGCCGGTCGAGTAGGGCCAGGGCCGCCGGCTCCACGACGTCCCAGTCGATCTCGGTCGCCACGGACTCCTCCTGCCCGATGCGCAGCCACGGCTGGATGAGGTCGCCCGGTCCCAACAGCTCCGCACACGTGTAGTCACCGACCGTGACCTCGCGGGCCATCAGACCCTCGACGATGAGTAACCCGAAGCTGGAGGCGCGGTCGAAGTCGTCGGGTCCCACCTCCCACGGACCGGCCGGATAAGCGACAACCTCGGCCAGGACCTGCCGGCGGGCCAGCTCGCGCTGCGGTTCGGGTAGATCCTCGGCGAGTTCCGGATCCCAGTCGAGGACGGCGATCCGGCCCCCGGCCCACCCGCGGTCAGTGTCACGCTCGTGCTGCGCCATTTGACCTTCCTCGGTCTGTTACCCAGGCGCCGCGCCCGTGACGCCGGCGTCGATCGCGCTGAGATGACTTGACGCGGCTCCGGGATCTGGGTCGATGAGCTCCATGACCAGCGCCGACCAGGAGAAGTCGGTGGCGCCCATCCCCTCGCCGGTGTACGGGTCGTAGTACTCGCGCAGCCCCACCGCGCCCACCGCGCCGGCGATCCGCGCGGCCAGCTCTCCCGCCTCCTTGCGGTAGCCGAGCCTGACCAACCCGAGCCAGAGCAGCCACGCGGCGTTGATCCACGTGGGCCCGCGCCAGTAGCGGCGCAGAAGCAGGAACCGGTCGCTGCGGGAGAACCGGGGGTCGGCCGCGGACACCGAGGGTGGGGGGACCGGCAACCAGAACCGTTCGGGGTCGAGCAGATACTGCTCGACCAGCCGGCGGCCGATCTCCTCGGGCAGGTCGGGCAGCGCGAGCGGCGATAGGGCGGCCCAGGTCACCACCCGGCGCGGCATCGTCCACCGCTGTCCGCGCCGGCGGACGAGCTGGTGGAAGATCCCGCGCCGCTCGTCGTACAGGCGATCGACGATCGCCGGTGTGATCGAAGGACGACCCAGGGCCAGCCGGGAGAGCCCGTGGAACACGTTGGTCGCCGTGCCGCACAAGAGCGGCCCGCCGGCCTCATCGATTCGCGCGACATCGAAGTCCAGATGCCGGTTTCTCCTGACCAGCAGCGGGAAGCCGGGCAGGCCGTCGGCGCACCATCCGAACGTGGAGTCGAACTTCGGCGAGGCGTCGAGCCCGGACTCGTCGGGCTGGATGATCCACACGAGCCCGTCGCCGTCGAGCGAGCGCCGCTCCTCGACCCATTCGTGGTGGCGGACGATCGCCGGCACCGCCGCGGGGTCCCCGACCGCGATCCGCCAGGCCCAGGCCAGCAGCGGCGGCTGAATCGTCGCGGTCATGAAGTCCGCACGCGAGCGCACGTTGTAGAACAGCGACCGCACGCGGCTGACCGGCTCGGCCCAGAAGATCGTGTGCCCGATGAAGCCCTCGGGCGTCGCCGCGGCCAGCAGGCTCTCGAGCTCCGCGCGAGCACGGCTCGGGTCAAAGCGTCGCCAGACGATCGCCGCAAAGCACGAGTCCCAGTACCACTGCCACGGGTATCGGCCGCTGCTGGGGGCGGTATAGGCGTAGCGGACGCCGTCGCGGATGCCTTCCCGCCAGTTGCGCTCGAGCGTGGTCCGGCAGAGCTCGCGCAGCTCGCCCTCCCCTGATGCGGGCTCGAAGAGACGCATTCAGCTGCGCGGGCCCAGTCCGAGAACTCGGTCGGTCGCGCGCTCGAGCGGACCCCGCGCCGCGTTGACGCTCAGCGCGGGGGACAGTCCTGCCAGCACATCGCCCACGTAGTGCTCGCCGAGGTAGACGAGGACAAACGCCAACCCGAGGGCGTAGCTCCAACCGAACATGCCGAGCCGCCGATCCTGCTCGGCGAGCAGAATCGCGGTCATGGCGGCCGAGGCGAAGTGGTCGGAGGGCATCGCCGCGAACGGGTTGGCGCCCATCTCGTTCGCCGCCGCCGCCGGGGGCCGGCGCCACCGGATCCACCCGATCGCCAGATGTGGCTCGGCTTCCGCGAGCGGGTAGTCGAAGTGGGCATGACCGGCTCCTACCCTCGCGGTTCCGCGACGGCCGACCCGGCGTGATCAGGTGTACGTGTGCGGACAGGAACGCGTTAAGAGACGCTAAGCTAAGAAGCCTCTACGCCTCGAGCCCGCTCTGGCGCGCCAGAGCGGAGAGCATGGCCGGCGGCGATCCGCGCAGCAGCCAGGTCCGCCGGGCGGTGCGCGAGATCTGCCCCTGCTCCTCGAGGCGAATCACCGCGGTGCTCACGGACGGCCGCTGCGCCGCCACGACGTCGGCCAGCTGGGAGTGGCTGATCGGAAGATCCAGCACGATTCCCTCGCGCGTGACGCGCCCGAACCGGTAGGCCAGCTCCCACAGTGTCACCTCGACTCGCTCCTCGATCCGGGGCAGCGCATTGATCGCCGATTGCAGGCTGAGTCGCCGCGCCCGGTCGATGCAGCGCTGGATGAGCGCGGCGTGAATCTCGGGCCAGCGCGCCGTCCGCAGCGCGAAGCGCCGGTCGAGCAGTGCAACCCGAGCCCGCGCGACCACCGACGCGGTCAGCTCCGACGGCGCGCTCAGATCGGCGCCGGTTCCCGCCCATGGGCTGACCACATCGCCTTCGCCCAGCAGCTCGATGTGCGATCGGCTCCCGGCGTCGATCCGGATCAGGATCATGCCCTCGAGGATCAGCGCGCCGAAGCTGCCCGGCTCGGGCGGCGGCTCGAACCGCCAGGGACCGCGCTCGAACTCGAACCCCGGCGCGGTGGACGCGCCGACGACCAGCTCCCACTGGGCGCGCGGAATCCCGACGCCCAGATCGGGATCGGCTTCGAGGACTCGCACCACTCGAGATGTCGCCGCAGACCGCGTGGTATCAGCCGGATCGAGATCGATCACGCTGGCTGGCGATCTGTGTGCGTGCGCCACGACACATCTCAGTTTCTACGATAGCCGCGCGGACCTGTCAACCGTAGTGCTCTGACAAACGGTGCTACTGCATGGGGCTGACAGTCACAGCGCGAGGTCTGTGACTGTCACCGCTCACTGACGCTCTAGCGCGAGGAGCGCGTCCAGCGGCGTCCCGGGGTCCGACAGGGCCCGGGGATCCACGGGCCGCCGCGCACGAATCAACTCCTGGACCTGCTGGTTGACATCCCAGACGTTGACGTTCATGCCGGCCAGCACGTGCCCGTCGCCGAGCCAGAATGCGACGAACCCCTCGCCCGCGGCCGGATCGCCGCGCAACACGACCTCATCCCAGCTCTCCGCGTATCCGGAGTACTCCATGCCCACGTCGTACTGGTCGGAGAAGAAGTAGGGGATCCGCTCATAGCTGACGTCCTCGCCGAGCATCGACCGCGCAGCCGCCGGGCCCTGGTTCAGCGCGTTGGCCCAGTGCTCGACGCGGATCCTGCGCTCGTGGAACGGATGCCAGGCGTTCGCGACGTCGCCGGCGGCGTAGATGTTCGGCATGGAGGTGCGAAGATGCTCGTCGACCACGATTCCGTTGTCGACCGCCAGACCGGCGTCGCGGGCCAGTCCGCTGCGCGCCGCGACTCCCACCCCGACGACCGCGAAGTCGCACTCGACGTGCGCGCCGTCGCTCAACCGCACGCGCGCCACCGTGCCCTCTCCCTCGAAGCCCTCGACGCCGCGCCCGAGCAGCATCTCGACCCCGTGCTGTGTGTGCACGTCGCGATAGAACGATCCGACCTCTGCCCCGAAGATCCGCTCGTTCGGGAGCGACAGCGGATCGATGACGGTCACCTCGAGCCCGCGCTGGCGGGCCGAGGCGGCGAACTCACTGCCGATCCAGCCGGCCCCGACGACGGCCACTCGCCCATCCCCCGCCTCGAGCCGCGTCCGCAGCGCGTCGCAGTCGGCGAATGTGCGCAGGTAGTGGATGCCGTCGAGCTCGGCGCCCGGCACGGGCAGCCGTCGTGGCTCGGCCCCTATGGTCAGCAGCAGCCGGTCGTAGGCGAACTCGCGGTTGTCCTCGAGCAGCACGCGCGACGCGCCCGGGTCGATCGCGGCGACCGCGCTGCCGGTTAGGAGCTCAATCTCGTGGTCCGCGTAGAAGCCGGCCGGATGCACGTACGCCTTCTCGCGCTTGGATTCACCCCGTAGGTAGTCCTTGCTGAGCGGCGGGCGCTCGTACGGCCGTTCAGCCTCGGAGCCGATCAGCACGACGCGTCCGTCGAAGCCGCGCTCGCGCAGCTCCTCGGCCGCCTTCGCCCCGGCCAGCCCGGCTCCCACGATCACGAAGGTCTGCTTGCTCATCTCGTTCGCTCTCCTGTCTCAGAATCGTCGTCGTCGAGCGGCGCAAGGATGCGCACCGCCAGGTCGGGCGGACAGCCCCGATCGACCAGCGAAAGCAGCCGGTGCAGGTCGATCCGTTCGGCTCGCGCAAGCTGCCCCGCGAGATCGGCCGGGAATCCGGCGCTGAGAAGCCGCCGGGCGCGCCACCGCACCCACTGCGATCGATCGTCGGCTCGTCGACTGTCGATGCTCATGTCTGGTTAGCTGCGCCGAGCTGCTACTTCTTACGGGAGCGCAACAGGCGAGCACAGGAGGAGACCGATGGCCACGTTTCGCATTCAGCCCCACGTCCGGCTGCAGGAGTGGGTGGCCGAGGAGAATGGGTTCTTTCGCGACGAGGGGCTCGACTACGAGTTCGAGGCGCAGGGTCTGGCGGGTGGCTCGCTGACCACCTCGTCGGTGAAGCCGGCCGACGCCGCACCGGTCCAGGCGCGCAGTGGCGCATTCGAGGACATGGAGAAGGGGCGAGCCTGCGACGTGTCGGGCGCCTGCCACTGGGCGGTCAACGCCGCCGCCACGAGCAGCCACGGCAGGATGTGGGGCAAGGCCTATTCGATGTGCACGTCGGGCATCTTCGTCGCGCCTGACTCCGAGTGCCGTCGCCCCGAGGATCTCGCCGGCGTGCCGGTCGGGGTCGGGTACCACTCGGGCAGCCACTACTCGGCGATCCAGGGGCTCGAGCCGTTCCTCGAGCGAGAGCAGATCGTGATGAGCTTCGTGGGCCTGCCGTTCGACCGCGTCCGGCTGATGCGCGATCGCCAGATTCCGGCGGCCAACGTGTGGGGCGCTCAGTACTACCTGCTCGAGCAGTGGGGCTTTCGCAAGCTCGTCGACACCACGTTCATGATGGGGTTCCTGGTCAGCGCCGATTCCGAGCCGGAGGACCTCGAGCGCTACTTCCGCGCCCTGCGCCGCGCGCAGGCCGAGCTCGACCTCGAGCCCGAGCGCTACAAGCGCCACTGGCTGGCCGAGATGCCCGACGACCTGCGCGACGCCGCGGACGTGCGGCGCTTCGGCACCGGCGAGCGGATCGTGTTCGAGCCCTACACGCGCGAGATGTTCGATCGGACCCACCGCTGGATGGAGCGCTGGGAGCTGTTCGACTCGCCGGTCGAGGCACGCGCCAGCTATGAGCAGGCCGTGCTCGCCTGACGTCACCTAGCGCTGAGTCATCCCCAGGCCCGGTCGGCCACCTCCGCGATCAGCCGGAGCTTCTTCTCCTGGGCATCCTCGCTCATCGCGTTGCCGGGTCCGGCTGAGGCGAAGCCGCACTGGGTCGAGAGCGCGAGCTGGTCGCGCGGGTAGAAGCGGGCCGCCTGCTCGATCCGGCCGATCAGCTGCTCGGGCGACTCGAGCTCCTCGAACTTCGAGGAGACCAACCCCAGGACCACGACTTTGTCGTCCGGCAGCTCCTTGAGCGGCTCGAACGAGCCCGAGCGCTCGTTCTCGTATTCGAGCAGGATCCGGTCGAAGTTCGTCAGGCGGGGGAAAAGATGGGATGCGATCGACTCGTACCCG
Source organism: Solirubrobacteraceae bacterium (assembly GCA_035455845.1). Taxonomy (GTDB): domain Bacteria; phylum Actinomycetota; class Thermoleophilia; order Solirubrobacterales; family Solirubrobacteraceae; genus Palsa-465. The sequence continues at coordinate 6,022 of DATIEI010000208.1, forward strand.
CCGGCGCTGATCCAATGGCTGTCGTAGTTGCCCTTGCAGATATGCACCGCGAACGTGACCCCGGGGACGCTGGCCACCTCGTTGAGCATGTCGACCCCTTCGGTCATGACCCGCTCGAACGGGATCCCGGCCGCCGCCCACACGGTCTGCTGCGCCGGGTCGATCAGCTGCCCGAAGTCAGGAGCGTCAACCTGGATATACGGGCAGCCCATGCGCGCGAGCTCCTGGGCCTCTTCGCGCATCAGCGTGACGCCGTCGGCGAACAGCTCGAACGGGTCCGCGTAGGCGTCCCGCGAGCGGCCGGGTGACCAGGCCAGGAACAGCATCAGCGGGCTCGGCAGTGTCACCTTGATCGGGCGGTGGGCTCGCGCGCGCGCGTACGCGTATTCCTCGACGGTCATCATCCGCGCGCGGCGAACCTTGTCGGTGACCGAGATCGGAATCGTGAACACGCTCTGCTCCGTGCCGTCCTCGTCGTAGAACGGGACCGGGATGTGGTCGCTCGCCGTGCCCTCGGGGTCCGGGGTAAGGCCGTCCACGGCCTCGAGCAGCTGATCGATGAACGTGTGCCGGCGAAGCTCGCCGTCGGTGACGACGTGCATGCCGGCGCCCTCCTGCATCGCGATCACCTGGTCGACCGCGCGATCCTCGATCTCCTTGTAGGCCGCGGGCGCCATCTCCCCGGACTCGAACTGGGCCCGGGCGCGCACGAGGTAGTCCGGACGCAGCAGCGAGCCGACGATGTCGGCGCGAATGGTCATCTCACCCTCCTGTTGACTTTGGATTTTTGGCGGTCGCCGCCTCAGCATTGCGGCAGAGCAACGATGCGAGCGTGCCGCGCATCGTGTCTTCCGAGGCCCCGTCGGCTTCTGCGGCACGCCACCCCACGACGCCGTCGGGACGGACGAGCACGGCGCCCGCGGCGGTGATGCCGTAAGCGTCGGCGAACTGAGGATCTCCGATTACGTGGCAGTCGACCTGCACCCCGAGCTCCTGGGCTGCGGCGAGCGCCGCGCCGCGCCACGCGTCACCCCCAGACCCGACGAGCAGCACGAAGTCGCGTCCGAACAGATCCAAGGTCGACACGGGCGCGCCGTCGCGTTCGACGAAAACGTGCGGCGCCCGCGAGCCCGGGCGACCCTGCGACTCTCGCGGATGCTCGTGCAGTGAATCCTCGGAGCCCGGCTCG
>DATIEI010000209.1:0-21182 GCA_035455845.1 Solirubrobacteraceae bacterium
GGCCTCGATCCCCCGCCGGCAGTCGGCCACCGCCGCGAGGTGCCCGTCGGCGCCGTTGGCGGCCAGCCGGAATGGAGTCGGCACCGCGTCCGCACCGTCCGATACAACCGGCACCGTCGCTAGCCGCCGGCGCCACACCTCCAGGCGCTCGCGAAGGACGGGGTCTCGCTCGTCGGACCACAGCGCCTCGAACCACCACCGCTCGCCGTCGTGCACGAGGACGTGGTCGTAGAAGGCGAGCGAGAAATCCGGCCGCGGGATCGGCGCGGGTGGGCTCGGCGGCAGCCGCTCGATCCGCGCCCCGAGGCCGTACCCGAGCCAGCCGACCCAACCGCCCCCGACACGAACCGCGCCCTCGCCACCGATCACCGACCCCGCCGAACCGATCACCGAGAACGGGTCCTCGTCGCTTGAGGCCACCCGCGCCGGCGCCGAGCCCAGCACCGCCAACCCGCCGAGCCACTCGCCGATCAGCGCGAACGGCCGCTCCTCGCCGCGCAGCCACACCACCGCGTCGGCCGGCGACAGGTCGGATTGCAACTCCTCGCGGAACGGCCGCAACACGGAAAGGCTCACCCCTCGGCGAAGCGCTGCTCGAGCTCGCGCACCTCGGGCAGGCCGATGAAATCGACGAACTCGTCGAACCTCAGCAGCGACGGCAGCAACTCGATCGGGGTCCCATCGGCCTTCACCCGGGCCAGGGCGGCGCGCATTGCGTGAGTGGCCACGAGCAGCAGCGTGAGCGGGAAGATCACCAGCGAGAACCCCAGCTCGCGGAGGCGTTCGTAGGACAGCGGCGGCGTCTTGCCGCCCTCGGCGTAATTGAACAGCAGCGGCACATCGGGGAACGCTCGCGCCACCGTCTCGATCTCGGTCTCGGACTGCGGGGCCTCCACGAACAGCGCGTCCGCGCCGGCCTCCACGTACATCCTGGCCCGAGCCAAAGCCCCATCGAGCCCCTCGACCGCACGCGCGTCGGTCCGCGCGATGATCAGGAACTCCGAAGACCTCCGCGCCGCCACGGCCGCCGAGACCTCGGCCGCCATCTCGCTCGCCGGCACGACCTGCTTGCCTTCCATGTGGCCGCACGTCTTTGGCACGACCTGATCCTCGATGTGGATCGCGGCCACGCCGGCCGCCTCGTACTCCCGCAGCGTGCGGATCACGTTGATCGAGTTGCCGAAGCCCGTGTCGGCGTCGGCGATCACCGGAATGTCGACCGCCTGCGCGATCCGCCGGGCGTTGTCGACCATCTCGGGCAGCGCCATCAGCCCGACGTCGGGCCGGCCCAGGTGCGAGGCCGCAGAGCCGAAGCCGGTCAGGTACGCGGCCGGGAAGCCCGCCTCCTCGACCAGCCGCGCTCCCAGCGCGTCGTAGCACCCGGGAGCCAGCACCATCTCGCGGGTGGCGAACAACTCCCGCAGGGACGGACCCCCTCGCGCAGACCCCAGCAGCCCACCCAATGCAAGAACCTCTCAGTCCCCGGTCGGCTGAACGCCGGCCGCCTCGACCATCAGGATCGCGGTGCGCACCGGCGCGCGGGTCCGGTGCTCAACGCCCTTCGGCACCGTGTAGCCCTGGTGGGGATCGAGCACCACCGTCTCCCGATCCCGCAGGTCGATCAGCAGCTGACCCTCCAGCACGAGGAAGAACTCGTCGGTCTCGGTGTGGTGATGCCAGTGGAAGTCGCCCTCGATCACGCCGAGACGGACCACCGCATCGTTGACCGTGGTCAGCGTCTGGTTGAACCACGGCTCATTCGCGGCGATCTCGGCCGGCAGGTCGATCGGCGCGAGGCTTCCGAACTTGTCGTCGAGGTGGATGTCGTAGTCGGTCACGGGCTCAGCGCCTCCTCGAGTTCGGCCAGGTCACCATCGCTCGGCGTCCAGCGTGCCGCGGCCGCGTTCGACAGCACCTGCTCGGGCATGGTGGCGCCGGCGATCACCGTCGAGACCGCCGGCCGCGCCAGCAGCGCGCCGATCGCCACGTCGGTCATCGACACCTCGCGCTCGGCCGCGAACCGCTCCACCGCCTCGACGACGTCGAATTGCTCGTCCGTTCCCACCCGCTCCCGAGCCGCGAGTCGCGTCCCCGAAGGCGCCGCCTCACCGCGCCGGTACTTCCCCGTCAAGAGCCCCGAGGCCAGCGGGAAGAACGGCACGAACCCGAGCCCGAGCCGCTCGCAAGTGGGCAGCACGTCACGCTCCGCTTCGCGCACGAGCAGGCTGTAGTTGTTCTGGATCGCCGTGAACGGTGTGAATCCCCGCTCGCGCGCGACCGCGTGGGCCTCCTCGATCTGCTCGGCGGTGAAGTTTGAGGCGCCGATGTAGCGCACGGTCCCGGCGCGAACAAGCCCATCCAGAGCTTCAAGCGTCTCGGAGATCGGTGTCACCCCGTCGGGTTGGTGGTACCAGTAGTAGTCGATCACGTCGGTGCGAAGCCGCCCCAGCGACGCCTGAACCGCCTGACGCACATACGCTCCCGAACCCCGCGGTCCGAGACCGTCGCCCATGTCCATCCCGAACTTCGTCGCGAGCACCACGCGGTCGCGACGACCATCGAGTACCTCGCCCAGGAACTCCTCGCTGCGACCGCGCGGATCCCCGTACGTATTCGACGTGTCGAAGAACGTGATCCCCGCGTCCAAAGCTGCGTCCACCACCGCCCGCGTTCCGGCCACGTCGACCCGGCGGCCGAAGTTGTTGCAGCCGAGCCCGATCACGGACACTTCGGGTCCGAGCGCGCCGAGCGAACGCTGTGGCAGTGCCGCCATCGGAAACGGTCTATAGCAGAGCCGGTCAGCCGGCTAGAACCCGTACCCGCGAGCGCAGCGCCTTGCGGTCGAGCTTGCCGACCGCGGTCAGTGGCATCGCGTCGACGATCTGCACCTCGCGCGGGTATTTGTAGCCACCGATCCGCTCCCGCGCCCACGCGACCAACTCCTCGGCCGAGACCGAATCCGGCGTGCGCAGCGACACGAACGCCACGACCTCCTCGCCATGGCGCTCGTCGGGTCGCCCGACCACCCCCGCGCCCGACACCGCCGGATGCTCGAGCAGCGCGTCCTCCACGTCGCGGGGGTAGACGTTGAACCCGCCGCGGATGATCACGTCCTTCTTGCGGTCGACGATGAACAGGTAGCCGTCCTCGTCGAGGTAGCCGACGTCGCCGGTGTGCAGCCAGCCGTCGCGGATCGTGTCGGCGGTGGCCTCCGGCGAGCGCCAGTAGCCGCGCATGACCGCCGGCGAGCGGCAGCAGATCTCGCCGATCTCGCCGACCGGAAGCGCGCGATCCTCCACGTCCAGGATCCGTACCTCGGCGCCCGGGATCGGCACGCCGACCGAGCCTGGCTTCTCGCGCCCGACCGGGTTGGTGGCGATCAGCGCGGCGGTCTCGGTCAGCCCGTAGCCCTGGCGGACGGTCACGCCCGGAATCCGGCGCTCGATCTCCGCGGCGGTCTGGGGGGCGAGCGGCGCGGCCCCGCATCCGAGGTAGACGAGTGAACTCAGGTCGAACTCCTCGAGCGGCTGCGCCAGCAGCAGGTGCAGCATCGACGGCACCACCGCGCTCGTCTGCAGGCGGTGCTCGGCGATCGACTCGAGGAACACGCGCGGGTCGAACCAGCGCAGCAGGACGGTGACCGGGCGCTCCGGCGTGTGCATCGCCGAGATCGTCACCAGGATCCCGTAGGAGTGCGACAGCGGCAGGGTCATCAGCGAGCGGCTGACCCCGTCCACGTGAGCGGCCTTCTGCACCGCTCCCCCGGTGAACCACAGGCTGGCGTGCGACAGCATCACGCCCTTGGCCCGGCCGGTCGTTCCGCCCGTGTACAGGAGCGCGGCCAGATCGTCGTCGGCACGCTCCACGATCGGACCCGGTGAAGCCTCCTCGAGCGCCGCCAGCGCCAGCACGTCCGATCCAGAGCCGACGTCGGTCGAGATCACGTGGCGTACGTGACCCAGGCCTCCGACCGCCTCGCGCACCTTGTCGACGAAGTCCGGCGTGGTGATCACCGCGGCGGCCTCCGAGTCGGCGATCACATGGCGAAGGTCGGGCGCGGTCAGCAGGAACGTGGCCGGGGTGACCACGGCGCCGGCCCGCCACACCGCCTGATACACGATGCTCACCTCGGGACAGTTGGCCATGCTGACGACCACCCGCTCGCCGGGCTCGATCCCCAGCTCGGACAGCCCGCCGGCCAGGCGACACCCCCGCGCGAACAACTCGGCCGACCCATGCCAGCGCCCCTCGAACAGCAGCGACTCGTAGTCACCGCGTCGCTCGAACGCGTCCGCGGCCAGCCGGGCCAGGTTGCGGGTGGCACTCATGGGTGTCCACCGGGCAGCCCGGCGCCCAGCGCTGCTCGCGCCGCTTCTATCGCCGCGCGGGCGATCGCGTCGCCCGCACCGCCCACCGGCACGAAGCTCGGCACGAACGAGGCGGCGGCGTCGAACTCGAACTCGAGCCGTGTGGACCCGCCGCTCTGCATCCGCCAGGCCAACTCGAGTCGGTCCACGTCGGACACTCCATCCGGCACCCGGGTCAACGTGACCGCCCCAGTCCGCTCGGTGCGCACCTCCACAAGCAGCTCGAAGTGCGTGCCGAACGGGCTCTGGGGCACATACAGCTCAGCCCGCGCCAGTCCCGGCGTGCCGTTCCGCTCGTTCTCGAGGATCTCCACCGCGCTCACCACCTCGAACCAGTCCGGGTAGCTCTCGATCGACGCCAGTAGCTCGAAGCAGGCCTTCACCGGAACGTCGAGCTCGACGCTGGCCCACCCCTGCAGCTCCTTCACGGGATCAGCAGCAGCTTTCCGGTCGTCTTGCGGGCCTCGAGATCCTCGTGCGCCTGCCGGGCCTGCTCGAGCGGATAGCGAGCGCCGATCCGAATGTCGAGCTTTCCGCCCGCGATCAGCTGCAGCAGCGCGGCCGCCCGATCGCGGAGCAACTCCGGCGTACGGGTGTAGGTCTGCAGCGTGGGTCGCTGCACGTACAGCGAGCCGGCCGGCGCGAGCACGGCCAGGTCGAGCGGATCGGGCTGACCGCTGGCCGCGCCGTACAGGATCATCCGGCCGGTCGGCCGCAGTGCCTTCAAACCCTCGGAGAAGGTCGCCTGGCCGACCCCGTCGTACACCGCCGCCACGCCCTGGCCACCCGTGATCTCGCGAGCCCTCGCGGCGAAGCCGTCGTAGCCGATCACCTCCTCAGCGCCGGCACCTCGGGCCAGCTCGGCCTTCTCCTCGGTCGAGGTGGTGGCGATGACGCGTCCGCCGCGTGACTTGGCGATCTGGGTCAACAGCAGGCCGACGCCGCCGGCTGCGGCGTGCACGAGCACCCAGTCGCCGTCCTCGATCGGATAGGAGTCGGCGGCCAGGTAGTGCGCGGTCATGCCCTGGAGCAGCGCGGCCGCGGCCACCTCGGCATCGACTCCCTCGGGAATTGGCACGAGCCGGTCCCGCGGCGCGGCGACCTGCTCGGCGTAGCTGCCCGGGACGCCGACCCAGCCCACCCGCTCGCCGGTATCGTGGATCTTGCCCGCGCCCTCCACGCCGATGATCGCCGGCGGCGCGGATCCGTATCCGCCGCCCTGGCGCTCGTACACGTCGCGGTAATTGATGCCAACCGCCTCGACGTCGACCAGCACCTCGCCCTCCGGCGCTGGCAGGTCCTTGCACTCGAGCACCTCCGGCCCACCGTTTCGCTCGAAGTAGATCGCGCGCATCCCGGCCGGGAACGCTACCTGAAGGGTGATCTGGGGCCGCCTCCGGCGGCATCCATGGGGCCATGTTCCCCGTCCGGACACGGCGCGTCCGGTCCGGATGGGGCGCTCGGCCCCGGGGAATTCGGCCTCGAGAGCCCAGGCCTGGAGTTAGGCAACGGGGCCGAATTCCCTTAAGGAAATCCGGCGCGGATCGATCCGGACTGCCGACGGGATCGAGGCCGGATTTCCCACGGACGCCGAGCGCAGCGAGGCCCCAGACCCTACGAGCTGGCCGCGCACTCCGGGCACAGGCCCCAGACCACGAGCTGCGCGTGGTCTGGCACGAACCCGGTGGCGCTGGCGCGGGTGAGGGCGTCCTCGGGGGCGGTAGTGCCCTCGAGGTCGGCCATCGCCCCGCAGCCCCGGCAAACCGTGTGGGCGTGCGGCTCGACCCGCGAGTCGAACACCACCGCGCCGTTCCCTGTGCCGACGCGGCGGACCAGCCCGAGTCCCTCGAGCAGCTCGAGGGTCGAGTACACCGTGGGCAGCGAGGTGCCCGGCAGCACGTCGGAGACCCGCGCGAGCACCTGGTCGGCCGTCATGTGCTGCGAGTGTCCGCACAGCTCGCGATGGATCACGATCCGTTGCGGAGTGACCCGCATTCCGCGCTCGCGCAGCTGGCTGACCAGCCGATCGTCGATTTCGGTGATAGCGGACATCCTGTTAGAGCATAGCTCGCGTTAGGGCGTCCTTATTCTAACTCACTTGCTATAGTGCCGCAACCATGAGCCAGGACGTCGCCAGCCGGGCCGAAGAAGAGGAGACCGAGTCGGCCGCGCCGTCTGGCGTGTACCGGCCGTTTGCCCGGTCCACATTCCAGCTCACCCACTGGATCGCCAGCCGCACCGGCTTTGATGACCGGACGTTCGTGCTGCGCGTGGTGCAGCCGGCGCTGGTCGGGATGATCGACGGCACGATCTCGACGCTCGCACCGATCTTCGCGGCGGCGATCTCGAGCAGCTCGCACACCGCGCTCGTGGTCGGCATCGCCACGGCGCTCGGCGCCGGCGTCAGCATGGGCTTCTCCGAGGCGCTGTCGGACACCGGCGAGGAGACCGGCCGTGGCTCGGCCGTGGTGCGCGGGGCTATAACCGGCGGGGCCACCGCGTTCGGCGGCGTGTTCCACTCGCTGCCGTTCCTGATCCACGACGTGCACACCGCGCTGGTCGTGGCCGGGGCGGTGGTCGTCGTCGAGCTGTTCGTGATCTCCTGGGTGCGCTACCGCTTCCTGCACGTGCCGCTGCGCAACTCGATGGTCGTGGTGACCGGTGCCGGCGCGGTCGTGGTCGCGATCGGCGTCCTGATCGGCGCCTCTTAGGGCTCTTCGCCCGCGGCGTTACGGCGGCTCAGCCCTGGCGGGCGTCCTGCACGGCGCGCCAGACGGTCTCGCCGTTGAGCGGCATGTCGATGTGACGCACGCCAAAGGGCGAGAGCGCGTCGATCACCGCGTTGTGAACCGCCGGGGTGGCGCCGATCGTCCCGGACTCGCCGATGCCCTTGACCCCGAGCGGATTGATCGGGGTGGGCGTCTCCATGTTCACCACCTCGATCGCCGGCAACTCGCTGGCCGCGGGAATGCAGTACGTGACCAGATTGGCGTTCTGCGGGTTGCCGTCCGCGTCGTAGGCAAGCTCCTCGAACAGGGCCTGGGCAATACCGGCCACCACTCCGCCGTGCACCTGGCCCTCGGCCACCAGCGGGTTGATGATCCGACCGGCGTCGTCGACCGCGAGCATTCGCTTGAGGTGAACCGCGCCGGTCTCGGTGTCGACCTCGACCACGGCCACGTGGGCGCCGAACGGGAATGTCGGCTGCGAGGCCGCGAAGTCGACCTCGGCGGCGAGCTCGGCCAGGCGGTTCTGGCCCTCGAGGCGCGAGGCGAGATCGCCCCAGGAGATCGCCGGCTGCGGGGCGCCCGTGACGTGGAAGTGACCCTGCTCGACGTTCAGGACCATGTCCTCCGGGTTGGCCTCCAGCTCGGCGGCGGCCAGCGCCTTGCCCTTCTCGACGACCTCCTCGGAGGCCTGGGCGGCGGCCACCCCGCCGATCTGAGTCGACTTGGAGCCGTACGTGCCGGTGCCGCGCGGCACCACGTCGGTGTCGCCGCGGATGACCATGACCTTCTCGACCGGCAGGCCCAGCCGTTCGGCCACGATCTGGGCGAAGGTTGTCTCGTGGCCCTGCCCTTGGGAGAGTGAACCGGTGCGGACGATCGCCTCGCCGGACGGGGTGATCTCGACCGCGCCGAACTCCTGCTCGGAGATCCCGTTGGTCACCTCGACGTACACGCTGAGGCCGATCCCCAGCTGTTTGGCGGCGTTCCCGTTTTGCCGGCGGCTCGCCTGCTCGCGTCGCAACTCGTCGTACCCGGCGCTCTCGAGCGCGAGGTTCAGCGCGCCGCCGTAGTCGCCGATGTCGTAGTTGGCGCCCGCGGCGGTGGTATACGGGAACGCGTCGTTCGGGATGAAATTGCGCCGCCTGATCTCGGCCGGATCCACCGAAACCTCGGCGGCCAGCAGGTCCATCGCGCGCTCGAGCATCTGGGTGGCCTCGGGCCGGCCCGCGCCGCGCACCGGACCCGTCGGGGTGGTGTTGGTCAGCACAGAGCGGATCTCGACCTCGATCTTGGGGATCTTGTAGACGCCGCTCGACATCAGCGCGGTCAGGTTGGGCAGGAACGCGCCCAGCCCGGGGTACGCGCCGGCGTCGGCGATGATGTCGAGCTTCAGCGCGTCGATCACGCCCTCGCGGTTGGACCCGAGCTCGAAGTCGAGCACCATCGCTCGGCCGGGCTGTAGCGCGACCATGTTCTCGCTGCGCGTCTCGGTCCAGCGGACCGGGTGACCCGTCGCGCGTGCCAGCCAGCCCAGGATCACGTCCTCTACGCGGGCGCCCTTGGCTCCGAACCCGCCGCCCACGTCCGGCGCCACCACCCGCACGTGCTCCTCGTCCAGCCCGAGCAGCCCGCCGAGGTACGCCTTGTCCTGGTGCGGCGTCTGGGACGAGATCCACATCGTCAGTCGCCCGTCCTCACCGAACTGCGCGGCCGAGGAGCGCGGCTCGATCGGCAGGGCCGAGATGCGCTGGCTGATCAGCCGCCCGCTGACGCGCACATCGCTGGACTCGAGCAGGCTCGGATCGGGGTTGTCCGCGGGCCGGTGGAAGCAGATGTTCGTGCCCACCTCCGGGAACAGCAGCACCTCGTCCTTGACCGCCTCCATCGGGTCGACCACCGCTGGCAACGCGTCGTACTCGACCGCGACCAGTTCGGCGGCGTCCACGCTCGCCTCGCGCGTGTCGGCCAGGACCACCGCCACGATGTCGCCTACGAACCTGACCGTGTCGCGGGCCAGAAACGGCCGGTGGAGCTCGGGACCGACGGGCAGCATCGGCGGCGCCGGCTCCGCGCCCAGGTCGGTGCCGGAGGCGGTGAACACCTGGGCCCCGGCGGCCTCGGCGGCCGACTTGTCGATCCCCGTGATATTGGCGTGGGCCATGTAGGAGCGCACGAAGGTGGCGTGGAGCGCACCCGGTAGCTGAAGGTCATCCACGTAGCGACCCTCGCCCCTGAGGAAGCGAGGATCTTCTCGACGGCGGATGCGCTGTCCCACGACGTTGGCCAAAGCGCGCAGAAGCTTTGCACACCGGCGCGCTCGGGTGTTGTCCGGGAGCGCTCAGGTGATTGTCAGCGAGCGCTCAGGTGATGCCGGCGATGGTCAGCGACCCGACGTCGTCGAGCTCTTCGGGCGGCTCGCCCGGCAGCAGCCAGTCGGTCCCGGTCCAGGTCACCGCGCCGCGCTGGGAGAGCTCGCCAAGCGCCTTGGTGACCGTGGGCCGCCGCGCGGCCACGAGATCGGACAGCGTGGCGTGGGTCAGGTGCAGCGGCACGTGAACGCCGTCCTGGCGGACGATTCCCCATCGGTCGGCCAGCTCCCAGAACAGCATGTGCAGCCGCAGATCGATGCGGGGCTGCTGGACGATCGCCATGTTGGTGGCGATGTGGCGGGCGCGCTCGAGCGCTCGCGCGAGCAGAGCCGAGACGACCTCGGGATATCGGCTGGCCCGCAGGACGAAGTCGCTGTCGAGGATCGCCATGCGGGAGTCGCGCAGCACCCTCCACTTGCCTGTCCGGGGCAGCGATGTCCCCATGTCGTGGGGGTGGAACGGGTTCATCACGTCCCCGTCGCCGAGCAACTCGGCTCCGAAGCGCCCGGCAACTCCGACGCGCCGGACGATCAGACCGTCCATGATCACCAGGCCAATCCCGAAGCGCATGTCGCCGATTTCCTCCGGTGGCGTCCAGGGGCCGGCCCGGCAGATGCATGTCCCGGCCACGCAGTCGCGCACCGCGTCCTCGAGGCGCTCGCCGGTGAGGCCGTCGGTGAGCTCGGGGTCCTCCGCCAAGATCCGACTGACGTTTGTCGGCATGTGTGGTCGCATCCGGGAGGGTGTGCCCGAGCCGGGCCTGGGTGCGGTGCCAGGCCCGGGCCGGTCAGAGCGCTGTGTCGAGTGCCCGCGTCCGGGCCGCGATCACCCGCGCCGAGACCCGCTCGTCGCGCATGCCAACGGCCAGCAGCTCGTCCACCAGCGCCAGCACGGCTTCGTGGGTCTCGTCAGAGTGCTTGGGGATCGCGCGCACGGCGTAGGGGCCGATCGCGTCGATCGGGGGCTTGCGTAGGCGGCTCAGGGCGCGCAGGGGCGAGCGCAGGAACCACGTCCGCCGGGTATGCAGGACCTGGTCGGCCCACTCGGCCAGCCGCTCCGCCCGCTGCTCCTGGACCCGCTGGCCGCCGCGGCTGCCCACCGCCCTCGAGGCGTATTCGTACAGCGACTGGCGGCGGCGCTCGTCGATCGCGTCGTTATAGGAGCGAAGGAAGGACCCGATCACCGGGCAGACCGACGCGGGGTGATCGGTGAACGGCTCGCCGGCAAGCATCGAAGCGAGCTCCATCACGCACGCACCGTCCTCGGGACTCGCGTGCTTGCCTTTGCTGAGCTTGATCGTCTGATAGGTGGCGGGGGACATCTGCCTTCCTTCGTTGTGCCGCAGTTGTGCTCGGACCTGCCCAGGTTGGTACCCACCGAGGAGTGCGTTCAGACAGGCCCGCGTGACTCGTTGTCAGCGCGCGATCAGCTTTGGCGAAGTCTGTGGAACCCCGCGTTCAGGAGCTGCTGCGCCTCGGTCGAGGTGTCGCCGCCATGGAGCAGCACCACGCCAAGCCAGGTTCGGCCGCGGCGGGCGGTGGCGACCAGGCATTGGCCGGCCGCGTCGGTGAACCCCGTCTTGACCCCATCCACGCCCGGGTAGCGGAGCAGCAGCAGCGGGTTGTTGTTGTAGAGATAGAGCTTGCCGCCCTTGATCGGGAACGGCAGGATCGCGCTGCGCGAGGCGACGATTCGGGACAGCAGCGGCTGCTTGACGACGAGGTGGGCGATCAGCGCCAGGTCCTGAGCGCACGAGTAGTTGCCCCGGTCGACGATGCCCGACACGGTCGTGAAGTGCGTGCAGCGCAGGCCAAGTTGTTGTGCCTTATGGTTCATAAGGCCGATGAACCGCGTCTGGGTCCGGGCCACGTGGTCGGCCAGCGCGATCGCGGCGTCGTTGCCCGAAGGCAGCATCAGGCCGTAGAGCAGCGTGGTCAGCGACACGCGCTTGCCCCTGGGGAGAAGACCCACGCCCGAGCCGGTGTAGTGGAGCGCGTCGCGGGTGATCAGCACGCGGTCGCCGGCCTTGGCCCGCGAGGCGACGACGAGCGCGGTCATCATCTTGGTCAGGCTCGCGATCGGGAGGGCCTGGGTGGGATGCTTCTGCCACAGGACCTGGCCGGTGTTCACATCGAACAGCAGTCCGCTCCGGAGCCGGAGCCCCCGCTTGACCGCCACCTGCTCGTCGGCGGGCGCCGGCGCGATGCCGTAGCTGCCGCGCTGCGGCTTGAGCGGGGCCGGCTTCACGTGGACTGGGATGAGCGGGGTTTTCGGAGCGATCGTGGCCGGTCCCTGCGCCCGGGCGGCCATCAGCGCGAGCAGCGCCACCGCGGCCAGGAGCAGCACAGACAGTGCCCGTCCGGTGCGTCGGAGCACGCGGTGCGGCCGCCGGCGGGGGCGGCGCGCTCGGCCTTCCTGGAGCACGGTCATCGTCGCGGAGGATGCAGCAGCGCGCCGACGATACCTGTCGTGAACAGCACGAGCACGATAATCGCCAGCACGTCCACCGGAGTCGCCCCGTGCACCCGGATGTCGCGTACGGTCAACACCGCGAGCGCCACGATGAACAGGAGGGCGACGGTGAAGACAGCCTGGCGCAAGGGCTCAGTACACCGGATAACGGGGCGGGACCGGTTTTCGCCTGGTCGCGAGCAGCTTGACCGTGGTCAGGCCGAATAGGAATCCTCCCACGTGGGCGAAGTACGCCACGCCGCCACCGCCTCCGGTCGGGTCGGTCAGGTTCACCGCGCCGAACACGGCTTGCACGATGAACCAGACCGCGAGCACGATCAGCGCGGGCAACTCGATGACCGTGAAGAAAAGGATGATGAACACCAGCGTGAGCACCCGCGCGCGGGGATAGAGCAGGATGTAGCCGCCGAGCACCGCGGCAATCGCGCCTGATGCGCCCAGGGTGGGGACGGTGGAGTTCGGGTCGATCACGACCTGCAGGGCCAGCGCCGCGATCCCGCCGAGGATGTAGAAGAGGACGAACTTGACCGGCCCCATCGCGTCCTCGACGTTGTTGCCGAAGATCCACAGGAACAGCATGTTCCCGGCGATGTGCAGGAACGACGCGTGCATGAACATCGAGGTGAAGACCGTCTGCCAGGTCGGCATGCCGCCTGTGGGTGCGCAGAGCAGTTGGCTGCCCGCGATCACCTCGTGCTTGCCGAGGCAGTGGGTGAGCGCCGCCGGGATCGCGCCGTACTTCACGACCTCGTGGCTGTCTGGTCCGCTGATGATCGAGCCGCCGTGGCTGACCGCCAGCAGGTAGACGATCACGTTGGCGATGATCAGCGCCACCGTGACGTACGGGAACCGATCCGTCGGAATGTTGTCCTTCAGCGGGATCACGGACCGGCCCCGCGGTGAAGCCTCACGCCTGCGGCACGGTGCCGCCGACCGCGGTCAGCAGCCAGGGCTGGCGCGCGTCGCCGTCGAGTGCGAACGTCCACCGCTCGGTGAACGTGGTCGCCCGCGACTGACTCCCGGCCAGGATCGCCGTGGTGTCGCGGTCCTCGATGTAGCGCCGGCCGTGCAGCTCGACCTCAACGGTCATGGTGGGCGGCTGGGACCCCGCGTCCAGGTTGACGATCCGGATCCGGCGGACCTCGGGACCCCGGACCACGAGCCGGGTCTTCTCACTCGGGTCGCCGGGATGCAGGAGATCGCGCACAGCCTGTCCGTGGGCGATCGAGCGCAGCCGCGCGTCGTCGCCGTCCACCGCCTCGGCCCAGGCCTTGGCGGCGCGCCGGGCGGTGATCTCGAGCACGTCGGGCGCGAAGCGGCCGTCGGCCAGGCTGAGGTCGAGCGCGGCGGCGCGGGCGTCGCCCTCGTAGTCGAGGTCCGCGACCTCGGCGACGGTTGTGCCTTCCGGGACGGCGTCGGCGACCGCCTGCTCGACCAGGGTCTCGTCGCGCATGCCGGCATCGTCCGAGAGGGCGTCGGCGACGATGTTCTCGTCGAGCACATGCGTGCCCTCAGCGCCCTGCTCGATGCTCGTCAGGACCCAACGGCCCTGGTTGTTCTGCTGCAGGGTCCAGAACTCGCGCAGGCGGACGATCTCGCTGAGCCGGCCGGCGCGGTTCATGTGGTTGCCGTAGCGGTCCGTGACGTAGTCGCGGAGCTTGGCCTCGATCCGGACCGTGACGTTGTCTGATTGCTCGCCGCGGTGGTTGAGCCCCACGTACTCCACGGTCGGCTCGCCCAGCACCTCGATGTGGTTCTCCCAGCCCCGGCGGGCCAGGTCGTCAAGCCGCCGCTCCCACTCGGTGAGCAGATCGGGCCCCACCATCCGGGAGAGCGCGGCGCGATCCCCTCGGCTCCACGCGGCCTGGACCTGCTTGAACAGCGCGGCGGCGTTGGCCCTCACGGCGTCGGGGGCGAACGCCGGGTCCTCCTCGGCGGCGACCGCGGCGGCCAGTTCTACGCGGCGCTCGCGCTTCGCGGTGCGCCGTTTTGCCCGCGGTCCACTTGCGCCCGAACTCCGCGCGTGTGGGACGACCCGGGTGAGCAAGAAGTACAGAAGGGCGACGCCGATCAGGAACAGCGCGCCGAGTCCGTGGCCGAGCAGCGCGATCCGGAACAGCAGCTGGAGCAGGAGGTAGATGGCAAAGCCGCTGCCGTGGCCGCCACCGCCGCCACCGCCGCCTCCGCCGCCGAAGCCGGACGAGCCTCCGCCGGCGGCCGCAAGGGCTTGCGGGGCGAGCGCGAGCGCCACAATCGCGACCGCCACCGCGATGATGACCCTCCTCCGACGGTTCACGACGCCACCTCCGCCAGCGGGCCGGTGCCCGGTTCCGCCTGGGGGACGTGCTGGTCGGCGTGGTAGCTGGAGCGCACGAGCGGCCCGGCCGCCACGTGCTCGAACCCCAGCGCGTAGGCGGCCGTTTCGAGCGCCTTGAACTCGTCGGGGTGCCAGTACCTAACGACGGGCAGGTGGTTTTCCGTGGGTCTGAGGTACTGCCCGACGGTCAGCACCTGGACGTGGTTCTCCCTCAGCGTCCCGAGCGCGTCGACCATCTCGTCAAAGCTTTCGCCGAGGCCCACCATCAGCCCGGACTTCGTGGTGATCCGATCGCCCCCGATCTCCTTGGCGTTTCTGAGGACCCGGCAGGACCTTTCGAACTTCGAGCCGCGCCGGGCAACGGTATAGAGGCGCGGCACGACCTCGACGTTGTGGTTGAACACATCGGGCCGTTCTCCGACGACCTTGGCCAGCGGCATCTCCTCGCCGCGGAAATCGGGGGTCAGGACCTCGACCTTGCATCGCGGCGCCTGCCGCCTGATCTGCCGGATCACGCCGACGAACGCTGACGCCCCGTAGTCAGGGAGGTCGTCGCGGTCGACGCTCGTGATCACCGCGTGTCTGAGGCCCATCCGGGCGACGCTGCGTGCCACCCGGGCAGGCTCGAGCGGGTCGTTCCACGTCGGCTTGCCGGTCTTGACGTTGCAGAACCCGCATCTGCGCGTACAGGTGTCCCCGAGGATCATGAACGTGGCAGTTCCACGGGTCCAGCACTCGCCGATGTTGGGGCAAACCGCCTCCTGGCACACCGTGTGGAGGTTCTCCGACTTGATGAGGCTGCTCAGCTCGCGGTACTTGGGCCCCCCGGGCGCCGGCACCTTGAACCACGGCGGCTTCCGTGACCGGAACGGCTGCACGTCAGGCCCGAGGATGTCCAGCACATTCGCGATACCGCCCGGATTGGCCCTAGATCGCGTCGCCATACCTCAAGGCTAGCGACACGAACGTGAATTGGAACAGACCGTTTCAGACACGTAACACCTTTTCTGGAAGCCTCGCGCTCATGTCGAAGGCTGCTCGAGAAACGGGAAAATACGTCCGGTTTCTCGAGCAGGCTTTGGTTGAGCTCGCGCGCGTGCAGCACGGCGTCTTTGGGCTCTACCAGCTGCGCGAGCTCGGGCTGACCGACGACGCCGTCCGCAAGCGGGTCGCCGCCGGTCGCCTGCACCGCATCCACCGCGGCGTCTACTCGCTCGTCCCCCGCGAACTCCTGAGGCGCGAGGGGCTCTACATGGCCGCCGTACTCGCCTGCGGCGAAGGCGCCGCCCTCTCGCACCGTTCCGCCGCGCGCCTCCATGGGCTGGGCAACTACGGCAACCACCGCATCGAGGTCACGGTCCCGAAGCGCTCCCAGCGCACTCACTCAGGTGTCGCCGTTCATACCTCCACGACCCTCACGCCAGCCGACGTCACGGTCGTCAACGGCATCCCAACAACCACAGTCGCGCGGACCCTGTTCGACCTCGGCGACGCCATAACCCCCCGCCAGCTCGAGCGGGCCTTCGACCAGGCAGACATCATGCAGGCGCTCGACCTCAACGAGGTCCGCGACCAACTCGCCCGTAACCACACCCGGCCCGCGGCCAAGGCGGTCAAACACCTCCTGAAGACGCACTACATCGGAAGCACGCCGACCGAGAACGAGTTCGAGGACGCGTTCCTGGCGCTCACCCGCAGCCTGAACCTTCCCGACCCGACGCCCCAGTTCTACATCGACCTCGGCGACGGGGAGCCACTGATCAGGGCCGACTTCGCCTGGCCGGATCGAAAGATCGTGGTCGAGACCGACGGCCGGAGGACGCACGGTACGAACAACGCGTTCGAATCGGATCGCCGGCGCGATCAGCGGCTCACAGCGGCGGGCTGGACGGTGATCCGCACCACCTGGCGCCAGCTCAAGCAGCGGCCGCACGAGCTCCGGCCGATTCTCCTCAAGCTACTGGGATCCCGACCCGGGTCTCCAAACGGGCGAGGGAAACCAGGCGCTGCCGGCGTCCCAGCCCCCGGGCAACCTCAAACGCAGCGCGCCGGCGGAAGCACTTCATGACGCTCGGCGTCCGCCCGGTCTCGCGCAGCAACGAGGTCATCCGAACTCCTTCGAGCCCGCACGGCACGATCCACGAGAACGGCTGCAGGTCGTTCTCCACGTTGACCGCGAACCCGTGCGTGGATACCCCGTGCGACAGATGCACCCCGATCGAGGCGATCTTGCGGTCCTCCACCCACACGCCGGTATACCGGTGGCCCTCGCGCGGCCGTGAACGGGCGCCGACGACGCCCTCATCGACCAACGCGCGCACCAGGGCGTTCTCCAACGTGCGCACATACCCCACCACGTCGTCGACGCGAACGATCGGATATCCCACGAGCTGACCCGGGCCGTGGTAGGTGACCAGTCCGCCCCGGTCGGTCTCGACCACCTCGATCCCCTGGGCCGCCGCCATCGGAAGCTCCTCCTCCCTGGAGCGCCGCCCCCGCGTGTACACCGGCGGGTGCTCCAGCGTCAGCAGCACATCCGGCAGCTCCTCCGCCTGCCGTGCCGCCCTCACACGCTCCTGCAACTCCAGAGCCTCGCGGTAATCCACGACACCCAGATGGCACACCCAGATCTCGGCCGACATCACACGCTCTCCAACAACCGCTTGACCGTGGCCAGGAACTGGGCCGACACCGCGCCATCCAAAGCCCGGTGATCCCACGAAAGCCCGAGGATCGTCATCGGCCGGATCGCGATCGAGTCATTCCCATCGCTGTCGGTTACCACCACCGCCCGCTTGACCACCGCCTCGAAGTCGAGGATCCCGACCTGCGGCAGGTTGATGATCGGTGTGGCCATGATCGACCCGTACTGCCCGGGGTTGGTGATCGTGAACGTCCCGCCCTGCACCTCGTCCGGGGTCAACTCCCGAGCTCGCGCGCGCCGCGCCAGATCCTTGACACGCGCCGCCAGCCCCTCCACCGAGAGCTCGTGCGCCCGCGCGATCACCGGGACGATCAGGCCGTCCTCGCCCAAGGACACCGCGATCCCGAGGTTCACGTCGCTGACCCGCGTGTAGTTCTCGCCCTCGAGCCATGCGTTCAAGGCGGGGTGCTCACGCAAAGCGTCAATCGTCGCCCGCGCGACGAACGCCAACGCCGTGACGCCCAGACGCGCGCGAGCGGCCTCCACCCGGCTCATGTCGACCTCGATCCACGTCGTGCACGTGGCCGTGGTGTCCAGCGAGCGCTTCATGTGCTCGCCGATCTGCCGGCGCATCCGCGACAACCCGCCATCGACCACCGGCGCCACCGGCTCCGGCCGGTACGGACTCTCGATGTGCAGGGGCGGCTCCTCGACCGGTGCCGACTCCACGAACGCCAGCACGTCCTGCTTGCGCACGCGCCCGCCCCGCCCGGTCCCCTCGACCTGACTCAGATCGATCCCGTGCTCCGCCGCGATCCGCTGGACGACGGGGGAGTACCGCCGGTGCCCGTTGCCGGCCCGCGGCGTAGGTGTGGATGGGGATTGGGTTTCAGTGCGCGATGGGCCGCCGTTGTCGCCATCGAGCGGCTGCTCCGGAGAAGCGGCGCCGGTGGCGATCCGGGCCAGCACCGTCCCCACCTCGACCGTCGATTCGACCGGCACCAGGATCTCCGCTACCACCCCGCTTGCCGTCGACGGCACCTCGGTGTCGATCTTGTCGGTGGTGATGTCGCAGATCGGCTGGTCGGCCTCGATCCGGTGGCCGACCTCGACCCGCCAGGCCACGATGGTGCCCTCGGCCACCGAGACGCCCATCTGGGGCATCGTCACATCGACCAGGACGTCAGTAGGCGAGGAGCTCACGGCACGCCTCCCTCACTCGATCGACTCCGGGCAGTACGGCCGCCTCGAGCGGCGGCGAGAACGGAATCGGGACGTCCGGGCTGGCCACCCGCACCACCGGGCCGTCCAGCGACTCGAACCCCTTCTCGGCGATCAGCGCCGCCACCTGCGCGCCCGCGGCGCACGTCGCATTGGCCTCGTCGACGATCACCACCTTGGAGCAGCGCTCGACCGAGTCGAGGATCGCCTCCTCATCCAACGGGACCAGCGAGCGCAGATCGAGGACCTCGACCGACGCTCCATCCAGATCCTCCGTCGCCTCGAGCGCCACCGGCACCATCGCGCCGTACGCGATCACCACGAGGTCAGACCCTGGACGGGCGACCCGCGCGCTGAACGGCCTTTCGAACACGCCCGACGGGACCTCACCCTTGACCCGGCGATACAGGTGCTTGTGCTCCATGAAGCAGACCGGGTTCGGATCGTGGATCGCGGCGTGCAGCAGCCCCTTCGCGTCCTCGGCCGTCGAAGGCGCCACCACCTTGATCCCGGGCGAGTGCATGAACCACGCCTCGGGGTTCTGGGAGTGAAACGGCCCGCCCGAGAACCCTCCCCCGGAGGGCAGCCGGACCGTGATCGGCACGGCCAGGCCCTGGCGATAGTGCATCTTGCCGGCCACGTTGACCAGCTGGTCGAAGCCGCACGAGATGAAGTCCGAGAACTGCATCTCGCACACCGGCCGCATGCCGACCACGGCGGCGCCGATCGCGGTGCCGATGATCCCCGACTCGGCCAGCGGCGTGTCCATCACCCGGTCGGTGCCGAACTCGTCGACGAAGCCGTCGGTGACCTTGAACGCGCCGCCGAACACGCCGATGTCCTCGCCCATCAGGATTACGTTCGGGTCGGCGCGCAGTTCGTCGCGCAGCGCGGCCGAAATCGCTTGGAGATAAGTGAGCGTCGGCATCACGCGGCCCCGAACCCGCTCCAGGGAGCCTGGCCATCGCCCAACGGCTCCGCCTCGCCGGTACAGAACACCCCATCGGTCGCCGTCCCCGGATCCGGCATCGGCCCGGCGAGCGCCTCCTCGGCGGCGGCGTCGATCGAAGCCTTGATCTCCGCGCGCAGCGCGTCGATGTCCACCCCGGCGTCCCGCAGCCGCGCCTCCTGGCGCTCGATCGGATCGCGCTTGCGCCACTCCTCGACCTGCTCCTTGGGCACGTACTTCATGTCGTCGTGGGCGGCATGGCCGTGCATGCGCATCGTGACTGCCTCGATCAGCGTCGGGCCATCACCACTCAAAGCTCGCTCACGGGCGGCACGGGCCGCCTCGAACATCGCCTCGACGTCGTTTCCGTCGACGGTCACGCCGACGAACCCGTACGCGGCGGCTCGCTCGACCGGATCGACCGCGTACTGCTTGTCCACCGGCGTCGAATACGCGTACTGGTTGTTCTCGAGCACGAATACGACCGGCAGCTTCTGCACGCCGGCCCAGTTCATCGCCTCGTGGAAGTCCCCGCGCGAGGTGGAGCCGTCCCCGAACCACGTAAGAGCGCACCGCCGCTCGCCGCGCAGCTTGAACGCCATCGCCATTCCGGTGGCGACCAGCATCATGTCGGGCAGCATCGAGACCATCCCGACGCACCCCAACCGCCGATCCCCGAAGTGGACGTTGCCGTCGCGCCCGGCGGTGATCCCGGCGGCTCGGCCCATGTACTGCGACAGGATCCGAGCCGGCGTCACGCCCCGGATCAGGTGGGCGGCCAGGTCCCGGTGCAGGATGCACAACCGGTCCTGCGGGCCCATCGCGAACGCCGCGCCCGCCGATACCGCCTCCTGCCCGTAGCCGTCGTAGAACGACCCAGGGACCTTGCCCTGGCGATACAGGGTCATCGCGCGCTCTTCCAACCCGCGCATCAGTAGCATCGCGCGCAGCAGCCAGATGCGGTCCTCCAGTGTCAGGTGCTCGACCGCCGCCGCCCCGCCGGCGGCCGGCTCAGCCGTATGAGTGGCCATCTCCGAAGTGTTCCCTTTCTCCGTGGGCCGGAACGGGATCTCCGCTGCCGGACCCGGTCACCGAGCCCTCCGGGATCGCCGGGCCGGGCTCTGAATTGGGCAGCTTCGAGTTTATTCCACGGCCCGCCCGCCAACTAACCTTGAACGATGGACAGCGCCCGGCTGTCGCACACGCGAGACCGTCTCGTGCGCCTGCGCTGGCGGCGCGCCGGCGCGTGGCTGTGGCCCTCGTTCATCGCGTTCACGGTCGCCGACGCCGTCATTGGACACAGCCTCCCACCGGCCGGCTCGACCGAGTCGCTGACCGCGGCGGGGCTGCTCGGGCTCGTGCTGAACCTGCTCGGGGTCCTGTTCCTATCCCGTCCGATCGGCTGGGGCCTGCGCCGAATCCGCCGCGACCTCCCCGGATTCGTCGCCCGCGACTATGGCGGCACGCTCGTGGTGCTCGCCCTGACCGCGACGCTCGTCCTCGTGGGCATCCTCCACCGGCCCGCGATGGCGGCCTCCGACCACGCCATGCATGACGCGATCGCCCGCGCCCAGGCCTGGATCGGCGACCGCGCGCCCGCTGAGTTCCGCCGCAACCTGCGCGTGGTGAGCCTGTTCGCGATCCAGTCGGGCACGATCTACCGGGCGTGCGTGCCGAACGTCCAGAACACCAAGAACTACTGCGTGATCGTGGACCGGTCAAAGCCGCTCGCGCAGAGCGTGACGTTCTCGGGCTACGAGCCGAACGACACGCTCGCCTCCGGCACGGACTGAACGAGCTGCGCGACCAGGACGTCAAGCGCACTGTCCTGGTCGCGAGCATCCTCGGCTCGGGGATCGTGTTCCTGGACCAGACGATCGTCAACGTCGCGCTGCCGGCGATCCGCTCGAGCCTGCACGGCAGCCTGGCCGACCAGCAGTGGGTGGTCGAGGCCTACCTGCTCACGCTGGCCTCGCTGCTGCTGCTCGGCGGGTCGCTTGGTGACGTACTGGGGCGCCGGCGGGTGTTCACAGCGGGCCTGCTCGGCTTCGGGGCCTGCTCGCTCGCCTGTGCGCTTGCGCCGTCAAGCCCGGTGCTGATTGTCGCCCGGGGCC
>DATIEI010000210.1:0-3960 GCA_035455845.1 Solirubrobacteraceae bacterium
GATTCGCGGGAACGCCTCCCGCAATCGCTCGTGGTGGCGCACCATGATGTGCGCGCGCGCGGCTCCAGCGCGGTCGCGTCTCGTACAGCTTTGTGCCCGATCGAGCTCACCCGGCCGCAAGCTCCTGTCTCAGCTTTGCCCGCGCGTCGTGCACGACCTTGTACAGCGCCCCAGGCGTCGATCCGAGCTCGCGCGCCAGCCGATCGGTCGGGACCTCGTCGACGGCCATCGCGAGCAGCACCTCCCGCTGGTGAGCGGTGAGTTCGTCGGCGATCAGCCGCCCGACCCTTCGCGCGAGATCACGGACCTCGGTCAGCTCCTGGGGGTCGTCCGAGCCCGGACGCTCGGCAAGCCAGCCGTCGCCGTCGTTCGGCAGCTCGCGCCCGTGGCCGAGGCGGCGGCGGATCTCCCCCGGCACCTCGAGCGCCGCGAAACGGCGCGCCCAGGTGGTGAAGAGCGCATCGCCGCGGAAGTCCTCGAGCTTTGCCAGGATCGCGAGCAGCGCGTCATCGGCAGCCTGCATGGCCAGGTCCTCGAGGTCACGGCCGGACGGATGGGCCAGCGCGGCGGTACGGCGTCTGACCGTGTAGCGCGCCTCTCTCAGCAGCACGGCGTGCAGCCGTGCGATCGCCGCGTCGCGCACCGGGCCTTCCCCGTGCAGCTGGCTGAGCCATGCGCGCGACTCGGGGTCGAGCTGTCGACCGTCGACTGCCGGCGCGGCGGTCATGACAACCCCACGAGGTGGCGGCGAAACGCGGCGAACCGGCGGTTCTGGACCTCCTCTACGGGGCGCTCAGCGAACTGGACCGGTGGGGTTGGCAGCCGCTCGGGCATCTTCACGCTTGGGTCGAGCTGGTGCGCGGTCTGGGCTGCCAGGAGATGCCACTCGTGCACGCTCTCGGGCGCGGGCCGACCCCAGGTTCGCGCCTCGAGCACCCACTCTCCCTCGGCGTTGCCGCGCTCGAGATACAGGCCCGAGAAGTGATCGAGCCGAGCGACGCCGGGGCTGGTCGGGTTCGGGCGCTGCTTGGGGTACATGTGTGTCGAGAGATCGAACATCCGGGCCAGCCGCGAGAGCTCAGCATCGGTCATCGCGCTCGTGAACGGGACCTCGAACAGCACTCGCCCCCCACGGCCGTGCCGAGCGGGCGGGGCCGGCGAGGTGCCCTCACGCGGAGGAGTGGCCGGCCGTCGTGGAACCGCCTGCCGGCGGGGACGGGTTGGGTCACTCCGGGGTGGAATGGGAACGGTGGTGGCGCTCATCTTGAGCCTCGATTCTTTTTCACAGCCTCACTGTGAAAATGGTACCACCGGGGGCTATCCGCTGCCAATCCCACGGCTGTTGGGCCGCGGGTGGCAGTCGCGCTCCGCCAAACGCAGGAGCGGGCCGCTCGGCCCGTCGAGAGCCAGGAGCACGGGAGGACCCCGGCTGGTCCCGGTCAGCGGCGGCCTCGCGGGCGCAGCCGTCGAATGCAACCGTGCACGCTCAGGCGGCGTCTCGGCGGCGGCTCCTGGCGGTCGCAGAAGGCGGTCAGCAGCCAGAGCGCGAGGTCCCCATACGCCAGCACGAAGCCAGGGCGGTCAAGGCAAGCCACCACTTCGGTCCAGAACGTCACGCAGATCAGGTCCGGAGGCCTGCTCTCGGTGCCGTGGGCCAGCATCGCGAACGCCAGCTCGAGCGCGCCCGGGCTAGGCGCACCCCAGTCGAAGGGCGCGCTGCTCCGGTATCCATGATGCTCCAGCGGCTCGATCCCTGCGCGGCTGACCACATAGACCTCGGTGCCGCGCGAGCGCCGGCCGACGTAGTAGTGCTCGGGGCGACGCAGGTCGCAAGCAGCACGGGCGCCAGGCACGTCGCGCGCGGACGCGCGTGCCGGGAGCGCCATCCGAAGGTCGTTGGCTGTGTTCATGCTCGCCCCGCGTCGATCCGACATGAGATCCTTACCTCACACCTTCAAACCGATCGCAGCGGCCGCGACGTCAGGCCGCGCGCGGAGGGGATTGCGCCGACGGGCTGCCGCCGTGCCCGTGGTTCCAACGGCGTTCGGGGTAAGAACTGAGGGCTTTCCGGGCGCTGGATGAGTAGAGACCGGCGAACGGCGGGCGCCCGGCGCGCCCATACGCAATTGGAGTGATCATGAGTTCCCGACCTGTGACGATTGACGAGCTGGAGAGCTGGGTCCTTTCGGGCGCGCACTGGCGGGTGGTCGACATCTCGAACGACCGCACGGTGGTGGACCTGTGCACCTGCACCGGGGAGCCGATGGAGCGCGTCGAGTCAGGCGACCCCGCGGTGATCGGCTACCTGCGCACCGCCCATCCCGAGCTGGACGCGAGCTGATATGGCAGGTGACGTTCAGATAAAGCGGATCTACGACCCGGTGGAGGACAGCGACGACTACCGCGTGCTGGTCGACCACGTGTGGCCGCGGGGCGTGTCGCGCGAGCGCGCCCGGCTGGATGAGTGGGCGCGCGAGCTGGCTCCCAGCGACGAACTGCGCAAATGGTTCGACCACGTTCCCGGGCGGTTCAAGGAATTCCGCACCCGTTACCGCCGCGAGCTCGCCGCCCACCCGGAGGTGCTGGAGAAGCTCGGCGAGCAGGCGACGAAGGGACGGCTGACAATCGTCTACGCCGCCCGCGACCGCGAGCACAACAACGCCGCCGTGCTGGCGGAGCTGTTGCGCAATGTCTGAGCCGGCGGCGATCTCAGCCCCGACCAGCTTCGAGGAGCCCTACGAGGTCACGCGGATCGAGCGTAAGACGGCGACGATCGTCGAGCTCGAGCTGCGGCCACAGGTCGAGATGCTCGAGTACCTGCCCGGCGAGTACGTGCTGCTGGAGGACGACCTCCACCGCGTGCCGCCCCGGTCCTACTCGGTGGCCAACGCGCCGCGGCCAGACGGGACGATCTCGCTACTGGTCACCCGCGTGGCCGACGGCGAGACCAGCCGCTGGGTCCACCAGCGGCTGCGCGTCGGCGACACCGTCCGGATCTCCGGACCCTACGGGACATTCGTCGACCACCCCGGCTCGACCGGACCGGCGCTGTACCTGGCGGCCGGGTCGGGGCTGGCGCCGATCCGCGCGCTGCTCGGGGGCGAGCTCCGCTCGGGCGCTCGCAGGTCCCTCATGCTGATCTTCTCGGCCCGCACCGAGGCGGACGTGATCGATCGAGCGCGGTTTGACCGCTGGCAGGCCGAGCAGCACCGGTTCCGGTTCACCCGCACCCTGACCCGCGGTGCCGGCGCGCCGCCCCGCGGCCGGATCCCAGGGCTGCTGCCCACGATGCACGCCGACCTCTCCGATCACGACGTGTTCATCGCCGGCGCGCCGGGTTTCGTCCTGGCCTGCGCGGCCGCCGCTGACGCGCTCGGCGCGCGACGCGAGCGCGTCCACACGGAGGTCTTCTTCGTCGAACCGCAGCCGTGGACCCGCGAACCCCTGCGAACGGGAGAGACGACGTGAACGCGAGCGCGACCGAAGGAAGCCCACCGATCTACACCAAGACCGGCGATGACGGCACCACCGGCCTGCTGTTTGGCGGGCGCGTCTCCAAGGCCGACCCTGTCATCGAGGTGTGCGGTGCCCTGGACGAGGCCGTGGCGGCCCTGGGATTCTCGCGCTCACTGCTCGGCGACGAGCAGCTCGAGCGAATCGTGCTCGAGCTCCAGCGCGGCCTGTTCGCCGCCGCGGCAGAGGTTGCCGCCAACCCGCGCGCCCGCGACCGCCTGGTCCCGGGCGTCTCCTCGGTCACCCCGGAGATGACCGCCTCGCTCGAGCGGGCGATCGACACTCTGCTGGCCGAGCATCCCCTGCGACCCGCGTTCGTGGTGCCCGGCGCCAATCCAGCCTCCGCGGCGCTGGACCTGGCCCGAACCTTCCTGCGCCGAGCCGAGCGACGCCTGATCGCCGGCCGCGAGGACAGCATGACGGTGAGCAATGCCCTGATCGCGTACG
>DATIEI010000211.1:0-5375 GCA_035455845.1 Solirubrobacteraceae bacterium
AACCCGGTGGGGTAGGGACATCGTCGATCTGCTCGGCCGTGATGTCGAGCTCGAATCCGATGTATGTGCTCGGAGCGCTGAGTACGCGACGGCCCGCGAGCTCTCCCGAGATCGCCCGGTGCACGTGGCCGGCGATGATCAGCATCACGTTCGGATGACCACGGACGACATCGGCAAGCGCCGCCCGGTCGCCGGCGGCGAGCGCGAGGGCATCGAGTCCCGGCACGTGCGTGACGAGCGGCGGGTGGTGCATCGCGAGCAGCGTGGGCGTACGCGGATCGGCCGACAGCGCGTCCTCGAGCCAGGCGAGCCGGGCAGCGCCGAATTCGCCGGAGTCGGCGCCGGGGCGGGTGCTGTCGAGCATCAGGAGCCGCAGCGCACCGAGCTCGACCGCGTACTGGACCGGCGTACCCGAGTCGCCTGGAACGCCAAAGTGCCGTCGCAACCCGTCGCGGTCGTCGTGGTTGCCGGGCAGCGCATAGCAGGGTGCGTCGATGCCCTCCACCGAGGCCAGAACCTGGGCGTACTCCGAATCGGCCAGGTTGTCGGCGAGGTCGCCCGTGAGCACCAGCGCATCGGGCGCGGGGCGTAGCCGGCGGATCGAGGCGACCGCGGTGGCCAGGCCGGCCACCGGATCACCTTCCGCCCACCTGGCGCCGATGTGGGGATCGCTCAGCTGGACGACGACGGTCGGCCGGCTGCTCACGCGGGGCCACGTGCCAGGTCGATCAATCGGCCGAGGATCCGCTCCCCGTCCGCCCGCAGACCGTTGTGCTCGTACTCGTTGGTGATCCAGGTACGAGCGCCGCGGATCCGCGCGGCGGTCTCCTCGGAGAACGCGCGCTCGACGTACATGTCGTTCACGTAGATCGCCGCGGCCACCGGTACCTCGTTGCTCGCGAGCACATCCTCGTCATACAGACGCGGCCATTCCCGCTCGGCGAGGAGCTCCGCGGCGTCGCGCAGCGGCGCCAGCCCCTTGTAGTCCTCGAACATCCACGGGTACACGTGCTCGCCGGTGAACAGCTCCGGGGCTTCGTACTCCGACGGCAGCATGCGTTCGGCCGACCAGCATGTGCTGCCGCCGTCGGCCCAGGAGGCCTCGTGGAGCACGGCGTAGATCGGATTGCGAGCGAACGAAACGGGGTCGGCAACGTCGTGCAGGAATCCCGGCGAGGTAGGCGGGAGCTCGAGCAAGTAGTGCAGCTGCTCGGCGCCGTCGCTCATCCCGAGCATCTGGCCCAGCTGGCGAAAGCGCCGCCACGTGAGGCGATCGCCGGATGGAAGCGTCAGCTCGCCGTTCGCGACGAGGTCGTGAATCCGCCGGACCCGGTCGCGGTCGGCCGGGTAGCGCTCGTAGTAGCGGCGAGTTCGGTCGAGCGTGCGGGCATAGGTGTGGGCGTAGACCTCGTCGATGCGGGGACCGAGGACGGGGAGACCGCCGGTGAGCAGCGCCTCGCGCAGCCGGTCGGGGGCGAGCGACAGATAGGTGGTGACGCAAAACCCGCCGAAGCTCTGACCGAGCACGCTCCAGCGCTCGACATCGAGCGCGCGGCGGATCCACTCGGCGTCCCGCACGATCGCATCGGCCCGGAAGTGGGCGAGGTACTCGGCCTGCTCGGTGGGCGAGCGCCCGGGGAGCGTGCCGATCGGGGACGAGCGCCCGGTGCCGCGCTGGTCCAGCAGCAGCACGCGGAACTCCTTAAGCGCGCGGTCCACCCAGCCCGGACTGCTCGGGTTACGGGTCGGGCGGACCGCCTCGAACCCAGGACCGCCCTGGAAGTACACGAGAAACGGGCGGTCGCGACCGTCGGGGTGGGCAAGCTCGCGAGCGAACACGGTGATCCGCTCGCTCGAGTCGGCATCGTGGTCGAGCGGGATCTCGAACGTATGCTCGATCGTGATCACGCCGGGCAGGCGTACTTCATCGCGCATCGGGGCCAATCATGCCTGGAACCGATCGCAGACGCGCGGGAAAACTACGTGTAACGTCCCGCCAGACGGGGGGTTTGTACTCACCAGTGGTGGTTGGCACCCGACGACTCGTGGGAAGCTGAGACGACATGACCCGCACTGAGCGCATCGCAAACCTGGCCGGCGTGGTGGTCCCCTTCGCCGGCGTGCTCGCGGCAATCGTTCTGCTCTGGAACCGCGCCGTGGACTGGACCGACCTGGGGATCCTCGCCGCGATGTACATGATCACGGCCGTGGGGATCACGGTCGGCTTCCACCGGCTGCTCACCCATCGCGCGTTCCAGACCTATCCGTGGCTCGAGCGCACGTTCGCGGTGATGGGCTCGCTGGCCGTCGAGGGCTCGGTGCTGGACTGGGTGGCCGACCACCGCAAGCACCACGCTCATGCCGACAAGGAGGGCGACCCGCACAGCCCGCATGTCGGCCATGGGAGCGGGCTGGCCGGTCTCTGGCACGCCCACACCGGCTGGCTGCTCGAGACGCAGGGCCAGGCGGATTGGAAGCGCTACGCCGGCGAGTTGTACGAGGACAAGCGGATGCGGCAGATCGGGCGGCGGTTCCCGTGGTTGGTGGTGGTTTCATTGGCCGTCCCGACCGTGGCCGGCTTCGTCCTGCACGGCTTCACGCTCGGGGGAGCGCTGCGCGGCTACATCTGGGGCGGTCTGGTCCGGATCTTCCTGGTCCACCATGTGACCTGGTCGGTGAACTCGATCTGCCACTTCTTCGGTCGCCGGCGTTTCGACATCGAGGACCACTCGACGAACGTGGCCTGGCTGGCCGTGTTCTCACTCGGGGAGTCCTGGCATCACAACCATCACGCGTTCCCGCGCTCGGCCTACCACGGGCTACGCTGGTGGGAGCTCGACCTCTCCGGGCTGTTCATCTCGGGCCTGGAGCGGGTGGGACTGGCCTGGAACGTCGTGCGGATCACGCCCGAGCGCCAGCTTCAGAAGACGGCCGCGCAAGTCGCCCGGGCCCGGCGAAGCCCGGCCGGCGTTTGACGATCCGCGACGCGCGACCCGAGGACTGGGAGGCCATCTGGCCCTTCTTCCGTCGGATCGTGGCGGCCGGGGAGACGTACGCCTACGACCGCGAGATGAACGAGGCCGAGGGGCGGCGGATGTGGATGATCGGTCCCCCCGGGCGCACCGTGGTGGCGACCGACGCCGCCGGCAGCGTCGTCGGGACCGCGAACATGTACGCCAATCGCGGCGGTCCGGGATCGCACGTGGCGTCAGCGAGCTTCATGGTCGACCCCGACCGAGCCGGGCAGGGAGCGGGGCGGGCGCTTGGCGAGCACGTGATCGACTGGGCACGCGAGAGCGGGTTCCGGGCCATCCAGTTCAATGCGGTCGTCGAGACCAATGAGGCCGCGGTATCGCTCTGGGGATCGCTCGGCTTCGAGGTCCTGGCCACGGTTCCGGAGGCGTTTGACCATCCCCGGCACGGCTATGTCGGCCTACTTATCATGCATCGATTTCTCTGATGCGCGACTATGTGCGGCCTGTTGCCCCGCGTGGAGGGCCGAGGTTAGGTACGAAACCGTGGCCAACGGGCGACAAAATCGCCTGTCCGTCCGCCGGGCCCTATTGAATCCACTCAACTATTTTCGACCCAGGAGGAGTGCCGTGCCGTTGACACAGGCCCAGCTGGTGACCGCGGTCGCCGACCGAGCAGACATGAGCAAGGCCGAAGCCAAGCGGGCTCTGGAGGCCCTCGACGAGATCGTGCTCGAGCAGCTCGGGAACGCCGAGAAGGTCCGGATCGGGGGAATCGTCCAGCTGACCGTTCGCGTGAAGCCTGCGACCAAGAAGCGCACCGGCCGCAATCCGGCCACTGGCGAAGAGATCACGATCGCGGCGAAGCCGGCGAGCGTGGACGTGCGTGCCCGTCCGCTGGCGAAGGCCAAGGCCGCGCTGCCGTCCGTCCAGAAGGCGCGCCGTCGCCTGGCCGCGTAAGGGCCTGTCTCACCGGTTGCTACGCCAGCGGCGGCGGGCTTCCCTCCGCGCTGGCGCTCAGCGCCGGATCCCAATCGCACATCGTGCAGGCGTGACGGAACACCCCGCGGGCAAAGTCGAGCGCGACGGCGTGCGGATCGGCGCTGGCGCGGACGTCGTCCCAGTCGAGCACGTACTCGCCGAGTGCGGCGTCCCAGCGGCCGGGCGACATGTCCGCGCCGGCGAATCCGTCGTGGGCCGGGTGGGCGTAGGCGTAGAACGCAGCCTTCGCGTATCGCCCGTCACCCGGCCACCAGCCCACGGCGACCTCCTCGGCGTCCATCGCGTTGCGCATGATGTAGTCGGCGGCCGGGGGCTCGGCCGGCTCCCCCGAGAACAGGTTCACGGCCAGATCGAACGACCCCCACCACGCGTTCACCGCGGTGGAGCGCCCGCGATACGGAGCGCGGAAGGCGGCCAGCACGAGCGCCGCCTGCGTCGCCGCCGCGAAGTACGCCTTCACCTGGCCGGGGTCGTAATGGGCGTGCTCGTCGTCCTGGTCGAGCGGGACGCTCCACGGCACCTCCTGCGGCGCCGGGTTGATCTCGACCGGGCCGGCAAGCTCGCGCACCGCCTCGAGCACCGCCCGCGTCACGTCGCCGACCGGACGATCCGGGGCGAGGGGCGTTTGCCACACGGTCCCATCGGTGTGCTCGATCAGCACCTCGTGCGTGCGCAGGTCGATCGTGGCGACGAACGCGCCGGACCCGTCGGGCGCCGGCAACGGCGCGGTCTCCCAGCCCCGCGCGGTGAGGCGCAGGGCGACGTGCTGAAACTGAGGCTCCGGCGGCGCGAGCACGGCCGCGAGCTTGCCGAGCACCTGGGTGTGGGCGTGCAGCGTGTCGCACGTCGCGCTCCAGTCTGCATAGTTGACCGACGGCCACTCAGTGCTCATGATCCTGAGCGGACGCTACCTCACCGGCGCGCTGCCGGCAGGTAGACACCCTGGATGAGGAGCGCGAGCCCGCCGGCGCCAGCGAGCGCCAATGCCACGCTTGCCTTCACCAGGAGCGCTCCCGTCACGGCTCCGGCGAGTAGCGCGGTGACAGCGGAGGCGCGCCGGACGGTGCCCTGCCCCGAGGCGCCGAACAACCGAGAGTCGGCGGCGAGACCGGTCAATGTCTGGGTGACGACTGTGGTCGGGAGGTCGGGCACTGCGAGCCGCCGTGCGGTGGCGGTCTGCACGCCCATCGCGAATGCGAGCAGGCCGATCACCACGTTTCTTGACGCCGAGCCCGCGTGGACATGCAAGGTCGCTGCGAGAACCGAGGCGCACGCGATCAACGCCGCCTGCACGGTCAAGGCCGCGCTGACGTGAGCGCGATGCCGGTCACCCAGGTTCGATCCGAGCAGCCCGCCGGCCCCCGCGCCGAGTACGAACGATCCCAGCGAGATCACCGGGGC
>DATIEI010000212.1:0-2961 GCA_035455845.1 Solirubrobacteraceae bacterium
CGTGCTCGGGGCGGGCAGCCTCGCGTACGGGCTGCTGTTGACCTCCTGGACGCTCGGCATGGCGGCCGGCTCGGCCGGGCTGGCCCACCGCGTCACCGGGGCGCAGTTGGCGACCGGCGCGCTGGTCGCCGTCGTCCTCCAGGGATTCGGCATCGCCGGCGGGGCCCTGTCCACGGTCCTATGGATGGCACTGATCGCCTTCACGTTCGGCGGGATGGCCCACGGGGTCAAGAACGTCCTGCTCCGCACGTTGATCCATGAGCGAACGCCCGAGGCGCTGCGCGGCCGCGTCTTCGCCGCCTACAACGGCGCGCGCAACGGCGCCGAGCTCGGAGCGCTGGTGCTCGGTGGCGTCGTGGTCGGCGCGCTCGGCTCCCGCGCTGCACTCCTCGCCGCGGGACTGGGACCCGCCGCGATCGGCATCGCCTGTCTGCTACTTCTCCTCACCCGCCGCCGCGCCGCGGCGGCATCCACCACCAACGAAGGGAGATTTCTCCATGCACGTGTCCAGGGATGAGCTGGAACCGATGGTCTTCGGCGAGTACGAGGGCCGCCAGGCCGACGCCGGTGAGATGCACATCGCGTTCGAGTCGATGCCGGCGCAGTTCCCGCCTGACGAGTCACCGTTCAAAGGGCTCCCTGACGATCGCTGCCAGTGCGACCACTGGGGCTACCTGTTCAAGGGCTCGTTCCGCGTCACCTACACCGATGCGCCCGAAGAGGTCGTCCGCGCCGGCGAGGCATACCACCTCCGGCCCGGCCACTTCGTCCAGACCCTCGAGCCGGTCGAGCTCATCGAAATCAGCCCGGCCGAGGAACACGACCGGACGATGGCGATCATCGCCCGCAACATCGGCCTGGTGGCATCATGACCCGCACCATGACCGGCTACTCGGCCAAATCAATCGACGAGCTCCCGACCCTGTGGGACGGCTTCGCCAAACTCGTGCGCGCCGGGCTCGACATCACCGCGTTCGGGGCCAACATCATGGACCTCCCGCCCGACTACTCGACCACCTCGCACGACGAGTCCGAGTCAGGTCAGCAGGAGCTGTACGTCGCGCTGCGCGGCTCAGGCTCGGTCGACATCGACGGCACCTCCCTGCCCCTCGACGCCGAGCACGTGGTCCGGGTCGACGCCGGGACAGACCGGGTCCTGTCCTCCGGCCCGGACGGGCTGCGCGTGCTCTGCATCGGCGGTGTCCCCGGCGGCGTGTACGAGCCCCCGGACTGGAGCCGGGCGGGAGACTAGGAAACGCGACCGGGCTGTCTTCACTTTCAGTTGGTGAGGGCGTACAGGACGTTGAACGGGTTCTCGGCCACGCGGGTGACGGTCCCGAAGCCGGCCTCGGCGGCGAGCGCGCGGATGCTGGATTCGGGCAGCCCGCAGGTACCGAGCCCCGCGCCGTCGTGCGCGAGTGAGCTGGTCATGCAGTACAAGACGCTAAATCCGTAAAGAACCTGCGCGATCGGACCTTGGTTCTCGTGTGCGTGATCGGCGCAGTTGATCTCGAGTAGCAGGTACGTGCCGCCGGGCTCGAGTCCGGCGCGGATCGCCTTCAACAACGCGAGCGGGTCGACGGCGTCGTGGACCACGTCGAACGTCGTGATCAGGTCGAAGCGCTCGGGCAGCCCCTCGGCGGCGACGTCGCGACGCTCGAACGTGACCCGGTCTCCGACCTCAGCGGAGACGGCGTTCTGGCGGGCCCGGGCGAGCTGCCCTTCGAACGCGTCGTAACCGCTGCAGCTCGAGTTCGGGAATTCCCCGGCGAGCTTGATCAACGCGCGGCCGGCGCCGCAGCCGACGTCCGCCACGGTGGCCCCGCGCTCGAGCTTCGCGCGGACATCGGGCACCGCCGGCAGCCACTCGCTCAGCAACAGGTTCTCGAACCAGCCGGCGGTGAATCGTTCCATGCCCTCCCAGAGGTCCGACGGGTATGCCTCCTGGGGAGCGCCGCCTCCGGCGCGGAAGGCGTGGGTGACCCGCTCCAGGGCGGCGAGCGATCCGACCAGCTCCTGATAGACGCCTCCGAAGAACACCGGTCCGGTCTCGTGGGCCAGTACGGGCGCGTGCTCGGCCGGCAGCGAGAAGTGCTGGTTGTCCGGCTCGTACTCGAGGTAGCCGGCGGCGGTCATCCCGCGGAGCCATTCGCGTACGTACCGCTCGTTGAGCTCGAGCCGTGCCGCCAGGTCCTCACTGCTCACCGGGCCATCGGCGCCGAGGGCTTTGAACAGCCCGAGGCGGTCGCCAAGCGCGCAGGACAGGGTCGTCATCGCGCCGCCGAGATCGCCCAGTGCGCGGCCCACGAAGGCCTCGACCGCCGCCTCGTCGATTGTCTGTGTTGCCGCCATCTGACTGCCTCCTTGGTTCGGGTTCGAGATTCCGAGGGGCAGCTTCACCGGCGAGCGCTAATCGACCGCTAATGGCTCGTGATTCCCGCCGAGACCCGTGATCGGCGCGGATACAGTGGGCCGATGTTGCGCATCGCGGTGCTGGGACGCCTTGCTCTCGAGCAGGACGAGCGGCCGCTCTCGCCACCGGTCGGGCGCCCGGCGAGGCTCCTGTTGGGATGGCTTGCCATTCACCCCGGGGCGCACGCGCGCTCGACGGTCGCGGCCGAGCTGTGGCCGGATGTGCTGGACGAGAGCGCCCGCGGCAGCCTCCGGGTGGCGCTGGTCGATCTTCGCCGCGCGCTCGGCGACGCCGCCGAGCGCGCGCTCTTGACGACGCGCGATCAGATCGGACTGATCGACTCTCCGGAGCTCGACGTCGACGCGAGGCGATTCACAGCGCTGCTCGAAGCAGGAAGGACGGTCGAGGCGCTCGGGCTTTGGCGGGGTGAGCTGCTCGAGGGCCTCGATGCCGGTGACTGGCTGGTCGAGCTGCGCGACGACTACCGCAACCGGCGCTCGCGGGCGCTCGCGGCACTCGCTGAGGAAGCCGCGGCAAGTGGTCAAATG
>DATIEI010000213.1:0-10255 GCA_035455845.1 Solirubrobacteraceae bacterium
CCTTCGACAGGCGGGGTTTGCCGTCTTCGGGCCAAACGCCGCGGCTGCCCAGCTCGAAGGATCGAAGGGATTCACCAAGGATCTGTGCGAGGCGAACGACATTCCGACCGCCCGCTATGTTCGTACTGGCACTGCAGCCGCGGCAATGGCGGCGCTGGCGCAGTTCGGAGCGCCCGTCGTCATCAAGGCGGATGGCCTGGCCGCGGGCAAGGGCGTGATCATCGCCTTGAGCGAGGACGAGGCTCGCGAGGCTCTGCACGCGCTGCTCGTCGAGCGGCGATTCGACACGACGCAGGTCGTGGTCGAGGAGTGCCTCGAGGGCGAGGAGCTCTCGCTGCTCGCGCTGTGCGACGGGGAGCGGGCGGTGCCACTGGCCTCCGCGCAGGACTACAAGCGGATCTACGACGGCGACCTGGGACCGAACACCGGCGGCATGGGCTCCTACTCGCCGGTGCCCGCCGTCGACGACGCGCGGGCGCGCGAGATCTGCCAAGCCGTCCACCAGCCGGTTCTCGACGAGCTGGCCCGGCGGGGCATCGCGTTCCAGGGGATGCTGTACGCCGGGCTGATGATGACCGCCGAGGGACCGCGCGTGCTCGAGTTCAACGTGCGTTTCGGCGACCCCGAGACCCAGGCCCTGCTGCCGCGGCTGCGCTCTGACCTGCTGAGCGCGCTGGAGGCGTCCACCGTGCCGGGTGGTCTGGCCGGTGTCGAGCTCGAGTGGTCGCCTCAAATGGCTGTGAGCGTGGTGCTGGCCAGCGCCGGCTACCCGGCGTCCTCCTCGAGCGGGGACGTGATCCGCGGCCTCGATCGGGTCCCGGCCGGAGCCCACGTGACGCATGCGGGCACCGCGCTGAACGCAGATGGCGAGGTCGTGACCGCCGGCGGGCGGGTGATGAACGTGACCGGGCTCGGGCCCGACGCGGCGTCCGCCCGCGAGGCCGCATATGCTGCCGCCGACATGATCGAGTTCGACGGCAAGCAGATGCGGCGCGACATCGCGCTCCGCGTGGTCCAACCGCTCGGCGTCGGCGACCGCTCGTGACCGATTTCCCGCGCCCCGTACCGGAGACGGAGACGGTCACCGAGCCGATAGCTGAGCTCGAGGAGCTCGAGGTCGACGCGCCGCTGGTCGGGATCGTGATGGGCTCCAAGAGCGATCTCGAGCGCATGGAGGCGGCCGAGAAGGAGCTGATCGAGCGCGGGATCCGTTGCGAGGTCCGGGTCATGTCGGCTCACCGCGAGCCCGACAAGGTCGCGGACTACGCACGCAACGCGCGCATGCGGGGCCTGCGGGTGATCATCGCCGGCGCCGGCCTGTCCGCCGCCCTCCCGGGCGTGGTCGCCGCGCACACCGACCTCCCGGTGCTTGGGGTCCCGCTCACCAGCCGGACTTCCGTGGCCGGCGGGCTCGACGCGCTGCTGTCGATCGCTCAGATGCCGCCCGGCGTGCCGGTGGCCTGTGTGGGCGTGGACAACGCGCGCAACGCCGCCGTGCTGGCGTCTCGCATTCTGGAGTGCTGATCGTCGCGCGCTAGATTTCGGGGTCGGGATCGATGCCCGAAATCGCGCATCTCTCATCATTGGCCGGAAGCCCGCTGCTCGATTCGGCGGGCGATCGGCTCGGGAAGGTCGATGACGTCGTAGCCCGTCTGGACGACGGCGCCGCCACCGTGATCGGGCTGACCGCACGCATCGGCGGGCGGGAGCTGTTCGTGCTGATGAAGCATGTCGAGGAGCTGGGGCCGTACTCGGTCAAGACCTCGACCACGAAGCTCGATCTGGCCCAGTTCGAGCGCCGGCCCGGCGAGGTCCTGCTGCGGGCCGACATGCTCGATCGCAGCGTGATCAACGTCGACACGGCCCGTCTGGTCACCGCGCACGAGGTCGAGCTCGTGCACGGCGAGGACGGGACGTGGCGGGTGGCCGGAATCGACCCGAGCCTGCGCCCCCGCATGTGGCGCCTGTTGCCGCGCCGGTTCCGCGGGCACGACTCAGAGCACCGGCAGTTCGTGCCCTGGCAGGACATCGAGCCGTTCGTGGGGCACGTTCCGACCTCGCGGCTGAAGATGGCGGCGCGCCGGCTGATTCGCCTGCATCCGGCGCAGATCGCCGACCTGGTCGAGGCCGCCTCGCACGAGGAGGGCGGGGAGATCCTCGCGGCGGTGGGCCAGGACAAGGAGCTCGAGGCCGATGTGTTCGAGGAGCTCGACGACGAGCACCAGGTCGAGTTCCTGCGCGAGCGCTCCGACGAGGAGGCGGCCGCCGTGCTGGCCCGCATGGCCTCCGACGATGCGGCCGACTTGCTGCTGGAGCTCGAGCAGGAGCGCCGGCTGCCCATCCTCAGCCGGATGCCGCCCGCGCAGCAGGCCAAGCTCCGCTCGCTGCTCACCCACAACCCCTCGACCGCCGGCGGGATGATGAACCCCGACTTCGTGTCGGTGCCGGGCGAGGCGACGGCCGGTCAGGCCCTGGAGCGGGTGCGAGGCACCGATCTGGGCGAGCAGCATGTCTCGATCGTGTGCGTGATCGACGCTGACGGCAAGCTGCTGGGGACGGTGTCGCTGGCCGACCTGGTGCGGGCGGATCCGCAGGCTCGCGCGTCCGACCTCGTCGACGCCTCGAAGCCCAGCGTGCTGCCCGAGGCCGAGGTGCCCGAGGTGGCGCAGCTGATGAGCGACTACAACCTGATCGCGATGCCGGTGCTCGATGGCGAGGGCCGTCCGATCGGGATCATCTCGGTCGACGACGTGCTCGAGCTGCTCGTGCCCGAGGAGTGGCGCCGGCGGGCTGGCGTGGCCCGGGACTAAGCGCCCCGCGCGCGCAGGAACTGAACGCACACCGCGATCGCCTGCTCGATCGTCCGCCAGTGCAAGTTCTCGGGCCGGTCCGACGGCCAGTGGTAGTTCATGGGCAGCTTGGTCTCGTCGACCGAGGCAAGCGTGGCCACTCGGTAGCCGGCGCGCAGCGGGATGATCGCGTCCGTGGCGGCGGTCGTGCGCAGCCCGCGCGTGATCGGGATGCCGGCGTCGGCGGCGGCGCGGGCGAGCGCCTCGCGCATGTCGGACGGGTAGTCGCGCATGCGCAGCATGCCCTCCCCCTCGACCACGACCAGCGTCGGTCCGCCCAGGCACTCGAGGCAGACCATCTCGGTCCGGTCGGGGTGAAGCTCGGGGAAGTGGCGGTGGCCGAAGCCCTGCATGCCCTCGGAGAACGACTCCTCCGAGCCGGTCGACACGAGGAGGACGCGGATCCCCTCGAGCGGCTGGTCGCGGAGCGCCGCGGCGGTGGCCACAAGCGCGCCCACCGCGGCCAGGTTGTCGTTGGCGCCGGGCACCACCGAGCGCATCCCGATGTCGGCCATCGCGGTGGTCGCCCCGGCGGCCAGCGCCGTGCCGGCGCCGATCAGGCGCCGGAAACCGATCAGTGAGCCCGCGCAAACCATCACCGGTCCCAGCCACACCGCATACAGCAGCGGGAAGCTTGTCCCCGCGCGCGCATGCAGGCGCGGGGCCAGCCAGAGCGGGATCCGCGGCAGCGCGGGATGGAAGATGAGCCCGGAGTGGGCGGCGTCGTGATGTCCAATCAGCACCACGGTCCGTTCGGCGGCCGGGTCGCCGGCCTCGGCCACTACGTTCCAGGTCGAGCGATGCGGCAGCAGCGCGCGGCGGAACCAGCGCTGGCCGTGACCGAGGTCGTCCCACAGGGCGGCGGCGCCGATCCCGGCGAGCGCAGCGGCGATGGCTCGCGCGCCGAGCGTGCGCCGCCGCAGCGCGTATACGGCGGCGCCCGCTGCGACGGCGTTGACCAGCCCGATCGGCCACCAGTAGCCGCCGTGCGCGCGCTCCTCTTCGACCGTGACTCGGCATCCGAGGTCCCGCAGCCGCGCCGCGATCAGCTCGGCGGCGCGGCGTTCGCCCTCGGAGGCGGATGCCCGGTCGAAGGCCGCAAGCTCGTGGATGAGCGCGCGCCAGTCGCCCATGTGGTTGGAGTCGGCTGTCATGGGTGGAACGGCATAGTGGAGCAGATACCATCGATGTCGCGATGAGTCAGTACGACGGACACTTAGACGGCGACGAGTTACCGCGAAGTAGCAGGGTCGCGGCCGGCGTCGTGCGCGCCGTCTCACCCGGGGTGTAAGCCGGGAATCTGAGCGGCCTCCGGCCCGCCCGCGGCGACGCGGTGGACAGGCGAAAGGAGGTCGAGCAGATGGCGAGCAACGCTCCGACACAGCGCGAGCAGATCGTGCTCGAGCCTGCCGACGCCGCGCCTGCCGCGGACATCCGGGGCGCGTTCGGCACGATCCACGGGGATGACGCCCACCGGGGCCTGCGCTCCCGGCTCCTCGCGCTGCTGGCGATCATCGGTCCCGGGCTGATCGTGATGGTCGGGGACAACGACGCCGGCGGGGTCGCCACCTACGCCCAGGCCGGACAGAACTACGGCACCAGCCTGCTGTGGGTCCTCCTGCTGCTCATCCCGGTGCTGGTGGTCAACCAGGAGATGGTCGTGCGCCTCGGAGCAGTCACCGGGGTGGGCCACGCGCGGCTGATCGTCGAGCGCTACGGCCGGCTCTGGGGATGGTTCGAGTCGTCGTTCCTGCTGCTCCAGAACTTCCTGATCATCGTCACCGAGTTCATCGGGGTCAGCCTCGCGCTTGAGTACTTCGGCGTCTCGCCGGGGGTGTCGGTCCCGCTCGCCGCGGCGGCGCTCGTGGCGGTCACGACCAGC
Source organism: Solirubrobacteraceae bacterium (assembly GCA_035455845.1). Taxonomy (GTDB): domain Bacteria; phylum Actinomycetota; class Thermoleophilia; order Solirubrobacterales; family Solirubrobacteraceae; genus Palsa-465. The sequence goes on from DATIEI010000213.1 coordinate 4,732, forward strand.
GGCAGCTTCCGGGTGTGGGAGCGATCGATGTTCCTGTTCGCGTTCGCGAACCTGCTGGTGATACCGCTGTTCTTCCTCAGCCATCCGCACGCCGGGCCGATCGTCCGGAACGTGTTCGTGCCGGGTATCCACGGGGGCGCCACCTCGAATGCGGTGCTGCTCTTGATCGCGATCGTCGGCACCACGGTAGCCCCCTGGCAGCTGTTCTTCCAGCAGTCGAACATCGTCGACAAGCGGATCACCCCGCGCTGGATCAACTACGAACGGATCGACACGCTGCTCGGTGCGACGGTGGTTGTACTCGGGGCCGGCGCACTGATCTGCGCGACCGCCTTTGCGCTCGAGGGGACGCGTTACTTCGGCCGCTTCACCGACGCGGGTGGGGTGGCTCACGCGCTCGATCACACGATCGGCTCGGTAGCCGGGACGTTCTTCGCGGTCATCCTCTTGAACGCCTCGCTGATCGGTGCCGGCGCGGTGACGCTGGCCACCAGCTACGTGGTCGGCGACGTGTTCGGGATGCGCGGCTCGCTGCATCGCAGCTTCCTCGCGGCCCCGCGGTTCTACGCGGTGTTCACCGTGGTGATCCTGGCCGCGGCAGGCATCGTGCTGATCCCCGGGGCGCCGCTCGGGGTGATCACCGAGGCCGTGCAGGCGCTCTGCGGGATCGTGCTGCCGATGACCACGCTGTTCCTGCTGATGCTCTGCAACGACCCCGAAGTGCTGGGCCCCTGGACCAACCCGCCGTGGCTCAAGCTGCTGGCCACCGTGATCGTCGCTGTGCTCATGCTCCTGTCGCTCATCCTCACGCTCACGACGTTGCTGCCGTCGGTCGACGTCGAGACGCTCCTGGTGATCGGCGCGGCGGTCTTGGCCGCGGTGCTCGTGGGCATGGGGGCGAACGCGGTGCGCTCCCGGTCGTCGCTCGTGAGTCCGGCTGACGGGGCTCCGGAGGTCCCTAAGGAGCGATGGACGATGCCACCGGCGGCCCTCCTCTCGCGTCCGCGCTTATCCGCTCGGCGCCACGCGGCGCTCGTCGCCCTCGCCGTCTACATGGTGGTCGCGCTCGTGATGCTCGCGGTCAAGGCGGTGGGCCTGGCCGGCGGCTAATGGCTGCCGCGCCGCTCGCTACGCTCGAAACCCGTGATTCCGCGCTACACCCGTCCCGAGTTGGCCGAGGCGTGGTCCGAGCACGCCCACTTCGAGGCGATGCGCGAGGTGGAGGTGGCGGCCTGCGAGGAGATGACCGGCCCGACCGCCTCGGAGCTCGACGCGATTCGGGCGGCGACGTTCACGGTCGAGGCGATCGCCGAGCGCGAGCGGGTCACCGACCACGACACGGCCGCCTTCGTCGACGTGCTCGGCGCCTCGGCCGGACCGGCCGGGCGCTGGATCCACCACGGCCTCACCTCGAGTGACGTGCTCGACACGGGGCTGGCGCTGCAACTGCGCCGCGTGGGGGAGCTGATCCTGCCCGACTCGAGGCGGTTGGTCGAGGCGCTCGCGAACGCCGCGCGCGAGCATGCTCACACCCTGTGCGTGGGCCGGACCCATGGCATCCATGCCGAGCCCACCACGTTCGGAATCAAGCTGGCCGGTTTCGCCTTCGAGGCCAGCCGCAACGCCGAGCGACTGACCCGCGCGTTCCAGCAGGCTGCGGTGGGTGCGATCTCCGGCGCGGTGGGGACGTACTCGGCCACCTCGCCCGCGTTCGAGGAGCGGGTCCTGGCCCGGCTCGGCCTGCCTCGCGAGCCGGTCTCGACCCAGGTCGTCCCCCGCGACCGCCACGCCGAGCTACTCGCCGCGATCGCGCTGGCCGGCGCCGGCATGGAGCGCTTCGCCACCGAGTTGCGCCACCTGGCCCGGACCGAGGTGGGTGAGGTGCGTGAGCCGTTTGGCCGTGGTCAGAAGGGTTCGAGCGCGATGCCCCACAAGCGCAACCCGATCAAGTCCGAGCAGGTGGTCGGACTCGCCCGGGTGCTCAGAGGTAACGCCATGGCTGCGCTGGAGGACGTCGCGCTGTGGCACGAGCGCGACATCTCCCACTCCTCGGTCGAGCGGGTCATCCTGCCGGACTCGACGATCCTCCTTGACCATCTCCAGCGGCGCGTCCTGGCGCTCGTCGAGGGGATGGTCGTGGACGCCGAGCGAATGCGCGAGAACCTCGAGCTCACCCGCGGTGCGCTGTTCTCCCAGCGCGTGCTGCTGGCGCTGGTCGAGTCAGGTCTGAGCCGCGATGACGCGTACCGCGTTGTGCAGCGCGTGGCCCAGGAGGCGCTCGACTCCCGCGTGAACATGCGCGAGCTGCTCGCGGCTGACACCGCGGGTGCCGGCCTCGACCTCGACGCGATCTTCGACTACCACGAGTTCGTGCGCCATGCCGACGAGATCATCGCCCGGCTCGACGCGATCAGCGCACCCCGCGTGATCTCGCCCGCGTAGGAATCAGCGCGGGTACATCCCGCCGTCGAGCGACACCACCTGGTTGGTCAGGTACGGATTGCGCAGCATGGCCAGGGCGAGGTCCGCAACCTCATCGGGCTGACCCAGGCGACCGACCGGCACCCGCGCGCGCAGCTCGTCGGGCTCGCCGGGCAACATCCCGGTGTCGGTGATCAGCGCCGGCGCGATCGCATTCACGGTCACGCCCTCGCCCGCCACGCGGCTGGCCAGGAAGTGCGTCAGTCCGTGCAGCCCCGCCTTGGACGCCGCGTAGTGGGGGCCCACGATCCCGCCGGTGAACGCGGCCACCGAGGAGACGAACAGGAGGCGCCCGAATCCCCGGGCGCGCATCCCCGGCAATGTCTTCTGTGCGAGCACGAAGGGTGCCCGGAGGTTCACCGCGAGCATCTCGTCGAAGTCCTCGATCGAGACCTCCTCGAGCGTCTGCTGTCGCCCCAGGCCGGCCGCCGCAACCAGGATGTCGACTGAGCCAAGTTGCGGCTCGACCTCGGCCAGCAGCTCGGCCGCGGCGTCGGCGCGGCGCAGGTCGGCGCCCACGGCCACCGCGTGACCTCCTTGCGTGGCCAGTTCATCGGCGAGCTTCTGCGCGGGCTTGGCGTTGGCGCCGTAGGCGAGCGCCACCGAGGCGCCCTCGGCAGCCAGCCGGCGTGCGACCGCCTGCCCGATTCCGCCGCTCGCGCCGGTGACCAAGGACACCTTGTTGCTGAACGGATTCCCGGTCGCCATCGCGCTAATGGATAGCGGGTCGGTCTACGATTTGCGCTGCCCGTGCCTCCTCACAAGCACCAGGAGCTGATGACGGCGGCGGTGGAGCGGGACGGAGCGGCACAGCAGGCCCTGCTCTCCGGAGATCGCGAGGCCGCGCGAGTTGCCTTCGCCGAGGCGTCCGATCTGTACCGGCAGTCGTGGGAGGAGGCGCCGCCGAGCGCCTACGGCCGGCTGGTCGGCATGCTCAAGTCGGCAGTATTGGCCGGAGGCGGCGAGGAGGAGGCCTCGTATGCGCGCGGGGCGCTGGCCGGCGCCGACCCGGAGTCGGTGACCGCCGCGTATGCGCGGGCGCTGGCGGCGCTGGTCCTGGGTGACGACGCTGAGGCTCGCGCGAGCGCGGAGACGATGCTTGCGGGGGGCGAGGCGTTCGCGCGGACGGGCGACGCGATCGCGGCACTCGCGGATCGCGACGCCGGTCGGTTCGAGACAGCGCTGACCGCCATCGTCCGCGACTTCGAGGCGCGCACCGAGCACCTCACGGGGGTGGCCATCGCCGACACCGCGCTCCTCCTGTCCACTCTGGCCGCCCGCCGGGAGATCGTGGCGGCGGTCGACAGTCCGGTGCTGCCCGCCCTCTGACAGGTGGGCGCCCTAATCCCACGGTTTCTTAACGGGCGGGCGTTTCCCCTGCGGTAGCGTCCGCCCACATGGGTCTCGTCGGGAGTCCCCAGCAATTGAAGGGAGGCGGACGATGAGGCAATTCACGCGGCGCAGGCCGTCGGCGGCGATGGTGGTGGCAGTCATCGCCTTGGTCGTCGCCGCATCAGGAACCGCGTTTGCCGCCGGGAGGTTGGTCAGCGGCGATTCGCTGATCAAGAAGCACTCGCTGTCCGGTGATCGCCTGCGCAATGACACGGTGAGCAGCAAGCAGATCAAGGTGAGCTCGCTCGGCGAAGTCCCCAGGGCCAAGACCGCGGGCAACGCGGATGAGTTGGGCGGCCATCCCGCCAGCGCTTACGCGCTCGGCTCCTCGAGCGTCGCCTCAAGCGGCCTGGTCACGGCGAGCGGAGGGCAGACCGTGCAGATGGCCAGCTTCGGGCCGTTCACGGTCAGCCTCACCTGCAACGACGACGGTGGTGGCACGTTCGATGCCGAAGTCGACGTCGTCTCGACGACCTCGAACAGCGAGGTGTTCGGCTCGCAGCTGACCGCAGGCACCTCACAGCAGATCGCCGACGCGGGGCCTGACAGCCAGTTCTTCGACAGCGGCGGCACTTTGGAGGACTTCGTGGCTCCGCCGAACGCGTACGAGGTCTACGTGATCGACAGCATCTTCATGCCGGGCACGACGGCCCCGTGCGCGGCGAGTCTATTGGCCGCAAAGAGCTAGATCGGCCCCGGTAGCGCCGCCGTGGCCGTTGCTAGGATCGGCCCAGTGAGCGCCCTAGCCGACCTGCCCCTGATCGCTTCGGGCAAGGTACGCGAGATCTACGAGGGGCGCGATCGGACGCTGCTGATCGTCGCCTCGGACCGGATCTCGACCTACGACGTCGTGCACCCGACGCCGATCCCGGACAAGGGCGCGGTGCTGACTGGACTCTCCACTTTTTGGTTCGAGCGGACGGCCGACATCGTCCCCAACCACATGCTGTCGGTGAGCGATGGCGTCCCGGACGAGGTCCGCGGCCGCGGGATGCTCGTCCGCAAGCTCGAAATGCTCCCGGTCGAGTGCGTGGTCCGGGGCTACATCACCGGATCGGGCTGGAAGGACTATCAGCGGACCGGAACGGTCTCGGGCATCGAGTTGCCGCCGGGCCTGCGCGAGTCCGACCAGCTGCCGGAGCCGATCTACACCCCGTCGACCAAGGCCGAGGTCGGGCACGACGAGGCGATCGACTTCGAGGCCACGGCCTCGCTGGTCGGCGATCGCGACCTCGCCGGGCGCCTGCGCGACGTATCGATCGCCGTGTATCGGGCGGCGGCCGACCACGCGCGCGAGCACGGGATCATCCTGGCCGACACCAAGTTCGAATTCGGCCTGGACTCGGATGGCGTGTTGACGCTGGGCGACGAGGTGTGCACGCCGGACTCGTCGCGTTTCTGGCCGGCCGACGAGTACGAGCCCGGCCGCTCGCAGCCGAGCTTCGACAAGCAGTTCGTGCGCGACTGGCTGCTCACCCAGCCGTGGGACAGGACGGCACCAGGCCCGGAGCTCCCCCCGGACGTCGTCGCCGGCACGCGGTCCCGCTATGTCGAGGCATTCGAGCGGATCACCGGCGCCAGCTTCGATCGCTATCTCGCGGAGGACGTGATCGGCCGATGAGCACCTTCCGATTCGCCGTGAACGTGCTGC
>DATIEI010000214.1:0-14077 GCA_035455845.1 Solirubrobacteraceae bacterium
CCTGCATCAGGCGGATCAGGTGGTCGTAGACGTCGTCGAGGTTGGGGTCGGGACCGAACTCTGCGCGCAGGTCGATGGCCGGCAGCGTCTCGATCGTGATCTTGGCCGGCAATGGGATATGCCCGAGATCGCCGACGTTGATGATCCACGGCAGCGAGATCGAGATCGGCAGGACCTTCAACCGAAACATGCGGTCGAGGGCGAGCAGGCGGGCCAGGCGCTCACCCCGGCTCAGGAACAGTGCGGTCTCCTGGCCTCCGATGGCCACCACGGGCACGATCGGTACGTTCTGCTCGAGGGCCAGGCGCAGGAAGCCCTTGCGCCCCCCGAAGTCGACCCGGCTGCTCTGCCAGCTGGGGCGATGGACCTCGTAGTCGCCGCCGGGATAGACGAGCAGGGCGGCACCCGAGGAAAGCGCCTTGCGGGCGTTCGCGGGCGAGGCGGCCACCGTTCCGAACTTGCGCAGCCAGCTCAGGCCGGGGAGTGAGAGCACCAGGTTGTGGGCGAGCTGGTAGAAGGGTCTCTCAACCCCAAAGTAGGTGCTGAACGCGACCGTGAACACCATCGTGTCGGGGATCATGTTCCCGCCCGAGTGGTTGCCGACCAGCAGCACCGGCCCGTCGTCCGGGACATTGCCCAGGCCCCGCACCTCGCCCCGGAACCACAGGCTCGAAAACAGCCAGAACAGCGGGAGCTGCTCGCGGATGTAGTCGGGGTCGCGCTCGTCGAGGTCGGCCCGGGGGATGCGCCGCTGCACGAGGCCGCCGAGCTCTCGCCAGGCGCGGCGGAGCAGCGGCGGGGTGGTCGGTTCCTCGGACGGAATCGCCGCGTCAGGCTCGTGACCGTTCCGGCTGGCGGATCTGGTCGCGTGGGCCTGACTCATAGGGAGAAGATTGTCAGGCTCAGGCCGCCTCGGAGCCGGCGGCGACGATCCTCGGCACGCTCTCCGTCCGCTCGGTGCGGGCGAAGAAGTCGAGCAGGAGCGCGTTGGTCTCCTCCGGCAGCTCCACCTGGGGTACGTGCCCGCACCCGTCGATTGTCACCTGCTCGGCGTGGGGCAGCCACTGGCGCACGTGGCGCGAGAACCCCGATGGCACGAGCCGATCGTGGCTGCCCCACACGAACAGCGCGGGCGCCTGGAGCTCGGACAACCGGCGGTAGAACCCGCCTCGCCCGAAAGGGGCCTCGAGATAGATGTTGCGGGCGCTGGCCAGCAGCGCGAAGCGCGCGCCGGCGGTGTGATAGATGCGCTGGAACTCGTCGACCACCAGGTCGGCCACGGCGGGGTCGATCAGGTCGCGGTCATGGAACATCGACCAGAACTGGGCCGCAACCGTGGAGCGACGGAACGCGTGGGGCAGCAGGCCGAACTCTGGGCGCAGCAGCCGCACGACCGGGTGAAGGCCGCGCTTGATCCAGGCCACCGCCGGGCACAGCAGCCCCAGCGCGCGAACGCGCTCGGGTGCCACCAGACCGAGCTCGATGGCGATCCGTCCGCCCATCGAGTTGCCGACCACGTGGGTGCGGTCGACCTCGAGCTGGTCGAGCAGGCCGAGCATGATCTCGGCGAACCAGTGCGCGTTGTAGGCGCCGAGCCTCGGCTTGCCCGAGGAGCCGAACCCCGGCAGGTCGGGAACGTGCACGCGGTAGGAGCCGCTCAGCGTCGCCGCGGTCTCGAACAGCGACGCTCGCGTGCCGCCGAGCCCGTGCAGGAGCAGAACATCGGGGCCCTGGCCCATGGTCAGGGTCGAGATCCGGTGACGGCCGACCGGGATGTCGTGGATCTCGAGCAGCGGCGGGCGGCCGCCGACCAGCCTGAACATCCCCTCGAAGGCGATCGCATGATCCAGGTTGCCGCGCACGGCGAGCAGCCGGCGCTGGAAGGCCTCGATACCCGAGAACTCGCCGCGACGCAGCCGCATCCACGTGTCGGAGTCGGTCGACATGGTCACGTCGGGCGCTCGGCGGGTTCCGCCCTTGCGCACGCGCGCGGCCCGGCTCGTGCAACGAACCTCCCACGTGTGCCCGAGGTCGCCCAGCGTGATCTTGTACGTGGCGTCGAAGCCCGGATCGGCGCCCAGGTAGCGGTCGGGAAGGGAGCGAAAAGCCTCGTCGACGATGCGCAACCGCTCGATGTGTGCAGGCCTCCCAGCCACGGGCGGCACCCTACCGTCCGCCCCGGCCGGACGAGCCGGCTGGCGCTAGGGTTGCCGGACTATGGGAAGAACCATTTCCCTGCACGACACCCGCACCGGGAAGGTGCTCCCGGTGCAGCCGCGCCCGGGCGGTCTCGTGGGCATCTACGCGTGCGGGCCGACCGTGTACGGCCGGATCCACGTGGGCAACGCCCGTCCCTACGTGGTCTTCTCCCTGCTCAAGCGCCTGTTTGTCCATGAGGGCTACAACGTCACATTCGTTACGAACATAACGGACGTCAACGACAAGATTTACGCGGCCGCGCAGACCGCCGGCGTGGGCAGCGAGCAACTGGCCCAGGACATGATCGACGCGTACGTGGCTGACACAGACCGTCTCGGTCTCGGCCGGCCCGACCACGAGCCCCTGGCCAGCGCGACGATGGCCGAGATCATCGAGTTGATCGAGACGCTGATCGAGGGGGGTCATGCCTACGCGGTAGAGGGAGATGTGTACTTCTCGGTGCGCAGCTACCCGGAATATGGAGAGCTGTCCCACCGCCACGTGGACGATCTAGACCAGGGCGAGGGCGTGGAGGGCGCCGAGCGAAAGCGCGACCCGGCCGACTTCGCGCTGTGGAAGGCGCAGAAGCCCGGCGAGGACACCGCTTGGGATGCTCCGTGGGGGCGGGGGCGGCCGGGCTGGCACATCGAGTGCTCGGCGATGGCCGAGAAGCTGCTCGGCGTGGGATTCGAAATCCACGGCGGCGGGGTCGACCTGATCTTCCCTCACCACGAGAACGAGGCCGCTCAGACCACCGCCGCGCGCGACGCGCCGCTCGCCCGGCTGTGGGTCCACAACGGAATGATCCGCCTGGACGAGACCAAGATGTCCAAGTCGGTAGGGAACATCTTCTTGCTCCACCAGGCCTTGGACGCCCACGGACGCGATGCGCTGATCATGTACTTCGTCGGGAGCGACTACCGCAAGCCGGTGGAGTTCGACGACGAGCGGCTGACCGAGGCGGGGGCGCGGGTCGATCGGTTCCGGGAAGCCGCCCGGCGTCTCACGCCCGGCCCCTCCCCGGACTGGTCGGCGCCGCTGCACGAGCGGTTCTTTGACGCGCTGGCCGACGACTTCAACACTCCGGAGGCCCTGGCCGCGGCGTTCGACTGGGTCCGCGAGGCCAACCGGGCAGCGGCGGGCTCCGGCGACGCCGACCTCCGAGACATGCTCTCCGTGCTCGGCCTCGACAACCTGCTCGACGTGGCCGAAGCCGACGTTCCGGCCGAGGTGATCGAACTCCGCGACGCCCGCGAACAGGCTCGTGCCGCCCGCGACTTCGCCGAGGCCGACCGCCTACGCGACGAGATCCGCGCCCAAGGCTGGGAGGTCCGCGACGGTCCGGACGGTCCCGAACTCCTGCCCGCGGCCTGAGCGAGGCCAATCAGAGCGGCGGAGGGGTGTGTCCCCACTCGGGTGCCTCGCGTCTTGCGGCCCACGGCCCATCGAAACGGATCCGAAAAGCCCGGCACCCGATGGGGACGCGCCCTGAAGCATGCCGCTTGACATCCGAGCGGTGCTATGTCACCCTGCCGCCCGGGAGAATAAGGGTGGAGTAAAGCTTTAGGTTCGCTGTTACTCCCGATTCATATACACAATCGGCGCCACCGGGAGGGGTGCGCCACGACTTCGGACCTCTTCGCCTTCGGCAGGGTCGGGAAGGGATATTCGTGGCTCGACTTTCTCCGTATTCTCACCCTCAACTTCAGGTTGAGGATGGGTATCTGATCGCGCTGGCCAAGCAGGGCAACGCCGCGGCGTACGACTGCATCGTCCGCCGCTACTACGGATTCGTGCGTCTGAAGGCCTCGTCGTACTTCCTGGCCGGCGGCGACGCCGACGATTTGATCCAGGAGGGTCTGGTGGGGCTGTACAAGGCGGTTCGGGACTACCGGACCGACCGGGAGTCGAGCTTCCGGAACTTCGCCGAGCTCTGCATCACCCGTCAGATCATCACCGCGGTCAAGACCGCCACCCGCAACAAGCACACCCCGCTCAACCAGTACGTGTCGTTCTCGAGCTCGCCCACGACGGCGGGCGAGGGTGAGCCGACCCTGGAAGAGGTCATTCCGGGCTCGCCGGTTCACGACCCGGTCAACCAGGTGATCAGCTCCGAGGAGCTGCGGGCACTGGTGGCGTGTATCTCGACCGCGCTCTCAGAACTCGAGTCGCGCGTGCTTGCCCTCTACCTCGACGGCCATTCCTACGAGGAGGTCGGGCGACGGATCGGCTGCGACTGCAAGACCGTCGACAATGCCCTGCAGCGAGTCAAGCGCAAGGTCGGAGCGCATCTGGCCGAGCGGAGCGCGCTGGTGCCGGCGGTCGCTGCATCTTGATGCGCTGAGCTTTAAGCTGCCCTCAACCAGGCAGCGAACAGGAGGAGCCCGCCGATGAGTCACAGCGATCACGAGCACAACGGGCCCGGCTACGCATCGCCGGAGGTGGCGCGCCAGCAGCCGCCGGAGCGCTACGTGTACGTTGCGTCGCTGTACGAGGGCACCGGGATCAACAAGCCGGACTTCATAGCGGTGGTGGACGTCGACCCGGGCTCGGATACATACGGTCAGATAGTCCACCGCACCGATATGCCCAATGTAGGCGACGAGCTGCACCACTTCGGATGGAACGCGTGCTCCTCGGCGTGCCACTCACAGCTTCAGCGCGACACGATGGTCGTTCCCGGACTGCGGTCGTCCCGGATCCACATCATCGACATATCCGAGCCGCGCGCGCCGCGGATCAAGAACGTGATCGAGGGCGAGGAGATCAAGGAGAAGCTTGGCCTGAGCGCTCCGCACACCGTGCACTGCATGCCCGGCGACATTGTCACGATCTCGATGCTCGGCGATGCCGACGGCAACACGCCGGGAGGCTTCGCGGTGCTCGACGCGCGCGACTTCTCGATCGCCGAGCGCTGGGAGCGCGACGCCGACGGCATCGAGTTCATGTACGACTTCTGGTACCAGCCGCGCCAGAACACGCTGATCTCGAGCGAGTGGGGGGCGCCCAACACGTTCAAGGACGGGTTCAATCCCGCCGACGTGGCCGCCGGCAAATACGGGCGCAAGCTGCACTTCTGGGACCTCGAGAAGCGCGCCAAGGTGCAGACGATCGACCTCGGCGACGAGGGCTGGATCCCGCTCGAGATCCGCTGGCAGCACGATCCCGACTCCGCCCAGGGATTCGTCGGGGCGACGCTGTCGAGCAACATCATCCGGTTCAGCCGGGACAACGGCACCTGGTCGACCGGCAAGGTGATCGACGTGGGCAACGAGGAGCTCCAGGGCTGGCCGCTCGAGGGCGGCGTTCCCGGGCTGATCACCGACCTGGTGCTCTCGCTCGACGACAAGGACCTGTTCTTCTCGAACTGGCTGCACGGCGACGTCCGCCACTACGACGTCTCCGATCCCACCGACCCGCAGCTCAAGTCGCAGGTGTGGCTCGGCGGTCTCCTGGGCCGCGACGGCGGTCACCCCAAGGCCCGCGGGCCACTGAACGGCGGACCGCAGATGATCCAGAACTCGCTCGACGGCGATCGGCTGTACGTCACGAACTCGCTGTTCTCGACCTGGGACAACCAGTTCTATCCGGGGATCGAGGGGTGGCTGACCAAACTCGAGCGCCAGTCCGACGGGACCTATCAGCTCGACCCGGACTTCTTCGTCGACTTCCACGAGCAGGCCGACGGGGCGCGCCCGCACGAGATCCACCTGCCCGGAGGGGACTGCACCACCGAGATCTTCCAATAAGGCGCCGCCGTCAGGCGCCGCCGACATTTCGATAGCTTGACGTCATCGCTCCGGTCAGAGCCGGTGCGGCGGGTGCTGGAACGGCTGCGCCGACAGTCCGAGGACGAAGACCCGGCGGCGGTTGCCCGCATGCGCGCGCACGAGCAGCAGCTCGGCAGGCGCGTGTACGGTCGCGAGCGCGGGGCGGTGTACGGGCTCGCCCCGCTGTCGATCAAGCCGGATGTCGGGGAGCTCCTGTACGTGCTGGCCATGGCCCGCGGCGTCGGCACCATCGTCGAGTTCGGCGCCTCGCTCGGGTACTCGACCATCCACCTCGCGGCGGCAGCGCGCGACCTCGGCGACGCCAGGGTGATCACCACCGAGCTCGAGCCCGAGAAGGCCGAGATCGCCCGACGGAACCTGGCTGCGGCCGGGTTGGACGATCTGGTCGATCTGCGCGACGGAGATGCGCTTGAGACGTTGCGAGACGTGGGCGAGGTCGACCTGCTGTTCCTCGACGGCTGGAACAACCTGTACCTGGCGGTCCTCGATCTCGCCGAGCCCGCGCTGTCGACCGGGGCGCTGGTGATCGCCGATCTGAGCGAGGGCGATCCGGAGCAGGTGCCCTACTGCCAGCGAATGCACGATCCGGCGGGTGGCTACGTGTCGGTCGACGTGCCGCTGGATGCCGGCGTGGTGGTGTCTAGCCGTGTGGGCGCGCCAGGCCGCCGCCTCGGGAGCGGCGGACGAAATACAGGATCGCGCTCGAGCACGCCACCGAGAGCACCAGGCCGGGCACGTTGTGGCCCCAGACGAGCCACACGATGATTCCCGCGATGAAGTTCCCCGCCAGGCCGAGGATGATCGTCTCGGGGATTGTCATCGGGTCCGAGCCGGGTAGCGACAGCCGCGCCAGCGCGCCCACGAACAGCCCCGAGACGGCCAGGATGATCAGGTAGATCAGAAGGCTCATTCTGCGGCCGAGGCTACCACCGGCGCTGGTCCGCTCAGTCGACCTGGAGGACCTGGTGGCCGAGTCCCAGGTGATCGCCGGGACGCAGCCGACAGCGGCCCACGAACTGGCCGTTCAGCCGGGTGCCGTTGGTCGAGTGAAGATCCTGGAGGATCCACCCGCCGTCGCGGAAGGTGAGCTGGGCGTGCCGGCGGGACACGGTCTCGTCGGCCACGACGACGTCGCAGCTGGGGTGGCGTCCGATCACCAGCTCCTCGCACCCACCGGTCCAGTCCAGTGCGAGCAGGATGCGCGGATCCTCCGAGGTTGCCGGGGCGCCGCCCCAGAGCCGGCGCAGCAGCGAGGTCGCGGTGGCCAGGATGCTCTCGCCTCGCGGCCGGCGCGTCCTGCGCCGGGTCAGGTCGCCGACCAGACCGGCGGGATCGATCAGCCCGCCGGCGAACAGCGCGTCCAGACGGTGGGCCAGCGTTCGATCGCTCAGCAGACCCTCGGCGTAGGCCGCGTTCAGGGTCCTTGCCAATCGATGCCGGCGCGCTCCGGGTCCGAGCACTCAGAGAGTGTCCCGCAACCGGGAGCCCGTGTCCATCGCACCCGGCACTAGTGCGGCAGGGTGTCGCGCAGTGCCTCGAGCGCCGAGTGCTTCGGCTGCCACCCGAGCTCGCGCTTGGCCTTGGTCGTGTCCATGATCGCGGGATGGGCGGCCGCCTCCACCCACTCGGCGACCGGCGGGAGGAACGGCAGCGCTGGGAGGCTCGCGGCGGCTCGCGCCGCACCGCTCGCCAGCTCGGCCGGTACGGGCACCGGTGTGAGGCCAAGCTCGCGGACGACGTCGGCGGCCGTGAGCACCCCGTCGGCGGCGATGTTGTACGCGCCCGGTGCTCCGGCGCCCACCACGCAGGCCAGCAGGGCTTGACCGACGTCGTCCTCGTGGATGAATTGCATGGGCAGGTCCGGAGCGGGGACCGGGAGCGGCACTCCAAGACGCTTAGCCAGCTCGAGCATCCGCCCAGCGGCGGCCGCGACCGGACCGGGAAGGACATTCTTGGCGCCGACGGCGTGCGGCCCGAGCACGATCGGCGGCCGGAGCAGGTACAGGCCGATGTCGGGATGCTTCTGCGCCTGATCGCGGAGCAGCCGCTCGAGCTCGGCCTTCTCCTGGGCATAGAACAGCCGGGCGGCCGGGCGGGTTGGCCAATCCTCGGTCATCCCGATCGGGTTGTCGGGATGGAAGCCGTAGGCGGCCACCGACGATGCGTAGACGAACCGCTTGGCCCGGGCGGCGGCCGCGGCCGAGAACGCGCCGACCGTGCCCTCGACGTTGATGGCCCGGATCGTCTGCCGCGAGGCCGTCCCGGTGATCATGAAGGCCAGGTGGACGACCACGTCCGCCTCGGCGAACGCCTCGCGCAATGCGTCCGGGTCGCGGACATCCCCGCGGCGATACTCCATCTTGCTCCAGCCGTGCGCCGCGGGGTCGAACGGCCGGCGGGCGATCCCGACGATCCGCTCGACCCGCTCCTCGGCCTGGAGCAGGGGCATCAGCCCGAATCCGAACGTGCCGGTCGGGCCGGTCACGGCCACGGTTAGCCCATCGCTAGCCATCGAAGCCGCGCAGTCCGAAACGCTGCTCGATCAGCTCGCGGACCTCGTCCGGCTCGACGGGACGGGTCGAGCCGCCGGCCGGGGTCTCCTCTCGCAGCGAAAGCCCTTGCCAGTCACTGAGCGAGACGCGGGCGCCGTCCGGGCGCTGGGCGCTCACGATCAGGCCGGTCACGAACGGAGACCGAGGGTGGGTGCTGGTGAACCAGTTGCTGGTCTCGATGTCGACGAACGGGACAGGCTCGGGCACGAACCCGTATAGATCGATCCATTCCCCATCCTGGGCGGTCTGAAGGACGAGAGCGTCGTTCTCCTCCGCCACCCGGAACTGCCACCCCGACTGGGTGTACGGACCTCCCGGCCCAAACGGGATCGGTTCGAGCAGGGTGCCGTGACCAAGGCCGGCGTCGGCGTGCCAGGTTGCACCATCGGCGTGCACGCGCAGCACCAGATGTGTGCGGGGACGGGGGTTGCCCGGCGAGGACCCGACCCGGACGCGGGCCAGCATCGGCTCGACGCGAGCGCCGAACGCCTCGAACCCCGCCTTCAGGAGCAGATTCTGCTCGAAGCAGTAGCCCCCGCGGCGCCCTTCGACCAGCTTGCGCTCGAGATCCTCGGGTGCCAGCGACACCGGGATGCCACGCCGTGGATCGAGGTTCTCGAACGGGATCGAGGTGACGTGCGCGCGATGCAGCTCGGCTAGACCGGGGCGGCCGGAGAGCCCGAGCCGCTCGAGATAGGCCTTCAGATCGAGCATGGGGCACGACTGTACCCGGGGGGCGGATCACGCCCAACCGTGGTGCCCCGGCGGCGAGCATTTTCAGCCCCAGCCGCCGGGCCGGCACCACAGCTGAACACCTGGCTTTGAAGAGCCGAACTACTTAGGTTGTCGTCCGAATGCGCCTGCTACTTGAGCCGGATTGTTCGCAAGCCGCACAATCCGTCTACCACGCGAACGCTGGCGACACGCTACCCAGCGCGCCGGATAGATGTCAAGTGGCTTGAGACCGGGTACAGTCGCTGCCCGCCGAATCCCATGAGCACCCCCGATCCCGACACCCTGCTCGCCGAGACTCGCGCGTTCAACGCGGAGCTCGAGCAGCTGCTCGCCACCATACCGCCGGTCAACACGGTGCCGCCGGCGGAGAGCCGTCAAGCCCGGCGCGAAGGCCGTGGCATATTCCCCGCGCCCGTGTACGTGCCGGAGGCGCGCGTGATCGAGATCGACGGGCCTCGCGGCGTAGTTCCGCTGCGGATCATTGCTCCCGCGGGAGAGCCGAAAGGCACCTTCCTGCATCTGCACGGCGGCGGCTGGACTCTCGGGGAGAGCGACGGTCAGGACGTTCGCCTCCAGCGCCTGGCCCGGGAGACCGGGCTGACGGTGGTCAGCGTGGAGTACCGGCTGTCGCCCGAGAACCCCTATCCGGCCGGGCCGGACGACTGCGAGGCGGCGGCTCTTTGGCTGACCGGCGAGGAAGGGGAGGCCGCCCTGGGCGCCTCCGGACCGCGTGGCATCGGGGGCGATTCGGCCGGAGGGCAGCTGGCCGCCGCGACCTTGCTGCGGCTCCGCGATCGTCACGGGATCACCGGCGCATTCGGCGCCGCGGTCCTCCAGTACGGCTGCTTCGACCTGTCCATGACCCCGAGCCAGCGCCTCTGGGGCGAGCGCAACCTGGTGCTCTCGGGGCCGATCATGATGTGGTTCAGCGACCAGTTCCTCCCGGCCCACGACCGCGAGGCGCGCCGGGATCCCGACATCTCACCATTGTTCGCGGATCTCACCGACATGCCGCCGGCGATCTTCACGATTGGCACCCAGGACCCGCTGCTCGACGACACGCTGTTCATGGAGGCCCGCTGGCGGCACGCGGGTCATCCCACCGAGCTGAGGATCTGGACCGAGGCGCCGCACGGGTTCGTGTCGCTGCCGATGAGCGTGGCCGACGTCGCTCTCGGCGCCGAGCACGAATTCCTGTGCCAGACGCTGGGTGTCGCTCCTTCTTGATTAGCGCTTGATTTATATAAACGCTGCTTGATAAGATCGCGTGCCGATGCACGCGTTCGACGTCCTGGGCGATCCGGTCAGGCGGCGGATCCTCGAGTTGCTGGTCGACGGCGAGCGGACCGCGGGCGCTGTCGCCGCCGTCGTGCAGGAAGAGTTCGGGATCTCCCAGCCTGGGGTGTCGGCCCACCTCAGAGTGCTCCGCGACGCGGGCTTCGCCAGCGTGCGGCCCGACGGGGCGCGACGCCTCTACGCGGTGAGTCCGGAGCCGTTGCGCGAGGTCGACGCCTGGCTCGAGCGCTTCCGCCGCTACTGGACGCCGCATCTCGCGGCGCTCGAGACCGAGCTCGCGCGCGGCAAGCGCCGGCAGCGGCCGGGATCGGGACAGGCTATGCGATCGAAGGAGAGGTGAGCGGATGCTTGACGGCACCGAGCAGATCAACGCGACCACGCGGCGGGTCGGTAGCGGCGTGTTCCGCGCCGGCGAGGCACGAACCGTGAAGATCACGCGCGCGTATGACGCGCCGGTCGCGGACGTATGGGACGCCTGCACGAATCCGGAGCGGATTCCGCGGTGGTTCCTGCCTGTCTCGGGCGAGCTGCACGAGGGCGGTCGGTATCAGGTCGAGGGCAATGCGGGTGGGTTGATCGAGCGATGCGAGCCGCCTCAGCGCTTCACGGCCACGTGGGAGTACGGCGGCAACGTGAGCTGGATCGAGCTGCGGCTGAGTGAGGAGCCCGGCGGCGGGACGCGATTCGAGCTCGAGCACACCGCGCACGTGGGCGAGCACTGGGAGCAGTTCGGGCCGGGCGCGGTGGGAATTGGCTGGGACCTCGCGCTGCTCGGGCTCACGCGGCACCTGAGCACCGGCGCGGCCGTAGACCGGGAGGCGGGTGCAGCCTTCCCAGCCTCCGACGAGGGCCGTCGGTTCATCGCGCTGAGCAGCCGCGGCTGGTGCGAGGCCGCAATCGCGGCCGGTGCGGATCCCGCGGACGCCACGGCCGCGGCGGAGCGCACGCTCGCTTTCTACACAGGCGGTGCCTAGACCGCGCGGCCGTTGGCGCGCAGCCAGCTGAGTGCGCGGACCGTGACGATCCCGCGCCAATCTGCGGTCTGGGCGAGCGACCAGGCGAGCCAGTCGAACATCCAGCCGCCGTCTTCCTGCTGCTCTGATTCGACCGCGTCGAGGTGAGCCTCGATCTGCGCCTCGGTGACGAGCGCGCGCGAACGGCTGCCCGGCCGGGGAGAGAGATCGAGGGGACGCAGCGCCTCTCCCTCCGTGCCGCCGACCGGCACGACGGCCGAGGGATCAACGCGGCCGGCCAGGGCGGCGATCGCGGCGCGCGCCCGTTCCTCGTCGGGCACCGCGTCGAGGAACGCCAGCGCGAACTTCAGCCAGTAGCCGGCCGCTTGTTCTCTGGTCTCGATCGAGCGCCAGCACCAGGCGGTGGCGCGCTCGAGCCAGGCGCCGTCGGTCGCGCCGCCATCGTGGCAGGCGGCGACCAGAGCGAGCGTCAGCATGGATCCGGGCTCTGCGGTGTACCAGGGTGCGTGCGCGTAGCGCTCGAAGTCAGGCAGGGCCGACGGGACGGAGCCGTCGGGCGCCGCGATCCGCCCGACCCATCCGCGTGCGGCCTGGGCCAGCTCGCCGTTCGCCGCCCCGGATTCGGCCAGGATCTCGAGCGCAGAGAGCGTCGGCGACGGCTGACTGCTCGGGCAGCGCACATCGGGCTCGAGCGCGTGGCCGAAGCCGCCGTCGGGGTTCTGGTAGCCGCGGAGCGCGTTGATCACCAGCTCGGCGGGGCCGTCCTCGAACAGCATCGCGTAGCGGTGGCGGTCGAGCAGCCTCGCGGTCTTCCAGATGAACGTCTCGGCGGCGGCGCGGTCTATTGGCATGCCGGGCAGCCTAGGCTGCCGTTGGCGTGCGGTCTTTGAGAAATCGGACAGGTGAGAGGCCGGCCAGGCGGGTGACCTCGGCGGTCATGTGGGCCTGATCGGCGTAGCCGGCGTCGAGGGCGAGTTCGGCGAGGGCGGGGGCGGATGGCCTGGCGGCGACGGCCTGGAGACGGCGGAAACGGAGGATCCGGGCCAGCACCTTCGGGCCGTAGCCGACCGCGTCGGCGACGCGGCGCTGGAGCTGGCGTGCGCTCAGCCCGAGCTCGTCGGCGACCTCGGCGACCCGGGCGTCGGGGCGATCGAGCGCGGCGATCGCGGCGAGCACCAGCGGATCGGGCGTGCGCTCGGCACGAAGCTCGACCGCGCGGCGGAGGATCGCGTGCGGATCGCCGCCGGCGTGAAGCGCGGCGAGCAGCGCCTCGGTCGCCTCGCGACCCAGCACCTCGTGGGCATCGGGTGCCTCGTCGCAGAGCTCGGTGGCGGGCCGGCCCAGCACCGCACCGGCCACTCCGGGTCGCAGGCGCACGCCCACCATGCGCGTCCCGGGATCCAGGGCCACGAGTCGAGCCCGGGTGTCCGGTCCGGCGATGGTCAGCCGACGCCCCGACCAGACGAGATCGACGCAGGCGTCGGGCACGACGCGCTGCTCGTCGTGCGCGTCGCTCCGCTGCTCCCACGTGCAGGACACCAGCGGCGATGAGACCAGGTGCTCGACGTAGGTCACGTCGAGCACAGTATGCCCGCCCCGACTCAGTCCTCGATCTCGAGCCAATCGGCGAGGCCGACCAGCGCGAACACGCGCTCGAGCTGGGCGGTGGGCCGGCGGAGTACGAGTGTCCGGCCATGGCTCTCGGCCCGTTGCTTGGCCTTGATCAGCACGCTGACCCCGGCGCTGTCCACGAAGCGCAGGCCGTTGAGGTCAAGCATCACGCGGGCATGCGGCTGCCCGAGGACCTCGCTCAGCGTCTGCTCGAGCGTGGGCGCGGAGACCACGTCCAACTCTCCAAAGAGCGCGAGCACGACGCCCCGGTCATCATCCCTGCGTTGGATCGAAAGGTCGGTCGAGACGGGCGGATTCTAATCACGTCGGCCTAGCCCGGCGATAACACGTCGGTCACATTCCGGGTATAGGATCGGCGCCGCAATCGGGCGCGCGGCTCGGCCGGACGCGCGCGAACCAGCAGCGTGGGGAGAGAGAGGAAACGTATGAACGGTGCTGTCGGAGGAACGCGGCGGGGGCTGAAAGCCGCGCTGGTCATCGTCTTCGCACTGGGCCTGCTGTTCGCCATGAGCGGCACTGCGCTGGCCAAGAAGCACAGGCACAAGCCCAAGAAACCGAGCATCACGCCGCACACCGCGATCACCAAGGGGTCGGGGTATCTGGCCCTCGGCGACTCGGTCACGTTCGGTTACGAAGAGCAGCAGGTCGTGCCGGCTCCGAACTACGGGGACGCCTCGAGCTTCGTTGCATATCCCGCGTTGCTCGGCAAGCGGCTGCACCTGACTGTGGCCAACGCCGCGTGCTCGGGTGAGACATCGTCGAGCCTCATCGATTCGACGGCTCAGAGCAACGGTTGTGAGAACAGCCCCGGCGGCGGCCCCGCCTACCGGACGATGTTCCCGCTGCACGTCAGCTACAGCGGGTCGCAGCTGGCCTACGCTGTCTCGTACCTGAAGAA